>CAYNPY010000026.1:0-38847 GCA_964399195.1 uncultured Fibrobacteraceae bacterium
CGCGACCCCTTGCCCCCCATGCAAGTGCGCTACCGGGCTGCGCCACGTCCCGACCAAGATGTGCCAGCGTGCCGGCCCGGGGCCGGCGGGGGTCCGCTGCAAGTGCGACAAACCAACAAGGGCGACAATCTAATACGGCCCGCGGCAGCGGACAAGGAGCAATCCCCGCCGGGGACCGCATCGCCGGGCCTAGCCCCGGCCCTCCATCTTCTTGAGCGGCGCGGCCTTGTCCGGTCCCAGTTCACGCACCAGGGACAGGATGGCCTCCAACTCGCTGCGCAGCGCGGCCAACTGGGCCGCGGTCGCCCGGTGGGCGAAGTCGAGGTCGATCTGCGCGGGGGCGTCGGCGACGGCGCCGGGTTGGGCGGCGGGCTCGACGGCCTTCTCCTGGCGGAGCGCCTTGCGCGCGCCGGCGATCTTGAAGCCGCGCTCGTACAGCAGCTCCTTGATGGCCAGCACCACGTCGATGTCCGCCTGCCGGTAGCGGCGGCTGCCGGCGCGCGTCTTCTTCGGGCGCAGGGTGGGGAACTCGGTCTCCCAGTAGCGCAGGACGTGCGCCTTGACGCCGGTGATGTCGGCGACCTCGCTGATCGAGTAGTAGAGCTTCTTCGGGTAGTCCATCGCGGCGCGGCTCCCCCCTAGTCCGCCTCCGGCCTGAGTTCCCGCTCCATCAACTCCCGCATCGCCTGCCGGGGCGGTTTCCCGGAAAATAGCACATCGTGAACCTGTTTGGTAATGGGAAGTTCTATCTCGTGCTTCTGACCCAGCTTCAAGGCGGCCTTGGCCATCTCCACGCCCTCGACGACCTGCACCCAGCCGGCCAGCAGCTCGGCGGGGGACTGCCCGCCGGCGGTGACCGCCTGGCCGAAGTTGCGGATTCGGCTGTGTCGGCTGATGCAGGTGGTGATCATGTCGCCGATGCCGGCCAGGCCGGCGAACGTCTCGGGGCGCCCGCCCAGCGCGCGGCCCAGGCGCGACAGCTCGACCATGCCGCGGGTCATCAGCGTGCCGCGCGTGTTGTCGCCGGCGCCCAGCCCGTCGGCCATGCCCACGGCCAGGGCGATGATGTTCTTGAAGGCCGAGGCGAACTCCACCCCGGGCATGTCCGGATTCGTGTAGACCCTGAAGAACGGCCCCGAGATCCAGGCCTGCCAGTGCGTCCAGTCGCAGCCCTCCTGGCCCGAGAGCACCAGCGCCGTGGGCAGCTCCAGCGCCACTTCCTCCGCATGGCTGGGCCCCAGCAGCACCGCCACCGGGTGCGGCGAGGGCGGCGTGGCCGCGGCCAGCTCCTCCTCGATCACCGTGCTCAGCCGCTTGAGCGAGCTGACCTCGAAGCCCTTGGCCAGGTTGACCACCGGCACCCCGGGCGGCAGCGCGCCGCTCTGGGCCACCTTCTGCATCACCTGGCGCACGGCCTGGCTGGGAACCACGACGAAGACGATGTCCGCGCCCGTCAGCGCGTCGGCCAGCTCCAGCGTGGCCCGCAGGTTCGGCGGCAGCAACACGGTGCCCAGGTAGTCGGGGTTGGTGCCCGTCTGGTTGATGCTGCGGACCTGCTTCTCGTCGATGCCCCACAGCACCACGCGTTCCCACTTGTGGCACAGGTGGCGTCCGAACGCGCTGGCCCAGCTGCCGGTGCCCAGGATGGCGGCCTTGCGCGGCATGTGCTCCATGGCGTCCCTCCCGCCTCAGTGGCCGCTGCGGCCGCCGGGCGCCCCGTGGCTGTCCGAGTGGTCGCCCTTGTGGTGGCGCAGCCGGGCCTCGGTGCCGGCGCGCAGGCGGGCCAGGTTGGCGCGGTGCTTCCAGATCACGAAAGCGCAGACCAGGAAGGTGAACCAGATGATGGTCTTGGAGGTCTGCGTGCTGTGCCGCTCGAAGAACAGGACGGCGAACGGGAGGATCACCGCGGCGGCGATGCTGCCCAGCGACACGATCCGCGAGACGGCGAACACGATGGCGAACGTGGCCAGCGCCACCAGGACGGCATAGGGCTCCAGCACGAAGAACGCGCCGCCGGTGGTGGCCACGCCCTTGCCGCCGTGAAAGCTGACCCAGGGGCTGAAGGTGTGGCCCAGCGAGGCCACCACGCCGGCCACGATGCGGAACAGATCGGGCGGGATGTGGAACGGCGTCGGCTCGCCGGCGGGCCAGGTCTTGACCAGCGCCGTCATCAGCGCGACCGCGGCCGCGCCCTTGGCCATGTCCAGCAGCAGGCAGGTGACGCCCCAGCGCGGCCCGAGCGTGCGGAACACGTTCGTCGCGCCCAGGTTGCCGCTGCCCACCTTGCGCAGGTCGAGGCCCTTGACGCGCTTGCCGATGATGAAGCTGAAGGGCACCGCCCCCAGCAGGAACGCGATGAGCAGGAACAGGATGATCAGCATGGGTCCGTTTCCGGTCGGGGGCTCGGAACCTGGCGACGACGGATCAACTCTTCTTCAGTTTCACAAAGATGCGGTTGCCGGTAAAGCCGAATTCCTCGCGCAACCGGTTATTGATGAAGCGCAGGTAGTTCCGCGCAAAGAAGTTGGGCTCGTTGACCGACAGCAGGAACGTGGGCGGCGCACTCTCGATCTGGGTGCCGTAGTAGATCTTCCCCACCCCGCCCCCGTGCGTGCGCGGGCCCTGCATGGCGATCGTGCGCTCGAGGAACTCGTTGAGCTGGGCGGTCGGGATGCGGCGCTGCCGGGCCTCATGGACCTCCCATACCGACTCCATGATGCGTCCGGTGCGCTGGCGAGACTCGGCGCTGACGGTGAACCAGGGCGCGTAGGTCAGGAACGGCACCTCGTCGCAGAACTTCCGCCAGTGCTCGAGGTGCGTGTTGGCGCCCTTGTCGGCGATCAGGTCCCACTTGTTGAAGACGACGATGGCGCCCTTGCCCGCGTCGTGGATCATGCCGGCGATCTTGGCGTCCTGCGCCACGGCGCCCGCCGCGGCGTCGACCACGAACACGGCCACGTCGCACTGCTCCAGCGCGCGGACGGTGCGCATGTTGCTGAAGACCTCGATGGCCTCCTGCACCTTCGACTTGCGCCTGAGGCCGGCCGTGTCGATCAGGCGGATCGTCTTGCCGTGCCACTTGAGGTCCGTGTGGATGGAGTCGCGGGTGGTGCCGGAGATCTCGCTGACCAGCGCCTCTTCGCGCCCCACCAGGATGTTCAGCAGCGAGGATTTGCCCACGTTGGGCCGGCCCAGGATGGCCACGCGGCAGTCGCAGGGCGTCTCCACCTCGTGCATCGGGAAGCCCTCGACGACCTTGTCCAGCAGGTCGCCCACGCCGTGGCCGTGCAGGGCGCTGATCGAGAACGGCTCGCCCAGGCCCAGGGCGTGGAAGTCGTGGACGGTGGCGCGGTCGGCGTCGGTCTCGACCTTGTTCACGCACAGCACGACCGACTTGCCGGCCTTGCGCAGGTCGCGGGCGATGGCCTCGTCCCAGGCCATCGGGCCCACCTTGCCGTCGACCAGGAACAGCACCACGTCGGCCTCGGCGATGGCCTCCCGCGCGATCTGGGTCACCTTGTCGTCGAACTCGGAGACCGTCTCGCCGAAGGGGATGATGCCGCCGGTGTCCAGCAGGTGGAACGGGTGGCCCGCCCAGTCGGTGACCTCGGCGATGCGGTCGCGCGTGACGCCCGGGGTCTCGTGCACCACCGAGCGCCGCTCCCCCAGGACGCGGTTGAACAGCGTGGACTTGCCCACGTTGGGGCGGCCGACGATGGCCACGGTGCGCAGGGACACGGCGCTCTCCCGGGACATGGGGTGGCCCCGGCCGGATCGGCGTGGGGCGGCGGTCAGAGGCGGGCGGCCGGCAACGGGCCGCTTTTGAGGAACTTAGCCCAATTGCCGCCAGAAATCAATGAACCCGTCCTCCTCGCCCAGGTGCAGGCGGTGGGGCTGCCCGGCGGCCAGGTCGGCCAGGGTCATCCCGTCGAGGGTCAGGCCGTCGGCGTTCAGCACGCGGGGCGACAGGACGACGTCGCGAACCGGCGCGGGCGGCAGCTCCAGCAGCGCGCGCCGCAGATCGCCACCCGACAGCAGGCCCGCCACCGTGACGCTGGCGCCGTAGAACGTGTTCTGCACCCCCACCACCTCGACCGGCGGGGCGCCGGCCGTCTCCAGCACCGGGGTGAACTCGCGCCGCCAGGCGGTGGCCGCCAGTTGTCCGGTCAGCACCGTGAGCGGCCGGGTGGGCAGGTCGCCGTCGGTGACGGCCCAGCCCAGCTCCTCCTGCCAGGTGTCGCGCAGGCGGCAGGTCAGGCCGATGGCGTTGTCGATCTGCCAGAACTCGTCGTAACTCTCCGCGGGCGGGAACGGCCGGCCGGTCTGCAGGAAGAACTCGTCGCTCAGGTAGACGAAGCCGTAGCCCAGTTTCCGGCGCGCCTGCTCCTGCCAGCGGGTCACCTGCGCGATGGTCGCCGCGGCCACCGGCGGGGTCACGGGGTCCAGCCTGGTCAGGCCCTCGCGGTGCACGCTCAGGCCGACCGGGACGATGGCCAGCGAGCGGATGCCGCCGGGGGCGGCGGGCGGGCTGTCCTCCACTTGCGCCGGCGCAAGTGCCAGCGGCTCGTCGTCGCCGAACAGCGGCTCGCCGCAGGGCGCGCGCGCCACCTCCGCGCCGCCGACGTCCGGCATCTCGCCCTCGTACCCGTGCCCGCGCCGGCAGACGCTCTCGAAGGCGGGCGCGTCGTCGTCCTTCGGAATCGCCAGAGTCAGCAGGTCGGCGATGGTGCGGTCGAGCACCTCGCCGTCGTTCCAGCCGGGGCACAGCACGACCTGCGTGTGGATCTCGATGCCGCCCTCGGACAGCTGGCGCAGGATGGCCATGACGTCGATCCGCCGCTTGATCCCCAGCATCCGCGTGCGCACGTCGATGTCCGTCGCGTGCACCGACACGTACAGCGGCGACAGGCGCTGCCGGATGATGCGCTCGAGCCCCCGCCGGCCCAGGCTGGTCAGCGTGATGTAGTTGCCGTAGAGGAAGCTGAACCGGTAGTCCTCGTCCTTCACGTAGATCTGGTCGCGCATCCCCTTGGGATTCTGGTCGATGAAGCAGAAGACGCAGTCGCAGGCGCAGGTCTTGAACTCCATCGGCGCGAAGCACTCGGTCACCGCGCTGATGTCGCCGGGGTCCAGGCGCACGGTCAGCTCCGAGCCGTCGGCGCGGCGGATGCCCAGCGCCGTGGCGCCGCCCTCGGGCGCGTAGTAGTACAGGTCCAGGATGTCCTCGAGGGGGCGGCCGTCGATCTGCACGACGGCGTCGCCCTGCTGCCAAGCGTGCAGGCGGTCCAGCGGGGCCGGGAAGGGTCGGATGAGCGGGATCATGGCCGGGCCAAGAAAGCACGGAATGCCGGGACGGGCAACCACCGGCGGGGCGCGGGCTTGCGGGCGCCGGGTTGACAGCGCCCGGCGGGCGGGTTAGTTTGGCGCCGTCCAAGCGGATATCCGGAGCGGGCTTAGCTCAGTTGGTAGAGCATCAGCTTCCCAAGCTGAGGGTCGCGAGTTCGAGCCTCGTAGCCCGCTCCATCCCTCCTCTGGTCGCGGTGGCGATCCGGGCGATGCCCGGGAGGTGCTGGCCGTGCTCATGCGCTCCCGCCCGCTCTGCTTCTGCGGGCTGCTGTTGTGCTTCGCGCTGGGCGCGGCGGGCGGCTGCAGCGACAGCACGACCGATCCCCCGCCGCCGGACGACACCGGCCAGGCGCTCCCCTTTCCGGACACGCCGGACCAGGCGGCCGCCAACCTGATGGCCGCCTATGAAGGCCGGCGCCTGGACCACCTGAACCACCTGCTGACCGCGGACTACGTGATGCCGCTGCAGGCTCAGGCGGCGAACCAGTACCCGGATCTCGGCGGCGCGATCGAGCGCCAGGAAGCGCTGCGCATCCACGAGCGCCTGTTCGCCGGCACGGACGTGTCCGACCCGAACGGCGCTCTGGTGCCGGCGGTGGTGGCGATCGAATTCCAGACCTACTCCCGCACCGGCGGCTGGATGCCGGCTATGGCGGGCGATCGGTACCCCGGCACCGAAGCGGCGTTCTACGATGTCGTGATGCTTCTGGACCGCGGCTCCGGGCGCTCGCTGCTGAAGGTGCAGGGCACGCTGCGGCTGCATGTCGCGGAGCGGGACTCGGTGGTCGCCGGCGGTACCCGGCCGTACTTCGCGCTGCGCGCGATCACCGATCTCACGATCGACAACAAAGCCGCCGAATCGATCAGCCTCGGCCGCCTGCTCGGCCTGTGGCGCTGACCTTCAGACCAGGGGCGACGGCCGCGCCTGTGCGCATTTCGCCGAATCCGGCCCGCGCCATGTGCTAGGCTGGTGGGAGTTGTCCCGGGTTGCCGGATCGGCCCCGGGGCCGAGGTCCCTGACGAAAGGGGGCATCCCATGCGTCGAGCGATCCTCCTGTTGCTGCTGCTGGCCGTCCCACCGACCGCGTGTTCCCCGCTGCCCAAAGAGACGAACCTGCCGACCGACGATCTGGCCGACCTGGCGACACTGCCCGCCGAATACGGCAAGCTCGCCTCGGTGACGTTCGCGCCGCAGGGCAACGGCGCGACCGGCTGGCGCGAACTCTGGTTCCAGAACGACGCCACCGGCACGGTCACTTACGTGCCCGTGAAGCTGCCTGACTGGAAGTACTACCCGAAGATGGTCCGGACTGTCGTCAGGCCGGACTGGCGCCCGGTCGCGGAGGTCACGCCATGAAGGCCCTGAGCCTGCTCAACCGTGTCCTGTTCGTGGCCGCGGGAATCCTGTTCGCGGTCGCCGTGGTCGAAAGGGTGGCCAACCTGGCCGGCTACACGCTGGTCGGCGGAGCCTACTCGCCCGGCCGCCTGATCGAGTTTGCGGCGATCATGGTGCTGTTCGTGGTGGCGCTGGTGCTGCGGGAGATCCGCGACCAGGGCAGATCGCGCACCTGACCGGCCGTGCGGCCTCGGTTGCCGCCCGGTCCCTCGATCACGGCCGGGCGGCCCCGCCCAGGCATCGGAGCAGCGACGCAGCCAGACCCGGATCGTCCGGGCTGCCCCGCCCGGCCGCCTCCACCTTCCGGAACCACGTCCGCTGCCGCTTCGCGTACTGCCGGGTCACGCGGACGATGGCCGCCTCGAGGCCGGCCATCTCGACTTGCGCCGGCGCAAGTCCCCCGCCCAAGTGCGCCACGATCTCCCGATAGCCGATCGACGCCAGCCCCGGGCAGTCCGCGGCGTGCGAGCGCAGCAACTCGCGCGTCTCCTCGATCCAGCCGCCCTGCAGCATGGCCCGCGTACGCGCCGCGATGCGCGCGTCCAGCTCGCCCACCGGGCGCTCCAGCACGAAGACGCGGAAGTCCAGGCCCAGGGCCGGGTCGGGCGCCTGCGCGGCGCTCAGCTCGCTGAGCGGGCGGCCGGCCACCTCGCCGATCTCCAGGGCCCGCTGGCTGCGGTAGCGGTCGTTGGCGTGGATCCGGGCCCAGGCGGCCGGGTCCTCCGCGTGCAGGCGGCGGCGGATCTCCGCGTCGTCCAGCAGGTCCAGCTCGGCGCGCACCTCGGCCAGCGGGCGGACCGCACGGCCCAGATCGACGAAGCCCTCGCGGATCGCGGTCAGGTAGAGGCCCGCGCCGCCCACGACCACGGGCACGCCGCCGCGCGCGGTGATCTCGGCATGGACGCGGCAGAAATCGCGCCGGTAGCGGGCGGCGTCGTAGGTTTCCTCCGGGGGCAGGAAGTCGACCAGGTGGTGCGGGCAGACGGCCAGCTCCTGCGCGGTGGGCTGCGCGGTGCCGATGCGCAGGCCGCGGTAGACCTGGCGGCTGTCGAGGCTGATGACCTCGATGGGGTGTTCGCGCGCCAGGGTCGTGATCAGCGCGGTCTTGCCGACGGCGGTCGGGCCGCAGATGACCGGGCACACGCGCGCGGTGTCGGGCCGTAGCTCGCCTGCGTCCAGCGCGCGCGCGGGCTCGCCCATCTCAGGCCCGCCCGAAGCGCTTCTCCAGCTCGCCGAGCGTGAACTGGATCAGCGTGGGCCTCCCGTGCGGGCAGCTGAGCGGCTGGTCGGTGGCGAACAATTGATCGACCAGGTTCTGCATCTCCGGCACGGTGAGCGGCTCGCCGGCGCGCACCGCCGCGTGGCAGGCGTAGCTGGCCAGCAGGTCGACCTGGTTCTCCTGGCTCGGCTTGTCGTCCCAGGCCAGGTCGTCCAGGATGTCCAGCAGCAGGCGGCCCTCGTTCCAGTTCTTCAGCGACGCGGGCACTCCCTGCACCAGGATGCTCTGGCCGCCGAAGGGCTCGATGGTGAAGCCCATGGACTTCAGTTGGCCGGCGTGCGCCTGCCAGGCCTGCACCTGGCCCGGGGTCAGTTCGAGGTGCGCCGGGAACAGCAGCTGCTGCGTGGGCACGCCCGCGCCGCCCAGGGCGCGCTGCGCCTCGTTGTAGAGGATGCGCTCGTGGCTGTTGTGCTGGTCGATCAGCACCAGGCCGCCGCGGATCTGGGTCACGATGTAGGTGCGGTGCAGCTGCCAGAACGGCGCGGCGTGCAGCGGCGGCTCGGCGCCGTGCCAGCCGTCGGCCGCGGCGCCCGGCGCGCCGTCGTTCCCTTCGCCGCCCGGCTGCGCGCGCAGGGCTGCGGCGCCGAACAGCTCGCCCTGGCCGCGCGGCACGCCGCGGTACTCGAACCCCGCCGAGCCGCCGCGCTGGAAGTGGCGGCGCAGGTAGTCGTCCTGCGCGCGGGCCAGGCGCTCGGCGGCCTCGTGCGCCGGCAGGCCCCGGAACTCCGCCGACTCGGGGTCGGGCGCAGGCTCGCCGGCCCAGGGGCGCAAATCATCCGCGCGGCGCAGGCCCAGGCCCTCGACCAGCGCCGATTTGACCAGGCCGAAGATCTCGCGCTCCAGCAGCAGGCGCACCTCGGTCTTGGCCGGGTGCACGTTCACGTCGACCTCGCCGGCGGGCACCTGCAGGAAGGCGATCACCACGGCGTGGCGGCCGGCGGGAATCGACTCGCGGTAGGCCTGGGCGATGGCCTGCGACAGCGCCGCGTTGTCGACCGGGCGGCGGTTGACGAAGATGTACTGCTGCTCGCGGTTGCCGCGCGTCCAGGTGGGGCGCGAGGCCAGGCCGCCGACGCTGAAGCCGCCCTTGGCGTTCTCGAAGCGCGCCATCTGCGCGACGACCGAGGCGCCCAACAGGTCGCGCGCGCGGTCGGTCAGCGACGAGGCGGGCCGCAGGTCCAGCAGCGTCTCCCCCTCGGCCCGCACCAGCCAGCGCGTGTCGGGATTGGCCAGGGCCAGCTGCGTCAGCAGGCGCATCACCGCGCGCTTTTCCGCCTGCGGGGTCTTCATGAACTTGCGGCGGGCCGGCGTGTTGTAGAACAGGTCGCTGACGGTGATCGTGGTGCCGCGGTTGCGGGGAGCCGGCTCGCGGCGGATGATCTCGCCGCCCTCGATCTCGATCATCCCGCCCATGTCCGAGTCGGCGGTGCGGCTCACGCAGCGCACGCGCGCGACCGAGGCGATGCTGGCCAGCGCCTCGCCCCTGAATCCAAATGAGCCGACGCTCATGATGTCGGCCGCCGTCGTGATCTTGCTGGTGGCGTGGCGCTCGAAGGCCAACGGCAGGTCGCGGAAGGCCACGCCGTGGCCGTCGTCGTCGACCGTCAGCGAGGTCAGGCCGCCGTCCTCCAGCGTGACGGAGATCTGGCGGGCGCCGGCGTCGAGGCTGTTCTCGACCAGCTCCTTCACCACCGAGGCGGGCCGCTCGACCACCTCGCCGGCGGCGATGCGGTCGATGGTGGCGCCGTCCAGCACCCGGATCCTGCGGGGTTCCTCTGCCATCCTGCCTTCCCTGTCGTCGCTCGAGCGCGAAGCGGCGCGCTGCCGCGGGCAGGCAAGGGTAACCGTGGCGGGCAGAGGCGTCAACCGGCGCGGGGAGCGGTCAGACGAGGGCCGCGAGCACGGCCTGCAGCAGCTTCTCGGGCGAGTCCCCGCCGCCCGGATAGACGCGCGAGGCGCTGCGCACGTCCAGATCGGGGCGGTCGGCCAGGCGCCGCATCAGATCGATGACGCGCTTGATCAGCCGCGGCAGCGACTGGATGTCCTCCGGCACGATCACCAGCACTGTGCCGTCCTCCAGGCAGCCGATGTGGTCGCTGCTGCGCAGGTGGCGCTCGATGCCGGCGACCAGGGCCGTCGGGTCCACCGCGCGCGCGGCGCCCGCGGCGACGGGCCGGAACGCGGCCAGGCCGAGCATCGTGTGGTAGCGGTCGCAGCGGTCCATCTCGCGGCGCAGGATCTCCGCCAGCGCCCCGCGCGTCGCCGCCGCGGCGATCACGGTCGAGACCAGGTCCGGCGCGGCGGGCTCCAGGCGGTCGGCCAGGCGCTCGGTCTCGGCGGCCTCGAACTCGGGCTGGCGGCGCAGGCGGTCCGCCAGCAGCGGCAGCAGCCGGCGCGCGAACAGCGCGTCGAATTCGGTGAACGAGGCGCCGTCCAGCGGGTGCAGGCGGCGCTTGTCGATCAGGACCAGGCCCGGGAAGGCGTCGGGCCCGCCCAGCGGCACCGCCAGCACCGAGCGCGCCGCGTGGTCGGGCGCGCCCAGGCCGGTCTCCAGCACGGTGGTCTGCCAGCCGCCGCGGCCGGCGTCGTTGAGCAGGCGGGCGGCCTCGCGTCGCAGGGCTTCCTCCGGGGTCTCGGGCTCGCCGGGGCCCGGCGCCAGCATTTCCTCGCCCGTCAGCAGCAGCGCCTGGCCCGCGCCGGTCAGCCGGCGCGCCGCGGCCAGCACGCGCTCGCTCGTGGCCGGACCGGGCGGCGCGGCGCCCAGTTCCGACAGCGCCGTCGACAGCGTGGTCAGCCGGTCCAGCTGGTCGGCCGTCGCGGCGCGGTCCAGGAACCCCGTCAGGTGGCGGTTCAGCAGCAGCAGCACCTCGGAGCTGACGCCGTGGAAGTGATGCGCCCGCGCCGCCGAGGAGAAGGTCAGGCTGAGCAGGGCCCGCAGCGGGTCGCGGCCCACCGGCAGGTGGAAGACGGTCGTCTCGCGCCCGTCGCGCGCGGAATCCGCCGGCAGGTCGGCCGCGTGCAGCACGCGCGGGCGGCCGCGGCTGAGCACCTCGGCCTTGAGCTCGGGCGGCGGCGCCTCGTAGCTCGTGCCGTCGGGCGTGGCGCAGAACAGGTCGCCGTCCCCGGTCAGGATGTCCAGGCTGACCTGGTCGGCGCCCGCCACTTCCTTGATGTCGCCGGCCCAGGCGCAGAGGGTGCTGGCCAGCGTCTCGGGGAGCCCGGTGTCGCGCGTGAACCGCTCCTCCACCTCGCGCAGCAGCAGGCGGTCGGCGGTGCTCTGGATGTGCAGGAAGCGGTCGAGGATCAGGCCGAAGCGATGGGTCAGGCTCTCGAGCGTGGAGAGGGCCTCGCGCTCGAGCGCCGGCTCGCCCTCGGCGGTGCAGACGTTGATCACGCCGAGCACGCGCCCGTCCCACAGGACCGGCGCGCAGATGGCCGACTGCAGGTCGCCGCGGTCGCGCTCGGCGCCGGGGTGGCGCGGTCCCGCGACCAGTTCGGCCTGGCGCGTGCGCGCGACCCGGCCGGCGACGGCCTCGCCCAGGCGCACGCGCGTGCGGTGCATGGTGCTCTGGCTCAGCCCGTAGGCGAAGGCCACGTAGAGTTCCTCGGCCTCGGGGTCCAGCAGCATGATCGAGCCGCTGGTGGCGCCGGTGGCGCGCGTGGCCAGGCCCAGCAGCCAGCGCAGCAGCGCCTCGCGGTCCAGCACCTCCTCGATGCGGCTGAGCGTGCGGTGGATGGCGGCCGTCTCCAGTTCCAGGAACTCGAGGTCGGCGGCTTGGCCCACGCGCGCGGCGGCGCGCGACAGCCCGGTCAGGGCGTCGTCCAGGTCCTGCTCGGTGGCCTCGCGCGGCAGCGCGGCCAGGCGCGGGCCGGAGACCTGGTCGGCGAAATCGCGCGCCGGGATCGCCTCCAGCCCCGCGGCCGGAGCCTGATCCACCAGCGGGGCGACCACGTCGTTCAGCGGCGGGTGCACCAGCCAGCGCGCCGAGCCCGGCGTCAGTTCCTTCAGGTCGGCGATTACGCGCAGCCCCATGATCTCGGCCAGTCCGGCCCCCAGCGACGCGCGCGTCGGGTCCAGCACGGCGACGATCCTCGCGTCGCGGCGCGCGGACAGCTCCGCCAGCAGGGGAAGCTCGTCTTCCCCCGGCGCGACCAGGACGACCGCCCATTTGATGATCTCGGCCAAGGCACCTCGCGGGCGCAGGCGGACCCGCCTGCCGGCAAGGGGTGGCGGCGCGACCGGACCTCGGGCCCTTCGCTCCGGCTGTCGGCTCGGTTGGATGTTCGGCAGGCCGGGGCGCGGGTTAACAAAAACTCTAGAGGTCGCGGAGGCTGTTCTTCAAGCGGGCCAACCACATGAACGCGTCCACGGGGCTGATACGCTCCAGGTCCAGCTCGCGCAGCGCCTTCAGGGCATCGCGCTCGGGCTCGTGGAACAGGGTGGCCTGGAGGGCGGTCCCGCGCCCGGGCGCGCTCCGGCCCCGGTCGGCGGCCAGCGAGGCGCCGCCCGGCCGGCGCGCGTCGTGGTCGCGCTCGTCCCCGGCGGTGAGCGTGGCCAACAGCTCCTGCGCCCGGCGCAGCACGCCTTCCGGCAGGCCGGCCAGGCGCGCGACGTGGATGCCGTAGCTCTTGTCCGAGCGCCCCGGCACCACCGCGTGCATGAAGACGATGCGCCCCTCCCACTCCTTCACTTCCAGGCGGCAGTTGACCAGGCCCGGCAGGTCGCGCTCCAGGTCGGTCAGCTCGTGGTAGTGGGTGGCGAAGATCGCGCGCGGGCGCGGCCCGTCCTCGGCGGTGAGGTGCTCGGTGATGGCCCAGGCCAGCGACAGCCCGTCGTAGGTGGCGGTGCCGCGGCCGATCTCGTCCAGGATGACCAGGCTGCGGCGCGTCATCTGGTGCAGGATGTGCGCGGTCTCGCTCATCTCCACGTAGAAGGTCGATTCGCCGCGCGCCAGGTTGTCCGAGGCGCCCACGCGCGTGAAGATGCGGTCGGTCACGCCGATGCGCGCGCCGCCGGCCGGCACGAACGACCCGGCCTGCGCCATCAGGGTGATCAGCGCCACCTGCCGCAGGTAGGTGGACTTGCCGCCCATGTTCGGGCCGGTCAGCAGCACGATCTGCCGCCGGTCGCCGTCCAGCGCCGTGTCGTTGGCGATGAAGTCCGAGCCGAGCAGCTGCTCGACCACCGGGTGCCGACCGGCGGTGATGCGCAGTTCGAGCGAGTCGTCGCACTCGGGCCGGCAGTAGCGATGCCGTTCGGCGGTCTCGGCGAAGCCCAGCATCAGGTCCGCGTGCGCGACCAGTCGCGCGGCCTCGCGCAGGGCGGGCAGCCGCTCGGCCACCGCGCGCACCAGGGCCGCGAAGATCTCCGCCTCCAGGCGGTCAGCCGTCTCCTCGGCGTCCAGGATGGTGCGCTCGGCCTCCTTCAGCTCGTCGGTGCTGAAGCGGCCGGCGTTGACCAGCGTCTGACGCTGCTGGAAGTGCGCGGGGACCTTGTCGAGGTGCTTGTTGGTGACCTCGAAGTAATACCCGAAGACGCGGTTGTAACCGATTTTGAGGCTTGGGATTCCCGATCGCTCGCGTTCCGCCGTCTGCAGGCCGGCCAGGAAGCCGCGGCTGTCGGCGGCCACGGCGCGGCAGCGGTCCAGCTCCGCGTCGACGCCGGCGGCGATGTAGCCCGGCTTGCGCGCGTTGGGCGGCGCGTCGGCCGCCACCTTGGCCAGGATCTCCGCCCCCAGCGCGCCGAAGTCCTCGCCCTGAGCCAGCCAGCGGCAGACCGGATGGTCGGCGGGAGCGCCGGCGGCGGCGGCCCGGCGCAGATCCGCCAGCGCCGCCAACGAGGCGCCCAGCTGCCGCAGCCCCGCCGGCCCCAGCCGTCCGGCCGCCGCGCGCGCGCCGTGCCGCTCCACGTCGCCGAGGCGCCGCAGGCCGGCGCGCAGCTCGCGGCGCCAGGGGGCTGCCTCGAGCGCCGCGGCCACCCCGGCGTGCCAGCCGCGCAGCTCGTCCAGGTCGGTCAGCGCCTCGGCCAGGCGCTGTTCCAGCAGGCGGCGGCCCATCGGCGTGACGGTGCCGTCGATGTGGTGGACCAGCGTGCCGGGGCCGCGCTCGCCGCGGAAGGTCCGGAAGACCTCCAGGTTGCGCAGCGTCTCCTCGTCCAGCACCAGCCGGTCGCCCGGGGCGCTGAACTGCAGGCCGGTCACCTGCGCGGGCCGGCGCATCGCCAGCGCGCCCAGGTAGCGCAGCGCCGCGCCCGCCGCGGTCGCCGCGCGTTCGCGCGCGGTGTCCTCCACGCCGTACGGCGTCAGCGAGGCGACCTGGAAATGGTCCAGCAGCGTGCGGCGCGCGAACGCCGGGTGGAACCAGGCCGCATTGACCGGATTGACGACGATCCCCGGCAGCGCCGCGCGCCACACGTGCAGGCGCTCGGGGTCGGTGTCCTCGCCGACGATGACCTCCCGCACCGGGTGTCGCTGGCAGAGGCTGGCCAGGGTCGCGCGCTCCAGCCCGCAGCGGAATTCGCCCGTGGTGGCGTCCAGGAGGGCCCAGCCGGCGGGCTCGGCGCCCGGTCCCTCCCCGGACCTGCCCGCGGGGCCCGGATGCCAGGCCAGGCAGTAGCGGCCGGAGGCGCCGTCCAGCAGCTCGGGCGTCGTCGCGGTGCCGGGGCTGATGACCTCCACCACTTCGCGCCGGACCAGGCCCTTGGCCTGCGCCGGATCCTCGGTCTGCTCGCAGATCGCCACCGTCAGGCCGGCGTTCAGCAGGCGCGTCAGGTAGGTGTCCAGCGCGTGGTGCGGCACCCCGGCCAGCGGCACCGGGTGGTCGCTCTTGCCGTCGCGCGTGGTCAGCGTGACGCCGGCGACGCGAGCCAGCGTCTGCGCGTCCTCGAAGAAGGTCTCGAAGAAGTCGCCCATGCGGAACAGGAGCAGCGCGCCGGGGTGCTGCGCCTTGATCTCGAGGTACTGCGCCAGCATGGGCGTCAGGCGGGCGGGGGCCTGCTCGGGGGCCTGACGGCGCGCGCGGGGACCTTTCGGGGCCATCGCGGTCACGTGCCCGGGCGCTGGTCCGCGTGGCGGTCGACCACGCGGACGTCCAGACCCAGGCGGTCGGCAAGCTCCCGCGCGGCGCGGTCGGCGGCCGCGCGGTCGTCCCAGGCGCCGGCGCGGGCCCGCCAGACGAGCTGGCCGCGTTGATCGCGGCCCACCTCCAGCGCCAGCGCGGCCACCTGCCCGGCCAGCCCCCGCCGGAATTCCTCGGCCCGCCGCTGATCCGCGAAGGCGCCCAGCTGCAGCGCGTAGCGGCCGGTGGCGCCTGGAGCTGCCGCCGGTTCGGCCTCGCGTCGCGGCGGGGAGCCGGCGGCGGCGCGGCGGGTGGCGGCGGGCGGGGTGCGCGCGGCGCGGGCGTCGGTGTCGGCGTCGGCCAGGGCGCGCCGGATCTCCAGCAGCGCCAGGCCGTCGGGGTCGAGCGTCTCCAGCTGCGCGGCCACTGCGGCGGCATCGGCCGCGCGCCCGGCGCGCAGCAGCGCCCGGCAGCGGCCGGCGGCCAGGCGGCGACGCAGGGTGCCGTCGGCGCGTTCGGCCGCGTCGTACCAGGACAACGCCCCGGTCGGGTCGCCGCTGGCCTGGGCGATGTCGCCCAGCAGCGCGCGCGACAGGCCGTGGTCCGGGTCGCCGGCGGGCACCGCCACCAGCACCTCGCGCGCGCGGGGCCCGCGGCCCAG
This sequence comes from uncultured Fibrobacteraceae bacterium, assembly GCA_964399195.1. Taxonomy (GTDB): domain Bacteria; phylum Krumholzibacteriota; class Krumholzibacteriia; order LZORAL124-64-63; family LZORAL124-64-63; genus CAINDZ01. Next base: position 15,739 of record CAYNPY010000026.1, read on the forward strand.
CGCCACCAGGGCCCGCGCGGCCAGGATCCGCGCCGCGCCCGGCAGCTCGTCGGCGTCCTCCAGCAGGGGCGCCAGGATCTTCAGCGCGGCGCCGGGGCGTCCCCGCCCCAGCTCGAGCTCGGCTGCCTCCTGCGCCAGCCGCGCGCGCACCGCGTCGGGCAGTCGCCGCTGGGCGAGCCCCTCCTGCAGGATCATGAGCGCCGCGGCCGGGTCCGCGGCCAGGCGGGAGCGCCACAGGTGGGCCTCGCCGGGACGGGCATCGCGGTGGTCGCGGGCGGCCTCGGCGCGGGCCTGGTCCCAGGCCCCGGCCGCAAACAGGTCTTCCGTCCGCGCGAAATCCGCGCGCGCGGTCCCGGAGCCGAGGGCGGCCGCCAGGCCGGCGGCCGCGGCGAGGGCCATCAGGCCGTTCGCGCGGGCGCGGCTCACGTCACGGCTCCTCGCGGCGGCGCGGCGCGCGGCGGTGCGAACGGAAGCTGCGGCAGTCGGGGCAGAACCAGCGCACGCGCTCGTCGGCGCGTCCGCACGTCGCGCACACCCAGTCGATGGGCGGCCGCGGCATCTGCAGGAACTTCCAGACGCGCGCGAACGCGGTCTCCGGGTTCTCGCGCACCAGCATGCGCAGGTACGGCGCCGCCACGTCCGGGGTCAGGTCGCTCTGCCCGGACTTGATGGTCAGCACCCGCGTCGCGCGGTCCCGCTGGTCGAGCTTCTCGTAGAGGATCGCCAGGTTGATCGCGAACGAGGCGGGCGCGTTCGCGCTCAGGCACGCTGTTTCCAGCAGCGGGATCGTGCGCGTGAACTGGCCGCCGCGCAGCAGGGCGTCCTGCAGCAGGGGCAGGAAGATGTCCAGCTCCTCCGGGTGGTCGAGCAGGTTCTCGGTCACCTCGGTCAGCGCGCCGGCCGCGTCGTCGGCCCGCGCGGCCAGGATGGCGCGCACCAGCGCCGCGCGCGTGCCGCTCTCGGGCATGCTCTCGACGTCCCGCAGGCGCGCGCGGGCCTCGCCCGTCTCGCCGGCCAGCGCGTGCCCGACGGCCCGGTCCAGCTGGAAGCTGGCGTACGCCTCGCGGAACCAGACCGCGTCGCGCTCGGCGATGTGGCGCGGGGCCTGCTTGAGCACGCGCGCGGCGTTGGGCAGGTCGCCGAGTCCCTGGTGCTGCGCGAACCGCGCGCTCCAGTAGCGCTTGTCGTCCAGGGCGTGCCGCTGCAGCGTGTCGAGCACCTGGCCCGCCTCGGTGAACTGCCGCAGGGCCAGCAGATCCTCGGCCAGCGCCAGGCCCGCGGCGATCTTCTGGGCGGGCGCCAGTTCGCCCCGCATCGTCAGCCCGCGGTGCAGCACCACCGCGCGCGCCGGTTCGCCCAGCTCGCGCAGCAGGTTGCCGAGGTACAGGAACGGCTCGAAGGAGTCGGGCTGCTTCTGCACGACGCGTTTGAGGATGGCGGCGGCCTCGTCGCGTTCGCCCGCGATCCACAGCTGCAGCGCGTGCTGGTAGTCGTCGGCCTTGGCCTCCGGGCGGGGCCGCACCCAGATGCGCCACAGCACCACGGCCGCCGCCACGGCGGCGCTGCCGACGACCAGCCAGGTCAGGAAGTCACTCAAGGCTGCCGTCCTTCGCGACGAGCGCCGCGCTGCCGTCCTCGCGCAGCGGCAATGTGCGCAGGTCGGCCAGTTCGCGGTCCTTGTCGCGGTTCAGCTTGCGCAGCCGCGAGAGGTCGCGCTGCAGGCGCACCTCGCGGAAGAGGGCCAGCAGCAGCGCGACGGCGAAGCCGACCATGAAGCTGACCACGACGATCCAGTACATGGACACGCCCAGGTACGACGTGCCGAACAGGTTGATGTCCACCGACTGCCCGCTGTTGGTCACGAAGAAGTAGACCAGCGCGAAGAGCAGGACGAGGAAGAGCAGCCCCTTGACGATCCACACGTCGGCACCTCGATTCGCGGTTTCCCTGTCCCACCGGCGCCGCGGGCGGCTTCACTCGCCCTGGCGCTCCCCGAAGAACGTGGTCGCGTCCCAGCCCGTCAACCGCACCGAGAGGCGTTCGCCGGGAGCCACCTCCGGCCCCCCGACGATCACCTTCCGGTTGTTGGCGGTCCGCAGCCGCCAGGCTCCGGCCGGGCGCCGGGCGGGCCCCTCGCCCACCGCCGTGACCACCTGGCCGACCTGGGCGTCGGCCAGGCGCGCCCAGATCCCCTGCTGCGCGTCCATCAGTTCGGCCAGGCGTTCCTTCTTGGCCTCGGCGGGCACGTCGTCCGCCAGGCGGGCCGCCGGCACGCCGGGCCGCTCGCTGTACTTGAACGAGAAGATCTGGTCGTACTGTACCCGCTGGACCAGATCCAGGGTAGCGCGGAAATCGGCCTCGGTCTCCCCCGGGAACCCGACGATGAAATCCGACGAGAACGTGACCCCGGGAATCGTCCGGCGGGCGTACTCGACCATGTCCAGGTACTGGCCGGCTGTGTAAAGGCGTTTCATGCGCCGCAGCACCGCGTCCGAGCCGCTCTGGGCCGGCACGTGCAGCCAGGGACAGACCTTGTCCAGGCGCCCGATGGCGTCCATCAGGTGGGGGTGCATGTCCCGGGGATGGCCGGTCAGGAAGCGGATCCGCTCCAGGCCGTCCAGGGCGGCCACCTGCTCCAGCAGCCCCGCGAAGTCCAGCGTGTCCCGCCAGCGGTAGGCCGTGACGTTCTGCCCCAGCAGGGTCACCTCGCGCCCGCCGCGCTCGACGATGCCGGCGATCTCGGCCAGGATGACGTCCGGCGCCTTCTCGCTCTGGGGGCCGCGGGTCATGGGGACGATGCAGTAGGTGCACTTGTAGTCGCAGCCCTTGTGGATGGTCACCAGGTGCGAGTTGTTGACCGGGTAGAGCTCCGGCGGCGCCACGTAGTGCGCGTCGTGCCGGTGGCCGGTGGCGGTGGCCCCGCCGGCGCCCGCGCCGGCGGAGCCCGCGGTCAGGTCCCGCAGCAGGCCCGGCAGCGCGTCGTAGTTGTCGACCCCGACCACGAGGTCTACGGCCCGGGGTCCCTTGCGAAGGTCGTCGCCCAGGCGCTCGGCCATGCAGCCGCAGATGCCGATCACGGCCGGCCCCAGGTCCGCCTGCCGCCGCCGGCTGCGCAGTTCCCCGATCCGGCTGATCACCTTGTGCTCGGCGTGCTCGCGCACGCTGCAGGTGTTCAGCAGGACGGCGTCCGCCGCCAGTTCGCTGTCCACGAGGCGGAAGCCGGCCCCCTCCAGCAGGCCGCCGATGGCCTGGCTGTCGTAGGTGTTCATCTGGCAGCCGTAGGTCTCGATGTAGACCGCCGGGCCGCCGGCCGGGGCCGGGCGCGTCAGGTCCGGCAGCGAGTTCTGGAACGTGGCCATGCCGTCTATCCTCGCAGCGCGACGGCGAAGAGCCGGCCGTCGGTCTCGTGTTCGATGCGCACCCGCGCCAGACCGCCCGGCCGCAGGCCGTCGCCGGCCGCGGCCGGGATCATCACGGTCTCGTGGTTGTCGGCCGTCGCCTGGTGATGGCCGGGCAGGTCGCTGCCGTTCTCGACGATCGCCTCGCAGACGCGGCCCAACAGCCCCAGCCGGAAGCGAGCCCGGGCCGTCCCGCCGGCCTCGCGCAGCCGCGCCGCGCGCTCGCCCGCCACCGCCGGCGGCACGGCGCCGCCCAGCGCGGCGGCCGCCGTGCCGGGGCGCGGCGAGTAGCGGAACACGTGGACGAAGCTGACCGGCAGGTCCTCGACCAGGCTCAGGGTCCGGGCGAAATCGGCCGCCGTTTCGCCGGGGACGCCGACGATTAAGTCGGCGCCGATCACCCAAAGGTCGCCCAGGGCGGCCACCGTCGCCACCGCGCGCCGGGCGTCGTCGCCGCGGTAGGGCCGCTTCATCCGGCGCAGGACCTCGTCGGCTCCGCTCTGCAGCGACAGGTGCACGTGCGGGCGCAGGCGCGGCTCGGCGGCCAGCAGGTCCAGCAGGGGCGCGTCGACCTCGTTCGGATGGATGCTGCTCAGCCGGAGACGCAGGTCCGGCAGCGCGCGCAGGCAGGCGCGCAGCAGGTCAGGCAGGCGGCCCTCGCCCGTGTCGCGGCCCCAGCCGCCGAGGTGGATGCCGGTCAGCACCGCCTCGCGGTAGCCGGCCTGCTCGAGGCGGGCGAGCTGCGCCACCACGTCGGCGACGGGACGCGAGCGCCCCGGCCCGCGGGCCTGCCAGATGGCGCAGTAGGTGCAGCGCAGGTCGCAGCCGTCCTGGACCTTGACGAAGGCGCGGCTGCGGCCGGGGAACGCGTCGACGAGCGGCGCGTTGAACATCTCCTTGGACCCGAACGGCCCCGCCATGACCCGCGGGCCGCCCCGCCCCAGCGCGGCGGGCAGCCAGGAAGCGACGTCGTCCTTGGCGGCGTTGCCCACCACGGCGTCGACCTCCGGCATCGCCGCCAGGGCGTCGGGCCTCACCTGCGCGTAGCACCCGGCCACGACCACGCGAGCGCCGGGGTGACGCTGCTTGGCCTGGCGGGCCAGGCGGCGGCATTCGTGCTCGGCCTTGGCGGTCACGGTGCAGCTGTTCAGCACGTAGAGGTCGGCCGGCTCGTCCCAGGCCACCACGCATACCGGCAGCAGGCCGGAGAGGCCCTGACGCAAGCCCTCGGTGTCGTACTGGTTGAGGCGGCAGCCGAGCGTGTGGAAGGCCACGCGAAGCGCCGCGGTCCCGGCCGGCGGCCCGTCGCCGGACCGGGCGGGCGCGGGCGCGAGGGGCCGCAGGTCCTGCAGCGGTGTCGTCATGCGGTCCTCCCCTCGCGCGCGGCGGCGGGCGCGCGGCGGCACCCCCTGAAAGCCCAGGAGGGACGGGGCCTGGACCCCGCCCCTCCGGCGGGCGACCGGGAACGCCGGTCGCGTCTGCTGCGGGGCGATCGCCCCTGCCGGTCGATCCTTCCGGCCTAGTTGCCCGGCGCGGGGTAGTCGACCTCGTCGGCGTAGTCGTCGTCGACCGCGGACTTCTCCGGCAGCTCGCCGGCCGCCGCCAGGGCCGCCTCGGCCTGGACGACGTCCTCGAGCCGCGGGTGCGCCGCGACGAACGCCTCGACGGCGTCGTTGCCGTCCTCCTTCAGGCGCTCGGCGATCGACAGCACGATCCGCCGGTTCTCGACGTCCATCTTGATGACCTTCAGCTCGCAGGCCTCGCCCTCGCGGAAGTAGTACTGCGGCTTGTCCAGCTTCGGGATGCCCAGGTGGCCCAGGGGCACGAAGCCCTCCAGGTCGTCGCCCATCTCGATGATGGCGCCGTGGTCCAGCATGCGGCTGACGGTCCCGCTGACGTTGTGGCCCACCGGGAAGCGGTCGGCCAGGTCCGGCCAGGGGTTGTCCTGCAGCTGCTTGATGCCCAGGCTGATGCGGCGCTTGGAGGTGTCGATGTCCAGGATCTGCACCTTGACCGAGTCGCCGCGCTTGAGCAGCTCCTTCGGGTGGCGCACCCGGCGCGTCCAGCTCATGTCCGAGATGTGGACCAGGCCGTCGATGCCCTCCTCGACCTCGACGAAGGCGCCGAAATCGGTCAGGTTGCGGACCTTGCCCTCTATGGCCGAGCCGACCGGGTAGCGCTCGATCAGGGTCAGCCAGGGGTCGCTCTCGCACTGCTTGAGGCCGAGGCTGATCTTCTCGTTCGCCTTGTCGGTCTTGAGCACCATCACGTCGACCTCGTCGCCGATCGAGACGACCTTCGACGGGTGCTTGATGTGGCGCGTCCAGCTCATCTCGCTGATGTGGATCAGGCCCTCGACGCCCTTCTCCAGCTCCACGAACGCGCCGTAGTTGGTGATGCTCACCACGCGGCCGCGCACGATCGCCTGTTCCGGGTACCGCTCTTCCACGTGGTCCCACGGGTAGGACTGCAGCTGCTTGAGGCCGAGGCTGATGCGCTCGCGCTCCTGCTCGAAGTCCAGGACCTTGACCTCGATCTCCTGGCCGATGGCCACGACCTCGCTGGGGTGGTTGACGCGGCCCCAGCTCAGGTCGGTGATGTGCAGCAGGCCGTCGATGCCGCCGAGGTCGACGAAGGCGCCGAAGTCGGTGATGTTCTTGACGACGCCCTTGCGGACCTGGCCCTTCTGCAGCTCGGAGATCAGGTTCTTCTTCTTCGACTCGCGCTCCTGCTCCAGGACGATGCGGCGGCTGACCACCACGTTCCGGCGGCGCTTGTTCTTCTTGATGATCCGGCACTGGATCTCTTCGCCGATCATGTCCTCCAGGTTCGGCACCTGGCGCAGGGCCACCTGGCTGCCCGGCAGGAAGGTGTCCACACCCCAGAGCTTGACCACGAGGCCGCCCTTGATGCGGCGGTCCACCAGGCCGGTGACGACTTCGCCGGCCTCGTGCGCGACCTTGATCTTGTCCCAGACCTTCAGGAAGTCGGCGCGCTCCTTCGAGAGCACGACCAGGCCGTCCTGGTTCTCGAGCTTCTCGAGGAAGACGTCGAAGGTGTCGCCGACGGTGATCGGCTGCGAGCCGAACTCCTCGCGGTTGATGACGCCCTCGCTCTTGAAGCCGATGTTCATCAGGACTTCGTTCTCGCGGACCTCGATGACGGTGCCCTTGAGGATCTGGCCCTCCTGGATGTCCGTCAGGGTCTCTTCATAGCTGTTGATCAGCGCGAGCATCTCGGCGCCGGACAGGTCGTCCGCCAGTCCGTCGTCGCCGTGGTAGTCCAGGTTCACGATCGCATCGGCGTCGTACTCGGTGCTCAGCTTGGGCGCTGCGGGCGTGCGGAACTCGTCGCCGCCGCCGCTGTCGTCCTGGTCGTCGTCGTGGTTCAGGCTCCCCTTGCCGCCGCGCGGACGGTAAGAGGAATGGCCCGCCGACCGACGCGGGCCGTCGGAATCGGAAGCGGGGTTGAAAGCCATGAAAGGTTGCCTCCTGGTGACAGATGAAAACACCGGACCGAGTGGACCGGCGAAGCGCCCAATATACCCCACCGGTGTCCGCAATGCAAGGGGGCGCGGCGGGCGCGCTCAGCGGCCGAAGATCTTCGCCTGGCGGGCGGCGAACCGCCGCAACTGCCTGTCCCCCAATTCCTTCTCGAAGGCGGTCTGCGGGTGGCGGGCGAAGCTGCGGGCCTGCAACTCGCACCAGGCGGCGCGGCAGAGGGCGCCGACCCGGTCGGAGACCGCGCGGCGGTCGTGCGCGGCGAGCAGGTCGTCCAGGGCGTGCCAGCGCAGCAGGGGGCCGTACCAGACCTCCAGCGGGGAGTCGAACGAGCCGCCCGGGCGCCGCCCGTAGCTGCCGCGCAGGAAGATCGGCACCACCGGCGCCCGCGTCTCCTGCACCAGGATGCCGAGCCCGGCGCGGACCGCCCCCGGGTGGCCGACGGCCTGGCGCGTGCCCTCGGGGAAGATCAGCACGTTGGCGCCGCCGGCGAGCGCGGCGGACGCCCGCCCGAAGGCGACGTTGTCGTAGCCCTTGCGGCGGATGGGGATCGCGTCGAGCCAGCGGAAGAAGCGCCCGGCCAGCCAGGCGGGGCGGAACAGTTCGGCCTTGGCCAGGGCGTGCACCGGGCGGCGGCGCAGCGTGGCCGCCACCAGCGGCGGGTCCCAGAGGCTGATGTGGTTGACCGCCAGGATGCAGCCCTTCGGCGCGGCAAGGCCGGCGTTCCCGTACTCCCGCAGGCCGTAGAAGCGCCCCAGCGCGCCGAAGGCCGCGTAGGCCAGGCGGTAGCGCCAGTCCAGGCCGCGGCGGCCGCCCGCGGGGTCGCGGTCGACCGCCCTGTCGAGGGCCGGATTGACCAGGCAGGCGCGGGCGCACAGCTCGTTCTGCTCGGCGAAGGAGAGCGCGCTGCTGTCGACGACGATCGCGTCGGGCGAGACCGCCAGCGGGCTGACCGCGCGCTCGCTGTCGCGGCGGTCGCGCTCGCTCAATTCGCGCACCAGCGCCTGCCGGTCGACGGCGACGCCGCGCTCGGCGAACTGGCGGTGCCGGCGTTCGGCCCGCGCCTCGGGCGTCGCCGAAAGGTGGATCTTGGCGGTCGCCAGCGGGAACACCACGCTGCCGATGTCGCGGCCCTCCATGATCACGCCGCCGCGCCGGCCGAGCGCCTGCTGGCGCTCGACCATCAGGCGCCGCACCTCGGCGTGGCTGCTGACCTGGGAGACGGCGGCCTCGACCGCGGGCGTGCGGATCGCGCGCGAGACGTCGAGCCCGTCCCAGACGACCGCGGTCTCGCCCCGCGTCGGCCGCAGCTCGAGCGAGGCCGGCCGCAGCAGCGCCGCCAGCGCTGCCTCGTCGCCGGGATCGACGCCCAGGCGCAGCGCGGCCTCGGTCAGGGCGCGGTACATGGCGCCGCTGTCGATGTAGAGCAGGCCGAAGCGCTCGGCCAGCGCGCGGGCGGTGCTCGACTTGCCGGAGCCGGCCGGGCCGTCGATGGCGATGACGGCGTCCGGCGGCAGCAGCGCCGGATCGGCGGCCGGCAGTTCGTCGGGGTGGCGGAAGGCCATCGTCAGAGGTCCCGGCCGACGGCGCGGGCGACGGCGCGGCAGGACTCGGCCAGCTCGCGGAACTGGGCGGGCGTCAGGCTCTGGGCGGCGTCGCTGAGCGCGGCGGCCGGATCCGGGTGCATCTCGACCAGCAGGCCGTCGGCGCCGGCGGCCACCGCCGCGCGCGCCAGCGCGGCCACGAAACGCGCCTGGCCGGCGGCGTGGCTGGGATCGACGATGACCGGGAAGTGCGTCTGCTCGCGCAGCACGGCGACCGAGCCGACGTCCAGCGTGTTGCGCAGCGTCGGGTCGAAGGTGCGGATGCCTCGCTCGCAGAACACGATCTGACGGCCGCCTGCCGCCAGCACGTGCTCGGCGGCGTGCAGCCACTCGGCCACCGTGGTCATCATGCCGCGCTTGAGCAGGACGGGGCGGCCGCTGCGCCCGGCCTCGCGCAGGAGCGGGAAGTTCTGCACGCTGCGGCTGCCGATCTGCAGCATGTCGGCGCGGGCGGCGACCAGCTCGACGTCGCGCGGGTCGAGCACCTCGGTGACGAACGGCAGGCCGGTCGCCTCGCGGGCGTCCGCCAGGTGGTCCAGGCCCTCCGGCCCCAGGCCCTGGAAGTCGTAGGGGCTCGTCCGCGGCTTCCAGGCGCCGCCGCGCAGCATGCCGCCGCCGGCCTCGAGGACCGCGCGGGCGGCGCGGCCGATCTGAGCGTGGCCCTCGACGGCGCAGGGCCCGCCGATGAGCACGACCCGGTCGCCGCCGAACGCCACCGGGCCGACCTGCACGACGGTGGTCGGCTGGCCCGGCTGCCGGGCGGTCAGGGGATGGGTGCCGCCGTGGGCGTCGCTCATCGCGCGGCGCCTTCGGGGGGGCGTTTGGCTTCCATCAGTTCAGGATCTCCCTCAGCGCCGCCAGGCAGCGGTCGTTCTCCTCGGGCAGCCCAACGGTGTTGCGCAAGGCGCCCTCTCCCAGGCCGAAGGCGTGCATCGGCCGGACGATGACGCCCTTGTGCAGCAGCGCCGTGGTCAACTGGCCCGCGTTGCCGGCGCAGCGCACCAGCAGGAAGTTCGTCTGGCTGGGCGTCACCCGGAACCCGAGCGCCGCCAGCCCTTCCGCCAGCCGCCCGCGCTCGCGCTCGTTGCGGAGCGCCCGCTGCGGCACGACGTCCCAGTGTTCCAGGCAGGCGAGCGCCGCCGCCTGGCTCAGCGAATTCACGTTGAACGGCTCGCGCGTCTTGTGCAGCTCGGTCACCAGGTCAGCGTGCCCGACACCATAGCCGATGCGCAGCCCGGCCAGCGAGTGGATTTTGCTGAACGTCCGCAGGGCCACCAGGTTCGGGTACTCGGCCCGCAGCTCGAGCGTCTGCGGGTAGTCCGGCGCGGTGACGTACTCATAGTAGGCTTCGTCGACGGCGACCACCACCCGCCGGGGCACCGCGCGCAGGAAGGCCAGGAATTCGTCGCGCGTGTTGTAGGTCCCGGTCGGGTTGTTGGGGTTGCAGACGATGACCAGCTTGGTGGCCTCGTCGACGGCGGCGGCCATCGCCGGCAGGTCGTGGCGGTCGTCGGCGGTCAGGGGCACGGCGCGGCCGCACTCGAAGTGGACCTTGGTCGTCAGCGCGTAGACGATGAAGCTGTGCTCGCTGTAGACGACGTTCTCCCCGGGCGAGACCAGGGCCCGGATGAGGATGTCGATCACCTCGTTGCTGCCGTTGCCGAGGATGATCTCTTCCGGGCGAACGCCCAGGCGCGCGGACAGCGCCTCCAGCAGGCGGAAGGCGGAGGAATCGGGATAGCGGTTCAGGTCGCGCGCGGCCCGGGCGATGGCCTCCAGCACCGCGGGCAGCGGACCTTCGGGGTTCTCGTTGCTGGCGAGCTTGACGACCGAACCGAGGCCGAGTTCGCGACGGACCTCGCAGATGGGCTTGCCGGGGCTGTAGGGGCGGGTCTCGAGGATGCCGGGTCGGAACAGGCTCTTGAAGTCGACCATCGCTTGCCTCCGGTTGCGCGGCCCGTCCGGCGCCGCCCCGGGCGCGACTCGGATCTCAGCCGCCGTCCCTGGCGCCCTTGCCGCGGCCCGGGCGCGCCCTCTCCTCACCCTCTCCGAAGACCGCGCGCCTCAGCGCGGCGACCTCGTCGGCCGACAGCCGCCGGAAGTCGCCCGGGTGCAGCCGCCCGAGCTGGACCGGTCCCACCGCGATGCGGTGCAGCGACGTGACGGTCTGCCCGACGGCGCCGAACATGCGCCGGATCTGCCGCTTGCGCCCCTCGTGCAGCTCGATCAGCCAGTGCCGGCCGTCCGGCCGTGACCCCGGCCGCAGGCGGCAGGGGCGGCAGGGGCGGCCGTCGAGCGTGATCCCGCCGCCGGTCAGGGTCGGCAGGAGGGCTTCCGGCAGCGGCGCCGCCAGCGCCACCTCGTAGGTCTTCCAGACCCCCGAGCGCGGCCGGCACAGCGCTTCGTTCAGATCCCCGTCGTCGGTCCAAAGGAGCAACCCGGAGGACGTCTGGTCAAGGCGGCCGACCGGAACGAATCGGTCCGGAAGGTCGGCGCGGCGCCGCCACTCCGCGAGGGCGGGCTGGCCGGCCTGGGCCTTGAGCGTGCAGACGACGCCGAGGGGCTTGTGGAAGGCGTAGACGCGGTGGTCCGGGGGCAGTTCGAGCGCCCGTCCGTCGACGGTCACGCGGTCCCTGTCGGGGTCCACGCGGCGTCCGAGGTCGGTCACGCGCTGGCCGTTGACGGCCACGCGCCCGTCGCGGACCAGCTGTTCGACGGCGCGGCGCGAGCCGTGACCGGCCCGCGCCAGGACGCGGTTCAGGCGGATGCCCTGGTCAGCGCTGCTCATCGCCGTCGTCGGCGGGGTCCGGGTCGCCCGTGTCATCGTCGCCGTCAGGGACCGTCTCCATGTCCTCGGCGGCGTGCAGGGGCGGCACGTCGTCCGTGGGCGCCGCGAAGTACTCCTCCAGCTCCTCGTCGGTGACCTCGCGCCCGATGCGGCTGGCGAACTCCTTGAGCTGCTCGCGGTCCTCGAGCACGCCCTCCAGCGCCGGCAGGTCGGGCAGCTGTCCGAGACCCTTGAGGCCCAGGTGGTTGAGGAACTCGCGCGTCGTGCCGTAGAGCAGCGGGTTGCCGATGGCCGCCGAGCGGCCGACCACGGTGATCAGGTTCCGCTCGGTCAGCGTGCTGATGGCGCCGCTGCTGTTGACCCCGCGGATCTCGTCGATCTGCAGGCGGGTGATCGGCTGCCGGTAGGCGATGATCGCCAGCACCTCGAGCCCCGCCTTCGACAGGCGGGTGAAGCTGCGCGACTTCAGCAGGTTCTCGACCAGCGGCGCGTACTCGGGACGCGTGGCGATCTGCCAGCCGCCGCCGAACTCGACGACGGTGAAGGCCAGGCCGGCGGCCGCGTAGTCCTGCTCGAGTTCGGCGATCGCCGCGCGGATCTCGGCGTTCTCGCGCTCGGGGAAGATCTTCTTCAGGCGCGCGATCGTCAGCGGGCTGTCGGTGGCGAACAGCAGGGCTTCCAGTTCCCTCTTCAAGATTCCGTCTCCCGTCCGTCAGCGCCCGGCGTCGTCCGCGTCCTCGTCGTCGCCTTCTTCGTCGTCCTCGTCGTCGTCAGTCCAGTCTTCGTCGTCGTCCCCGTCCTCGTCGTCGTCTTCATCATCATCATCGTTGTCGTCGTCGGCGGCCTCGGGAGCGTCGCCATCTCCGGCGTCCTCGTCGTCGTCCCAGTCGTCTTCGTCGTCCTGCTCGTCGTCGTCCTGCTCGTCGTCGTCCGCGTCGTCATCGTCGTCCCAGTCGATGTCGTCGTCATCGTCGTCGTCGCCGTCGAAGTCCTCCTCCGACCAGCCGTCCGCGTCGTCCTCGTCGTGGCGGCCATCGCCGGCCCGGCGGGCGGCCTCGCCCTCGGACGAGGCTTCCGGGACGTACGACTCGTCCAGTCCGGGCTCGGCGCCGGCGGCGGCGCCGGGGGCGGGCTGCTGCAGCCAGATGGGGCCCAGGGGTTCGGTCTGCACGAACACGAGACGACCTCGCTTGACCATCTCGAGGATGGCGATGAAGGTGACGACGACTTCCATCTTGATGGTGTCGTCGTTGAACAGCTCCTCGAAGCGGACCAGCGCGCCGCCCGCGGTGCGCGCAGCGATCAGGTCGATCTTCTCCTCGACGGTGAACGGTTCGCGCACGATGTCGTGCACGGGACGCGAGCGGACGCGGTCGTAGACGCCGGCCAGCGCCGCCAGCAGGTCGAACATCTCGATGCGGAGCGCGGGCTCGACGGTCAGGTCGCTCGTGAACGGGAACTTCAGCCGGCGCGTGTGGAAGCGGGCGCGCTCGTCCTCCCGCTCCTGGAGGGCGAGGGCGGCCTCCTTGAAGCGCTTGTACTCCAGCAGGCGCCGCACCAGCTCGGCGCGGGGATCTTCCTCCGCCTCTTCCTCCTCCTCGCCCCGCGACGGCATGAGCATCTTCATCTTGATGACGAGCAGCGTGGCCGCCATGGCGATGAACTCGCCGGCCTGGTCCAGGCTGATCGACTGCATGACCTCGATGTGGCGGATGAACTGGTCGGTGATGCGGGCGATCGGGATGTCGTAGATGTCCACCTGGTCCTTGTCGATCAGGTAGAGCAGCAGGTCGAGCGGCCCCTGGAACCCGGTCAGCTCGATCTGCCAGGCCGCGCTGGTGCGGAAATAGTCCAGTTCCGGCGGCAGCGCGTCCAGGTTCCAGGTCTCGGGGCCGCCGCCGGGCGCGCGGGCGGCGGCGGGCGGGACGCCGGGGGCCGCGCCCGGTTCCACCGCGTCGCCCAGATCGTCGTCGAGCACGTCGCTTCCCTGCATGGCGTCCTCTCCCTTGCCGTCCATCTAGCCGATGCCCATCGCGTCGTGCACGGTCGCCATGGTCTCGGCGGCCAACCCGCGGGCGCGCTCGCAGCCGGCGGCGATGATCTCGTCCAGCCGCGCGGGATCGGCCTCGAAGGCGGCCCGGCGCTCGCGCAGCGGCGCGAAGTAGGCGATGGCCCCGTCGGCGAGCTGCTTCTTGCAGTCGACGCAGCCGCGGGCCGCGGTGCGGCACTCCTCGGCCACCTGCGGCGCCGCCTCGGGCAGGAACTTCTGGTACCACGTGAAGACGCCGCAGACCTCCGGGTGGCCCGGGTCGGAGCGCCGCAGGCGGGCCGGATCGGTGAACGCCGGCTTGATCTTCTCGCGGATCTGCTCGGGTGAGGCCGAGATCTCGATCGTGTTGCCCAGCGACTTGCTCATGCGGTTGCCGTCGGTGCCCGGGAAGCGCGCGAACTTGGTGACCAGCGCCTCGGGTTCGGGGAAGACGTCGCCGAACAGGTGGTTGAAGCGGCGGGCCATCTCGCGCGTCAGTTCCAGGTGCGGGAGCTGGTCCTCGCCCACCGGCACGGCGTGGGCCCGGTAGGCCAGGATGTCGGCGGCCTGCAGCACCGGGTAGCCGAGGTGCCCGTAGCTGATCTCGCCGCCCAGGTTGAGGTCGCGGACCTGCTCCTTGAACGTCGGGTTCCGCTGCAGGCGTCCCATGCTGATCATCATGCTCATGACCAGGAACAGCTCGGCGTGCTCCTTGATGGACGACTGCAGGAACAGCACGGAGCGCTCCGGGTCGAGGCCCGCCCCCAGCCAATCGAGGAACATCTCGCGGCTGTTCGCGTTGATCTCGCCGGCCTTGTCCAGCGCCGTCGTCAGGACGTGCCAGTCCGCCACCATGAAGCGGCAGTCGTACTCGTCCTGGAGACGCACCCAGTTCTCGAGGGCGCCGGTGTAGTTGCCCCAGTGCAGGCGACCGGTCGGCCGCATGCCGCTGAGGATGACGCGGCGGCCGGCGGGTTTCTCAACGCTCAACTCATTGCCTCGCTGACGGATGACGCGGTCGGCGTCCGCGCGGTCGATGGCGCCTGCCCGGCGCCCGGGCCGTGGAGGCGCAACAGTACCATCGCCCCCGGATCATGTCAAAGGCCCCCGGACCGCGCCGCCGGCGCGAGCGTCAGCGGCGGCCCGAGCGCGGGTGGGCCGAGCGCCACGCCTCGGCCAGCCAGGCCCGGTCCACGTGCGTGTAGATCTCGGTGGTCGAGATGTCGGCGTGCCCGAGCAGTTCCTGCACGACGCGCAGGTCGGCGCCGCCCTCCAGCAGGTGGGTCGCGTAGCTGTGGCGCAGCGTGTGCGGCGACACCGTCGCCGGCAGGCCGGCCGCGGAGCCGGCCGCCTTCAGGAGCGACCACACCGACACGCGCGAGAGACGGCCGCCCCGCCGGTTCAGCAGCAGCGCCGGGCACGGACGGCGGCCGGCCAGGCGGGGCCGGCCGGCGCGCAGGTAATCCGCGACGGCGGCCAGTGCGGGCTCCCCGACGGGGACCTGCCTCTCCTTGCTGCCCTTGCCGCGCAGCCTGACCATGGCCTCGGCGGGGTCGAGGTCCGTCACGTCCAGCGCGCACAGCTCGCCGACGCGGCAGCCGCAGCCGTAGAGCAGCTCCAGCGCGGCGCGGTCGCGAAGTCCCGTCGGCGTGGCGTCGCCCCAGGCCAGCAGGCGCTCGACCTGCGCCACGCTCAGCACGTCGGGCAGGTGGCGGCCGCGGCGCGGGGCGATGATCGTCGCGGTGGGATCGTCCGCGCGCCGCCCTTCGGCTTGCAGGAAGCGGAAGAACGAGCGCAGCGTCGACAGCAGGCGCGCGCGCGAAGAGGCGGCCAGGCGTTCGGAGCTGGCCAGCAGAAACTCGCGCAAGTGGGCGTCGCGGATCGCGGCCGGATCCGCCAGGCGCCGCTCCAGGGCCCAGTCGCGCAACTGGCCCAGGTCGCGCTGCTGCGCCTCCAGGGTGGCGCGGGCCAGCCCCTTCTCCACCCCGGCGTGGCCGAGGAAGCCGTCGACCGCCTCGTCCCAGGCGCGCGCACGCGCGTCTTCGCGGCGCTCGGCGGTCACGGCCGGCCGCCCTCGGAATGCTCCGGATCGTCGCGCCGCGCGAAGAACGCCAGCAGGGTCGCCACGTCGTGGCGGTTGAGCCCGCGCACCTCGGACAGTTCGGCCGCGGTCGCCGCGCGCACGCGCGCCACGGAGCCGAAATGGTGCAGCAGCGCCAGCTTCTTGGTCGCGCCGATCCCCGGCACCAGGTCCAGCTCGCTGGCCGTCGTGCGGCGGTCTCGCAGCAGGCGGTGGTAGGTGATCGCGAAGCGGTGGGCCTCGTCGCGCACGCGCTGCAGCAGCTTGAGCGCCTCGCTCCGCCGCGGCAGGCTGATCGTGCCGCCCTCGCGGTGGATCGTCTCCTCGCGCTTGGCCAGGCCGATGAGCTGCGCGCCGTGGAAGCCGTGCCGGGCCAGCACCTCGCGCGCCACGCCCAGCTGGCCGGCGCCGCCGTCGACCACGACCAGGTCCGCCGGCTCGCCGCCGGCGGCCGCCAGCCGTCCGTAGTGGCGGTCGAGCACCTCGCGCATGCTGGCGAAATCGTCCACGCCGTCGACCGTGCGCAGGCGGAAGCGGCGGTAGCGGCTCTTGAGCGGTTCGCCGCCCTTGAAGTAGACGAGGGAGGCCACGGTCTCCCGGCCCTGGAAGTTCGAGATGTCGAAGCACTCGATCGTGTCGGGAACGGTGTGCAGGTCCAGCGCCTCCTGCAGCTCGATGTCCGCCGGCGTGACCAGCCGCGACGGCCGCAGGCGACGGTTGACCTCCGCCTGGCGCAGCTTGAAGGCGGCGTTCGTGCGGGCCAGGTCCACGGCCTGATGGCGCGCGCCCCGCTGCGGCACCTTCAGTGCACAGGCCCCGCCGCGCAGGCGCCGCAGCCAGAGGTTCCAGTCCGGCGCGTCGTCCACGGGGTGCGACAGGAGGATCTCGGCGGGAATGTCGCCCGCCCGCGGGTAGTACTCGCGCAGGAGCTGCGCCATGATGTCCGCCAGGCCGCGGTCCAGCCGGTCGGTCAGCAGGAAGTGGTGCGTGGTCAGGATGCGGCCGCCGCGCACGCGCATGACCACGCCGGAGGCGTCCTCGCCGTCGCGCACGAGGCCCACCAGGTCGCAGTCGCCGCTGACGCCGGAGACCGGTCGGCTGTGGCTGATCGTGCGGTCGAGGCGCGCGATGAGGTCCCGCGTCCGGGCCGCCTCCTCGTAGCGGCGCGCTGCCGCCTGGGCCGCCATCTGGGCGCGCAGCTCGGCCAGGACCTGGTCCTCCTGCCCGGCCAGGAAGCGGACGAGTCGGCCGACCTTCGCGCGGTAACCCTCGCGGTCGTCGTAGCCGACGCAGGGCGCGCTGCAGCGGCCGATCTGCCAGTCCAGGCAGGCGCGGTCGACCGTCTGCTCCGGCAGCCCGAGGTGGCAGGTCCGCACCTGGAAGGCGCCGGCGGCGAACTTCAGCGTCTCGCGCATGGCATGGACGTCGGTGAACGGGCCGAAGTAGCGGGCGCCGTCGCGCTCGAGGCGCCGCACGACCTCCACGCGCGGGAAAGGCTCGTTCAGGGTGACCCGCAGGTACGGGTACGCCTTGTCGTCCTTCAGCCGCACGTTGTAGCGCGGGCGGTACTCCTTGATGAGCTGGTCCTCGAGAATCAGGGCGTCGGCGGCCGTCTCGGTGACGATGAAGTCGACGTCGCCGATCTGGCGGACCAGGGACTCGGTCTTGGGGTCGTGGTCGGCGCCGGCCTGGAAATAGGAGCGGACCCGCTGGCTGAGGCGGGCGGCCTTGCCCACGTAGATGACCTTGCCCTGCCGGTTCTTGTGCAGGTAGACGCCGGGCGCGGCCGGCAGCGCGGAGAGCTTGCGCTGGAGCGCGTCGTCGGGCTCGCCGGACCGGTCCGCCGCGGGGGCCTCGTCCGCCCCCGGCTCCCGGTCGGGCGGCAGCGCGGCCCGGTCACGCGGGTCATCCCCGTGGCTTGACATCGCCGCCCCGCGCGGGTATCTTTGCCGGCCTGTGGAAACCCTGACGGAGGTCGCAAGCGTGCCCCATCACAAGAGTTGCAAGAAGCGCCTGATCACCAGCCAGAAGCGCAACGAGCGCAACCGGCAGAACCGCTCGCTGATGCGGACGAAGATCAAGGCGTTCCGCGCCGCCGGAACCGAGGAGCAGACCTCGTCGCTGTCGGCGATGTACAGCCTCGTCGACGTCCAGGCGCGCAAGGGCCTCATGCCCAAGAAGCGCGCGGCGCGGCTGAAGAGCCGTCTGGCCGCGGCGGCCGCCAAGCCCGCCGCCAAGTAACCGGCCGCTGCCGGATTCGTGAGGGTCCCTCCAGCCGAGGGGCCCTCTTGTTGTGCCCGCCGTCGCCGCGCGGCTCACGGTCGTCCGGCCGCGTCGGCCGCCTCCGCCAGCGAGCGCAAGACGTCGCTCAGCCCGTACAGCCCCCGCTCGCGCCCGGCGACGAAGTGCACCGCCGGCAGCACGCCGCGCAGGAAGGCCGCGCGCGACTGCGCGCGGTGGGTCAGCACCAGCGTTTCCTCCTGGTCGCCGATCGTCCAGGTGTGCTCCCCCACCACGCCGCCGATGCGCTGCGAATGCACGGGCACCGCGGCGCCGCCGCGGACCCGCTGCCAGGACTCGGCCAGCAGGCGGGCGGTGCCGCTCGGGCGGTCGAGCTTGGCCGTGTGGTGCGTCTCGACCTGCTCGGCGTCGAAGCCCGCCGGCAGCGTGCGCGCCAGCAGCTGCAGCACCATCTGGAGCGCGGGGACGCCCACCGAGAAGTTGGCGGCGTGGACCACGGCGTGGTCCTCCGCGTGGCGCCGCAGGGCCGCCAGGGCCGACTCGTCGAAGCCGGTGGTGCCGCACACGAGGCGGGCGCGCGCGGCGGCGGCTCCCGCCAGCAGTCCGGGCAGCGCCGCCGCGACGGAGAAATCGACGATCACGCAGCCGGGCGGCAGCGCGCCGCCCATCGCCTCCTGTCCGATCGCGGCCAGGCGCGGATGCAGCGCGCCGGCGGGCACGGTCCGGCCCGGCTCGGTCACCAGCGCCACGAGTTCGCAGTCGGGGGCCGCGTCGACCAGGGCCGTCACCAGGCGTCCCATCCGCCCCTCGGCGCCGTGGACGGCGACCGGCCGCGCCGATTCCGGGCTCATGCGCCGGTCCCGCCGTCGCGGTCGCCGACCAGGTCGTCCTCGAGGAGCGCGGCCAGCGTGCCCTCGTAGAACTGAACCAGGCGCGTGAGCGTCTTCTCCGAGACCGGCACCAGGGGCAGCCGCGGATCGCGCCGGCAGATGCCGGCCATCGACAGCAGTTCCTTCACCGGGACCGGGTTGGTCTCCAGGAAGCAGGCCGCGCAGACCGGATCCAGGCTGCGGGCCAGCGGCCAGGCGCGGTTGAGATCGCCCGCGGCGAACGCGCGCCACATCCGGGACAGCCGGCCCGGCAGCAGGTTGCTGACCACGCTGATGGCGCCGGCGCCGCCGAGGCCGAAGACGTTGAAGTTGAGGCCGTCGTCGCCCGAGTACACCTTCAGGTCGCAGCGGGCGATGGCCTCCTCGATCTGGGCCAGGTTCCCGCTCGCCTCCTTGAGCGCGACGATGTTCGGCTCGGCCGCCAGCTGCGCGACCGTCTCGGGCAGGATGTTGACCGCGGTGCGGCCGGGGACGTTGTAGATGACCTGCGGGATGTCCACCGCCCGCGCGACGGCGCGGTAGTGGGCCAGCAGTCCCGCCTGCTGGGGCTTGTTGTAATAGGGCGAGATCAGCATGGCGGCGTCCGCGCCCCAGGACTTCGCGTCGCGCGTCAGCGCGATCGACTCGCGCGTGCAGTTGGAGCCCGAGCCGGCGACCACGACGCAGCGGCCGCGGCACACCTCGACCGCCGCGCGCACCAGCCACTCGCGCTCGTCGCGCGTGAGCACGGCCGCCTCGCCCGTGCAGCCGACGGGCACCACGCCCGCCACGCCGCCGTCCACCTGCCGCTGCAGCAGCCGACGCCAGGCGGTGCGGTCCACGGCGCCGTCCGCCGTGAACGGCGTCACCAGCGCCGTGTAGATCCCATCGGGCATCGCCCAGGTCTTGCCGGACATGTTCCTCACCCGTCCCGGGCGTCGCGCCCGTTTCCGCCGCCGGTGCCGCGGCGCCTCAGATCCGCACCTGTCCCGTGAAGGCCACCAGCGCCGGCCCGCGCAGGCGGAGTTCGCCGCCGGCGGCATCCACCGCGACGGTGAGCGCGTCGCCGCCGCGCGTGTGCAGGCGGACCGGGCTCTGCGCGCGGCCCAAGGCGCAGAGTATCACGGCGCTGGCGGAGGCGCCAGTGCCGCAGGCCAGGGTCTCGGCCTCGACGCCGCGCTCGAAGGTGCGGATGCGCCAACCGCCGTCCGGGCCGTCGCCCGAGACCCAGTTGACGTTGGTCCCGGCGGCGCCGAATCGCGCGTGCCGCCGCAACCGCGGGCCCCACGCGTCGAGATCGACGGCGTCGACGTCCGGGACCGGGACCACCAGGTGCGGCACGCCGGTGTTGCAGGCGGCCTGCAGCGGCCAGGGCGTGTCGGTCAGTCCCACGGCCAGATCCAGGTCGCGCCACCCGGGCAGGGAGATCTCCACGTCGCCGGGGCCGTGGACCTGGCCCCACAGCGGGCCCGACCAGGTGTCGAAGCGGCAGGCGGCCGGCGCCAGGCCCAGGCTGTGCGCGTGGGCGACGCTGCAGCGCGCGCCGTTGCCGCACATCTCGGCCTCGCCGCCGTCGGAATTGAAGTACGTCATGCGGAACGCCGTCCCGGGACCCTGGCCGCCGGCTGAGCCGGGACCGATGATGATCAGGCCGTCGGCGCCGATGCCCTTGCGGCGGTCGCAGAGCGCGGCGATCCGCTCCCGGTCGAGTCGGCCGCCGGCGGCGGCGAGCGCGCGGTGGTCGACCATGATGAAGTCGTTGCCGGCGCCGTGCATCTTGACGAAGGGCAGCGCGCGCCCGTCACGGGGATCGCTCATCGGGGTGCCTCCGGTGCGGGTTCGCCCGTTTCCGCTTCCCGCGGGGGGCGCGCGGTGTCGGGCCGCGCCCAGGCGGTGAACGCGGGCGCGCGGATGGGAACGGTCAGGTCGGCCGCCAGTCCGGGCGGCACGGTCAGGTCCTCGACCAGCCACCAGGGCTCCAGGTAGAGCTCTGATCTCAGGGTGTCGGGCCAGCCGACCTCCGGGGCCAGCGCCCGCAGCATGGCGCCCTCGACGGTGCCCAGCAGCGTGTCTCCGTCGACATCCGCGAAGAGCACCACGCGGACGCTGCCCGACGGCACGTCCTGCATCACCGTGGTCGCCAGCGGGTCCAGGCGCGTCGCCTTCGGCCCGCGATTCTCCCGGCGCTGCGGCGCGGGCGACCAGCCGGTGTCGTTCTCCGCCACGGCCAGCGGCAGCGCGCACCAGAGACCGGCCCAGGCCGTCTGCGCGAAAGGCGCCACCTTGAGCCGCCCCGGCGTGCCGTGCGGGTACAGCGTCAGCACGCCGGCCAGCGCGGCCGGCCGGCCGGCGTCGAGCGACAGCGTGTCCGGCAGCAGGCGCTGCGCCTCGCGCTCGCCCGGTCGGAAGTTGCCGTCGGCGTCGGCGTAGGCGCGCACCAGCCAGGGGCCGCCCGGGACCGGCAGCCAGTCGAACGTCCAGCGGCCCTCCGCGTCCGTGACCGCGCGCCGCAGCAGGGGCTGGCGGAAATACTCGAGCGTGTCGGGCGGGACCGCGAACAGCTCGACGACGCCGGTCGTCAGCGCCGAGTCGCCCAGCACCAGCGAGCCGGAAAGCCTTCCTGTCGGCAGCGATTCGCCGGTGGCGATGGCGAAGCGCCGGCTCTCCCGCGCCTTGACCTTGTGCGCGTCCTGCAGCCCGCCCGCGACCTCGATGACCACGACCGTGTCGGCGGGCAACGGCTCGAACAGCTCGACGGTGGCCTCGCGGGCGCCGCTCCAGCTGGTCTTCCGGATGCGTTGCGGCGGGTAGAAGTGCAGCCAGCCCTCGGCGGGCTGGCGCGTCATCTTCTCCGAGAAGGTCAGCCGCACCGTGCGCACGGGACCGACGGCCACGCTGCCGGACTCAGGCCACGCGGCGGCCAGCCGCGGCGGCGTCAGGTCGACCGGCCCGCCCGGCGGCGCCTCGACCACGGCGCAGGCGCCGGCCAGCAGGCAGGCCGCCAGCGGCGGCGCCAGGCGCAGGGCGCGCCGGCGTCCGGTCCGTCCGGCCGCCGGCGCGCGCGCCCGGGTCCGCCGTCCGCTCACGTCCTACCGGATCAGCGTCGCCAGGATGGCGCGCTGGGCGTGGAGCCGGTTCTCCGCCTCGTCGAAGACCGCCGAGTGCGGGCCGTCCATGACCTCGTCGGTGATCTCCTCGCCGCGGTGGGCCGGCAGGCAGTGGAGAACGATGTGGTCCTTGTGCGCCGCCTTGAGCAGCGGCGCCGAGATCTGAAAGCCCGCGAAGTCGCGGCGGCGCTTGGCGGCCTCCTCCTCCTGCCCCATGCTGTAGAAGGCGTCGCCGTAGATGACGTGCGCGCCCTCGACGGCCTCCTGCGGATCGTGCGTGATGCAGAACGACGCGCCCGCGGCCTCGGCCTTGCGCACGGTGGCCTCGTCCGGCTCGTAGCCCTTCGGGCAGGCCAGGATGAAGTTGAACGGGAAGCGGATCGACGCGTTCAGCCAGCTGACGGCCAGGTTGTTGCCGTCGCCGACCATGACCACGTTCTTGCCCTCGATGGTGCCCAGGCGCTCCTCGACGGTCATGATGTCGGCCATCACCTGGCAGGGGTGGTTGTGGTCGGTCAGGCCGTTGATCACCGGCACCTCGGCGTGCTTCGCCAGTTCGAGGACCTCGCCGTGGTCGAGCTCCTGACCCTGCTCGAGCGCATGACCGTCGCGCGCCGCCGTCTGGCCCCGCGGCTGGCGCTCGGGATCGCCTGGTCGGTGCTCAACGCGCTCGTGCATGCGCACGGTCGCGGCGACCCCTCGCTCGGGATCGCCGGGATCGCGCACGGCGACCTCTCCCCCTCCAACATCCTCATCGACACCAGCGGCCGCGTGCTGCTCCGCGACTTCGGGATCCCGTTGCAGGCCGCCCAGGCGCCCGCGGCCGCATCCCCCGCGGAGCCGGACGCGCCCACGCCCCAGCCCGAGCCGCTCGCGCGCCTCGGTCGCCTGCACGGCAAGCCCGGCTACATGTCACCCGAGCTGGTCACGCGCGGCGTCTTGAGCCCACGCTCGGACGTGTTCGCGGTCGGCATCCTGCTCTACGAGCTCATCACCTTCCGCCGCCTCTTCGGCGGCCGCGATGGGGCCGAGACCCTCAAGGCCGTCGCGCTCGCGCAGGTCGACGACCGCATCAGCCGCCACGCCGGCGACCTGCCGATGCCGCTGCGCGAGCTCATCCGGCGCGCCCTGCGCCGTCAGCCTGACGACCGTTTCGCCAGTGCGCACGAGATGTTGCGCGCGCTCGAGGCCTTCTTCCCCGGCAGCCCGCACGAGGTCGGCCCCGAGCTCGCCCACCTCGTCAACGAGGTCGCGCCGCCGCAGGACGAGGACCCCGAGCCCGACGCCGACCTCACGCCGACCCAGCGCAAACGCAGCGGTCGCCGCGCGCCGCCCAAGATGATCCTGCCGCTCGGCGACGATCCCGAGTTCGAAGCCGGCTTCGACACGACCGAGCTCTGGGCCAACGGCACGCCGCCGCCCGAGGTCGACGTCGCCGCGCTGCTCGCCGAGATCGAGCCGGTCGGACCGCCGCCCCTGCCACCCGAGGCGAG
>CAYNPY010000027.1:0-13982 GCA_964399195.1 uncultured Fibrobacteraceae bacterium
CGGCATCCTGGATCGCACCGTGGCGATCTCGCCGGGCGGCTGCAGCGTCTACCACAACTACTACCTCCCCGCCGCCAACAGCCCGGCGGCGCCGGGCCGGGCGCCGGCGGTGGCGGTCGGCCACAAGACGGCCAATCCCGACTCGATCGTCATCTCCTACCAGGGAGACGGCGACCTCGCCTCGATCGGCCTCGCCGAGATCGTCTCGACCGCCCAGCTGGGCATCCCGATCTCGGTGATCTTCGTCAACAACGCGATCTACGGCATGACCGGCGGCCAGATGGCGCCGACGACCATGATCGGGCAGCGCTCGACGACCACGCCGCAGGGGCGCCTCGAGGCCGTGCACGGCAACCCGATCCGCATGTCCGAGATGCTGGCCACGCTGCCGGCGCCGACCTACATCGAGCGGGTGGCCATCGGCGACAGCAAGCACATCATGAAGGCGCGCAAGGCCATCCGGAAGGCGCTCACGATCCAGGCGGAGGGCCGGGGCTACAGCTTCGTCGAGATCGTCTCGGCCTGCCCGACGGGCTGGAAGATGGACCCCGTCCACGCGCGCGACTGGCTCATCGAGGAGATGCTGAAGGTGTTCCCGCTCGGCGTCTTCAAGGACGAGAGCGACGCCCGCGACGAGGGCAGCTGGAACCGCCGCAGCGACCCGTTCGTGCCGGCCAAGGTCGACGAGTACCTCGACCGCCTCAAGAGCACGCTCGGCGAGACGCAGCCGATCGCCCTCGAGCGCGACCTGCACTGCAAGTTCGCCGGCTTCGGCGGCCAGGGCATCCTGACTCTCGGACTGCTGCTGTCGCAGATCGGCATGCGGGCCGGCCGCCAGGTGAGCTGGTTCCCGGCCTACGGCCCCGAGATGCGCGGCGGCACCGCGAACTGCTCGGTCAACGTCTGCGGCGGGCGCATCGGGACGCCGCTGGTGGACCACCCCAACGTCCTGGTGGTCATGAACCAGCCCTCGCTGGACGCCTTCGCCGGCCAGGTCGAGGACGGGGGCCTGATCATCGTCGACACGACGATCGTCGAGGGGCGCCCCGACGCGAAGCGCCTGCGCCCGGTGCTGATTCCGGCGACCGCGATCGCCGACGAGGTCGGGACCGCCAAGATCGCCAACGTCGTGGTGCTCGGGGCGCTCGTGGCCGCGACCGGCTGCTTCCCGCGGGAGTTCTGCGAGGACACGCTGCGCGCCGCGATCAAGAAGCGCAGCCTGATCGACATGAACATCGACGCTTTCGGGCGCGGCTACGATTACGTGAAGAACGCGAAGTAGCCGCCCGCGCCCGGCCGGAGGGAAGGCATGATCATCGGTGTCCCGCGTTCGCGGCTGGCCGACGAGCACCGGGTGGCGCTGCCGCCGCGCGCCGTCGCCGAACTGGTGGCGCGCGGCCATGCCGTGCACGTGGAGGTGCGCGCCGGCCTGGGCGCCGGCTTCACGGACGAGCAGTACGAGCAGGCCGGCGCGCGCATCGCGCACGGCGCCGACGAGGTCTGGGGCCGCGCCGACCTGGTCGCCAAGGTCGGCAAACCCCTGCCGGAGGAGTACGCGCTCATCCGCGAGGGCCAGATCATCGCCTCGGTGATGAACCTGGCCGCGGCCGAGCGCGACCTGATCGAACTGTTGCTGGCGCGGCGGTGTCTGGCCATCGACTTCGTGACCATCCAGGAGGACGGCGGCAACCTGCCTGTCCTGCGCCCGCTCAGCCAGATCGCCGGCCGCATGGTGCCGCAGATCGCGGCCCGTTACCTGCAGACCGACCACGGTGGACTGGGAATCCTGCTGGGCGGGGCGCCGGCGGTGCCGCCGGCGGAGGTTGTGGTCATCGGCGCCGGCACCGTGGGGCGCAACGCCGTGCGGGCCTGCGTGGGCGCCGGCGCGCGCGTGACCCTGCTGGACAGCGACTTCGGCCGCCTCAGCGAGCTGGATTGGACGTTCCCGGGCCAGGTGACGACGTTCCTGGCCACCGAGGCCACGTTGCGCAAGGCGCTGTCCTACGCCGACGTCGTCGTCGGCGCCGTGCTGATCCCCGGCGCCCGCACCCCGCATCTGGTCACGCGCGAAATGGTGGGCCTTCTGCGCGAGCGCAGCCTGGTCCTCGACATCTCGGTCGACCAGGGCGGCTGCTTCGCCACCAGCCGGCCGACGCGTCTGTCCGACCCGACCTACGTCGTCGACGGCGTTACGCACTTCTGCGTGCCCAATCTGCCGAGCCTGGTCGCGCGGTCGGCCAGCTACGCGCTGGGCGGGGCGATCCTGCCCTACCTGACGGCGATCGCGGACCGCGGCGCGCCGGCGGCGCTGGCCGCCGACTCGGCGCTGGCCCGCGGCGTCAACGTGATGGAAGGGCTCGTGACGCACCCCGGCCTTGCCGCGGCCCACGGCTGCGCGTGCACGCCGGTGGCGGGCCTGCTGCCCGGAGGCGCCGCATGAGCTGGATGGTCCGCTATCGCGAGCGCCTGCGGACCTCAGCCGAGGCCGTGGCCCAGATCCAGTCGGGGCAGAAGGTGTACCTGGGCTCGGGGTGCGCGGCGCCGCACGGGCTGATCGCCTCGCTGACGGCGCGGCACGAGGATCTGCGCGGCGTGGAGATCATCCACCACCTGACCCTTGGCGACGCCCCCTACATCGCGCCGGGCCTGCAGGAGAGCTTCTGGCTGCGCGACTGCTTCGTGGCGGCGAACACGCGCGAGGCGGTCAACGAGGGACGGGCGGACTACATCCCGGTGCACCTGCACGAAATGCCGCGGCTGTTCCGGCGCGGCGTGATCCCCCTGGACTGGGCGCTGATCCAGGTGAGTCCCCCGGACGAGCACGGCTTCTGCTCGTTCGGCATCGAAGTGGGGGTGACCAAGCCGGCGGCCCTCAGCGCGCGCAACATCGTCGTCGAGGTGAACCGGCGCATGCCGCGCACGCTGGGCGACAGCTTCATCCACGTCTCGAAGATCGAGGCCTTCGTCGAGGTCGATCGCGACCTTGACGAGTTCCACCCCGAGCCGCCGACCGCCGTCGAGCGCGAGGTGGGGCGCCACGTGGCCGGCCTGATCGAGGACGGCGCCTGCCTGCAACTGGGCCTCGGCGCCATTCCCAACGCCGTGCTGGGATTCCTGGGCGACCGCCGCGACCTGGGCGTCCACACCGAGATGATCACCGAGGCGCTGCCGGGCCTGGTCCAGAGCGGAGTCGTCACCGGCGAGCGCAAGTCGCTGCACCCGGGCAAGGTGGTCGCCGGTTTCATCATGGGTTCCCGGCAGGTGTACGACTTCGCGCACGACAACGCGCTGTTCGAGTTCCATCCGACCGACTACGTCAACCATCCCGCGAACATCGCCCGCAACGTGGGCATGACGGCCGTCAACAGCGCCATCGAGGTGGACCTGACCGGCCAGGTCTGCTCCGACTCCATCGGCGAGCGGATCCACAGCGGCTTCGGCGGCCAGGCGGACTTCATGCGCGGGGCGGCCCTGGCCGAAGGCGGCCGGCCGATCATCGCCCTGCCGTCGACCACCGCCGACGGCGCGCGCTCGCGCATCGTGCCGGTGCTCGCGACGGGCGCCGGCGTGGTGATCACCAGGGCCGACGTCCACTACGTGGTGACCGAGTACGGCGTGGCGCCCATGCTCGGCCGCAGCCTGCGCGAACGGGCCGAGGCGCTGATCGCCATCGCGCACCCGGACTTCCGCGAGTCGCTGCTGGCGGCCGCGCGCCGGCGCGGCGCGTTCGGCCGGGTCTGGCCCGGAGGCCTGCCCGCCTGAGCGGCCACCGGCGCGCGCCGCCCGGCCGCCATTGACACCCGCTCCGATCATCGCCAAGATGTGCCTTGCCCGCGGGCGCGCCCGGCGCCCGCGGCTTCCGCGCACGGGAGTCCCATGACCCAGTTCGACCCGACCGCGCCCGCCGGCGCGCCGGCCGCGCCCGACGAGGCGACCGGCGCCACGATCCTCGTCGTCGACGACGAGCCCGAGCTGTGCCGGGCGCTGCACAAGCTGCTCGGCCGCAACGGCTACGCCGTCGTCACGGCCGGCAACGGCGAAGAGGCGCTGCAGATCCTGCGCCGCCAGGAGATCCACCTCGTCCTGTCGGACCTCCAGATGCCGCGCATGGGCGGGCTGGATCTGCTCAAGGCGGCCCAGATCATCTCGCCGGCCACCGAGTTCGTGATCATCACCGGCCACGGTTCGATCGAGACGGCCGTCGACGCCATGAAGTCGGGCGCGTACGACTTCATCGAGAAGCCGTTCTCGACCTCGACCACGCTGAAGGTCGTGCGCAAGGCGCTCGAGAAGCAGAACCTGCTGACGGAGAACCGGCGGCTGCGGCGGAAGCTGGACGAGCTGCAGGGCACCGCCGACATCATCGGACGCAGCGAGCCCATGCGGCGCGCGATCGCGATCGCCCAGCAGGCGGCCCCCAGCAGCGCGACGATCCTGATCACGGGCGAGAGCGGCACCGGCAAGGAGGTGTTCGCCTCGGCGATCCACCGCTGGAGCGACCGCGCGCGGCGGGGCATGGTGACGGTCAGCTGCGCGGCCCTGCCCGAGACGCTGCTCGAGGCTGAACTGTTCGGACACGAGAAGGGCGCCTTCACCGGCGCCGTCGCCCGGCGCAAGGGGCGGTTCGAGCTGGCCGACCGCGGCACGCTGTTCCTGGACGAAGTCGGCGAGATGAGCCCGGCCACGCAGATCAAGCTGCTGCGCGTCCTGCAGGAGGGCGCGCTCGAGCGGCTGGGCGGGGGCGAAACCGTCAACGTCGACGTCCGGATCATCGCCGCCACGAACGCCGACCTGCCCGCGCTGGTCGCGGCCGGCCGCTTCCGCGAGGACCTCTACTACCGGCTCAACGTCATCAACCTGGAGCTGCCGCCGCTGCGGCGGCGCGGCGACGACGTCACCCTGCTGGCGAACTTCTTCCTGGCCCGCTACAACGCCAAGAACAACAAGCAGCTGACCGGCTTCACGCCGGCGGCCCTCGAAGCGCTCGGCCGCTACGGCTGGCCCGGCAACGTGCGCGAACTGGAGAACGCCGTCGAACGGGCGGTGGTGCTCTGCCGGCAGCCGCAGGTCGACCTCGACGCGCTGCCGCCGAACGTGCTGGCCGGCCGCGCCCGCCTCGAGCAGGTAGTGATCCCGGTCGGGACCACGCTGCGCGACGCCGAGATGGAGCTGATCGAGGCGACCCTCGACAGCACGGGGGGCGACAAGGAAATGGCCGCGCGGATCCTCGGGATCGCCGCGCGGACGATCTACCGGCGCCTGCAGTAGGCCCCCGGGGGGGGGCGCTTGACCCTTCCGGGGGGCAGGGCTATATTCGCCCGGCCCCCGCCCCTGCCGGGGCCGTCCCCGGGGCCCGCGGCCGCGCGGGCGCGGTCCGGGCCGCACCGCGAGAGTGGCGGAACTGGCAGACGCGCAGGATTTAGGTTCCTGTGGGGCAACCCGTGGGGGTTCGAGTCCCCCCTCTCGCACCACGCCGCAGGTCGCGCCCGGGCCGCCGGGGTCCGTCGCCGGCGACGTGGCGCACCCCCGCCGAGGCGAGCCGCGCCCGGGGCCAGTGAGCGCCGGGCCGTTTTCACATTCCACCGCGAGGACCAGAGGCCATGTCCGAGAACCCGACCGGCGCCGACCGGCCCATCGTCACGACCGTCGAATCGCCCGAGCCCTGCCGGCGGGTCATCCGCGCACAGGTCGCGCGCGCCCTCTACGACCGCGAGTACGCCGATCGGCTGAAGAAGGCGGCCCGCTCGCACCAGCGGCCGGGCTTCCGCAAGGGCCACACGCCGAAGGCCGTGGTGGAACGTGAGCTCGGGGATCTGCTGCGGATGGAGACGATCGAGGCGCTGGTCCCCAAGGCGTGGGTCAGCGCGCTGCTGGAACACAAGCTGTCGCCGGTCACCGATCCGGCCCTCGGCAACCTGGAATTCAAGGACGAGGGCCCGCTCACCTTCGACCTGACCGTGGAGGTGCGCCCGGAGATCAGCCTGAAGGACCTGTCCGGGCTGCCGGTGCGCCGCCGCCAGGTCGCGGTGACGGACGACGACGTCGAGCGCGTGATCGAGCGACTGCGCGACGCGCGCGCCGGCTGGGAGACCGTGGAACGCGAGGCGCGCGCGGGCGACCAGGTCACCCTCGACCTGGTCCCGGGCGACGAGACGGGCGCCTTCGACGAGGCCCGCCTGATCGCCGACCAGCGCTTCGTGCTCGGCGCCGAGCACAACCTGCCCGAGTTCAACGAGCGCCTGGACGGCTCGGCGGCGGGCAGCGAGCGCATCGTCGAGGTCGCCTATCCGGCCGACCACCCCAATCCGGGCCTGGCCGGCCGCAGCGTCAAGTTCAACTGTCGGGTCAAGTCCGTGGCGCAGAAGAAGCTGCCGGAGCTGGACGACGCGTTCGCGGCCGCCTGCGGGCCGGTGACCGACATGGTCGGCCTGCGCGCGGACATCCGCCGCGACCTGGAGAAGGAGGCCGCGCGCCGCGTCCGCCAGGAACTGGACGCGCAACTGCAGGCGGAACTCCTCAAACGGCACGAGGTTCACCTGCCTCAGGCGATGGTGGAGAAGTACCTCGACTCGGGGCTGGAGGAACTGCACCAGCGCAACCTGCGCCTCGGCCGGCCGAGTACGGACCAGGAGGACGCGCAGTACCGGGAGCAGGGGCGTCCGCACGCGGAGCGCGCCCTGCGGGGCATGCTGCTGCTGGAGGCAGTGCGCCGGCAGGAAGGCATCAAGGCCGACAAGGACGCGGTCGATGAACGGATCGCGGAGATCGCCGCCGAGAACGGTTTCGAGGTTGACCGTTACCGCGAATTCGTCGACAGTGGCGAGGAGCGGGAACGGATCGAATTCGACCTCCTCGAGAGGCGCACCTACGATTTCCTGCTGTCGCTCGCGACGGTGCAGGACGTGCCCGCGGACACGGATGTCCTGAGCGAAACGGAGTTGTGATGCTGGTTCCCATGGTCGTCGATCAGACCAGTCATGGCGAGCGCGCCTACGACATCTATTCCCGGCTGCTGAAGGACCGGATCATCTTCCTGGGCTGGCCGGTGGACGACAACATCGCCAACCTGGTCATCGCCCAGATGCTCTTCCTGCAGGCCGAGGACCCGGAGCGCGACGTCTATCTATACATCAACAGTCCTGGCGGCAGCGTGACCGCCGGTCTTGCCATCTACGACACGATGCAATACATTACCAATGATGTGGTTACCATCTGCATGGGGCAGGCGGCCAGCATGGGCGCCGTGCTCCTGGCGGCCGGCGCGCAGGGCAAGCGCTCGGCGCTGAAGAACTCGCGGGTGATGATCCATCAACCGCTGGGCGGCTCCCAGGGCCAGGCGAGCATGATCGAGATCTACACCAAGGAGATCCTGAGCATCCGCGACAAGCTCTACGGGATCCTGGCGAAGCACACCGGACAGCCGCTCGAGAAGATCGCCGCGGACAGCGACCGCGACTTCTTCATGTCGGCGGAGGAGGCGTGCACCTACGGGATCGTCGACAAGGTCATCGAGAGGCGCAGCGAGGTCGACGGGGAGAAGCCGAAGAAGAAGTAGGGGCGGCAGGGTCCGCGCGAAGCGGTCGAGGAGCAGGGATGAAACGTCGCCAGAACGGCAGTCCTCAGATGATCAAGTGCTCGTTCTGCGCGCGCGGACAGGACGAGGTGGCGAAGCTCGTCGCCGGCCCGTCGAGCGTCTACATCTGCAGCGAGTGCATCAAGCTCTGCAACGACATCCTCGAGGGCGAGATGCTGGACGAGGCCGCCCTGGCCCCGCCGCGGTTCCCCAAGCCCCGCGAGATCAAGGACTACCTCGACCTCTACGTCATCGGCCAGGAGGAGGCGAAGGTCTCCCTGGCCGTCGCCGTGTACAACCACTACAAGCGGATCCACCAGAAGGTGACCGGCGACGGCGTCGAGATCGACAAGAGCAACATCCTGATGCTGGGCAGCACCGGCACCGGCAAGACGCTCCTGGCGCAGACGCTGGCGCGCTACCTGAACGTCCCGTTCGCCATCGCCGACGCCACGGCGCTGACCGAGGCCGGCTACGTCGGCGAGGACGTCGAGAACATCCTGGTGCGCCTGCTGCAGGCGGCCGACTACAACATCGCCGCGGCCGAGCAGGGCATCGTCTACGTCGACGAGATCGACAAGATCGGGCGCAAGAGCGGCAACCCCTCGATCACCCGCGACGTGTCGGGCGAGGGCGTGCAGCAGGCGCTGCTGAAGATCCTCGAGGGAACGATCGCGAACGTGCCGCCGCAGGGCGGCCGCAAGCACCCGCAGCAGAAGTATCTCGAGGTGAACACGAAGAACATCCTGTTCATCTGCGGCGGGGCCTTCCAGGGGCTCGAGAAGATCATCGAGCGCCGCGTGGGCCGCAACACGCTCGGTTTCGCGCGCACCGAGTCGTACACCGCGCGCGAGGAGCGGGAGGAGTTCTTCTCCCTGGTCGAGCCGCAGGACCTGATGCAGTACGGGCTGATCCCCGAGCTCATCGGCCGCCTCCCGGTCGTCACCAGCCTGAAGGAACTCGACCGCGACGCGATGATCCGCGTGCTGTCGGAACCCCGCAACGCCTTGACCAAGCAGTACCGCAAGCTCCTCGAGATGGAGGATGTCGAGCTGGTCTTCGAGCCGGCGGCCCTGGAGGCGATCGCCGACCTGGCCATCAAGCGCAAGACCGGCGCCCGCGGCCTCCGCTCGATCCTCGAACGCATCATGCGCGGCACCATGTTCGAGGTGCCGTCGCTGGAAGACGTGCGGCAGGTCGTGATCACGCGCGATTCGGTGGACAAGCTCGCCGAACCCGACGTGATCCTGGGCGAGCCGCCGCTGGACATCAAGGAAGCCTGATCCCGAGCGCGCCGGCCCCCCGCGGTCGCCCGGCCTGCCGCCGGGGCGCCCCCGGGCGTGGTCCCCGCCGCCGGAACGTCCGCACCCCGTGCCTAGGAGCCCGATGACCCCCAGTACGCCCGAACGCGCCCCCGGCGAGGGGCCGGCCCAGCCCTCGCGCCTGCCGCTGTTGCCGCTGCGCGACGTGGTCGTGTTCCCCTACATGGTGACGCCCCTGCTGGTCGGGCGCGCCGCCTCGGTCGCGGCCGTGGAGGCCGCCATGGAGCGCGACAAGCGCCTGTGCGTGGCGGCCCAGCGCGAGCCCGACACCGAGGAACCCGGCGGCGACGACCTCTACGCGGTGGGCACCGTCATCCGCGTGCTCCAGATCATCCGCACCCCGGACGAGACGCTCAAGATCCTGGTCGAGGGCGCGGCCCGCGTCCGCCTGGAGGGCGTGACGCAGGCCGACGGCTACCTCGAGGCCACGGCGTCGCCGCTGCGCGAGGAGCCGGCCGACGGCCCCGAGATCGAGGCCCTCAGCCGCTCCATCAAGGACCGTTTCAAGGAATACGTGCGGCTGAACAAGCGGCTGCCCGACGAGGTGCTGCTGTCGGTCCTGAACCTCGACGAGATCGGGCGCATGGCCGACTCGATCAGCGCCTACATCCTGGGCAAGGTGCCGCTCAAGCAGGAGCTCTTGGAGGAGCCGTCGCTGGCCCGCCGGCTGGCGCGCATCAACCAGATCCTGGCCGGCGAACTGGACATCCTCGAGATCGAGCAGCGGATCGACGGCGAGGTGCAGACGGCCGTGCAGCGCAACCAGCGCGAGTTCTACCTGAACGAGCAGCTGCGCGCGATCCGCAAGGAGCTGGGCTACACCTCGGAAGAGGACTCGGAGATCGAGGACTACACCGCGCGCATCGAGCAGAGCGAGCTGAGCCCCGAGGCGCTGGAGGTGGCACGGCGCGAGGTGGCTCGCCTCGAGCGCATGTCGGTCATGAGCCCGGAAGCCACGGTGGTGCGCAACTACCTCGACACGCTGCTGGCCCTGCCGTGGAAGCGGAAGTCGCGGGACAAGGTGGACCCGGTGCACGTCCAGAAGCGGCTGGACGCCGACCACTTCGGCCTGGAGAAGGTCAAGGAGCGCATCGTCGAGTTCCTGGCCGTCTACAAGCTCACGCGCCGCCCGCAGGGCACCATCCTCTGCCTGGTCGGGCCGCCGGGCGTGGGCAAGACCAGCCTGGGGCGCAGCATCGCCGAGAGCATGGGCCGCAAGTTCGTGCGCATCAGCCTGGGCGGCGTGCGCGACGAGTCCGAGATCCGCGGCCACCGCCGCACGTACATCGGCAGCAAGCCCGGCCGCATCATCGAGAGCCTGCGCAAGGCGGGAACGCGCAATCCGGTGTTCCTGCTGGACGAGATCGACAAGATGGGGGCCGACTTCCGCGGCGATCCCGCCTCGGCGCTGCTGGAGGTCCTGGACCCGGAGCAGAACTCGACCTTCAGCGACCACTACCTG
Source organism: uncultured Fibrobacteraceae bacterium (assembly GCA_964399195.1). Classification (GTDB taxonomy): domain Bacteria; phylum Krumholzibacteriota; class Krumholzibacteriia; order LZORAL124-64-63; family LZORAL124-64-63; genus CAINDZ01. Next base: position 10,358 of record CAYNPY010000027.1, read on the forward strand.
GAGGTGGAGTTCGACCTCAGCCAGGTGATGTTCATCACGACCGCCAACAGCCTGCACTCGATCCCGCCGGCGCTCGAGGACCGCATGGAGATCATCCGCCTGCCGGGCTACCTGGAGCACGAGAAGCTGACGATCGCCGAGCGCTTCCTGGCGCCGCGGCAGATGAAGCGCAACGGCGTGGCGCGCTGGCCGGGCGGCTTCAAGCAGTCGGCGTTCCAGGCGATCATCGACGGCTACACGCGCGAGGCGGGCGTGCGCGGGCTCGAGCGCGAGATCGCCGGGATCTGCCGCAAGGTGGCGCGCCACCACGCCGAGCACGGCAAGTGGCCGGCCGCGGTGACGGCGGGCAACCTGGAGAAGTACCTGGGCATCCCGAAGTACCGGCGGCGCGTGATGGACCGCCAGGCCGAGGTGGGCGTGGTCGTCGGCCTGGCCTGGACGACGGTCGGCGGCGAGATCCTCGAGGTCGAGGTGAGCTCCGTGCCGGGCGCCGGCAAGATCACGATCACCGGCAACCTGAAGGACGTCATGAAGGAGTCGGCGGAGACCGCGCTGAGCTACGCGCGCGGGCTGTGCCGCGAGATGTCCGGGGACTGGTTCAAGAAGAACCAGATCCACATCCACGTGCCGGAGGGCGCCGTGCCCAAGGACGGTCCGAGCGCGGGCATCGCCATGGCCACGGCCATCGTCTCGCTGCTGCGCGGGGTGCCCGTGCGCGCGGACGTGGCGATGACCGGCGAGGTGACGCTGCGCGGACGCGTGCTGCCCATCGGCGGTTTGCCCGAGAAGGCGGTGGCGGCCGTGCGCGCGGGCTGCCGGCACCTGATCATCCCGCGGGAGAACGAGAAGGAGTACCGGGAGCTGGCGCCGGAGATCCGCCGCGACCTGACCGTGCACCTGGTCGAGACCATGGACGAGGTGCTGCCGCTGGCGCTGGTGGACGGCGGGAAGCGGGCGGCCGCCGGCCGGTCCGGCGCCCGGGGCCGCGGCTCGCGCAAGGGCAAGTCGCCCGCGCGGCCGAACTGAAGGCCCCGGCCATGGAGGTCCAGTTCGTCACCAGCGCGCCGGACCTGCGCGGGCGCCCGGAGCCGGTCCTGCCGGAGTTCGCCTTCCTGGGGCGCTCCAACTGCGGCAAGTCCTCGCTCATCAACCTGTTCCTCGGCCGCAGGGATCTGGCCCGCACCAGCGGGAAGCCCGGCAAGACGCGGCTGCTCAACTATTTCGTCGTCGACGGCCGCTACTACCTGGTCGACCTGCCGGGCTACGGCTTCGCCAAGGTCAGCAAGGTCCAGCGCGAGGCGTGGCGCCGGCTCTTCCGCGCCTACCTGGCCGCCCAGGACCGGCCGGTGGCCGTGTTCCACCTGCTGGACGCGCGCCATCGCCCGACGGCCGACGACCGCGAGGTGGCCGCCTGGATCCGCGAGTCCGGGCATCCCTGCGCCATCGCCGCCACCAAGATCGACAAGGTCGGCGCCCCGCACCGGACGGGGCGGTATCGGGAGATCGTCGAGGCCCTGGGGGCCGCGCCTGAGACACCGTTCCTGCCCACCAGCGCGACCAAGCAGTTGGGCCGGCTGGAGATGCTGGCCTGGGTGGAGGCGCTGCTCGAAGCCAACCCGGGGGCCTGAGTTTGACGGTGGCGATCGGCGGGCGGTATAATGGGAGCGGCGGGGCGCCGGCTGGCGGCCCGCTTTCAGGGCGCGACCGGTGGACGGTGGACCGAATGCCTGCCTCGAGCCAGCGCGGACGCAGCGCAGCGATCGCCGTCATGGTCGCCGTGGCCGCGTTCTGCGCCGGCGGCGCGCGGGCGACGAATCTGGACATGTCGCGCCTGCCGGTGGTCGTGCCGAACCTCTGCGCGAGCTGCCACACCGCCGCCTCGCCGACGGCGGGGAACGCCGGCCTGAACCCGTTCGGGCTGGATTTCCGCGCCAACGGGCGCATCTGGGACTCGGACCTGGCGGCGCTGGACTCCGACGGCGACGGCTGCCTGAACGGCATCGAAGTCGGCGACAGCGACGGCGACGGCCGCGCGGACGGCAACGTCACCTCGCAGGCCGGCAATCCCGGCGTGGCCGGCGACTGCGGTTCCGGGCCCCCGTTCGACGAGACCACCTGGGGCGCCATCAAGGCGATGTTTGACGGGAACTGACCGATCGGCCATGATCCGCGCGCCGAGCGCTCGACATCCGGCGTCATGACCGGGTGTTTTTTTGGGGGCCGCGGCCCCGCAACCGGGAGTCTGCCGTGGGCAACCGCGTGATCATCGGCGGCCAGTGGGGCGACGAGGGCAAGGGCAAGATCGTCGACGCGCTGAGCCGCGACGTGGACTGGGTGCTGCGCTACCAGGGCGGCGCGAACGCCGGCCACACCATCCACATCGGCGCCGACAAGCACGTGCTGCACCTGATCCCCTCGGGCATCCTTCACGAGGGCGTGCGCTGCCTGCTGGGCGGCGGCATGGTCGTCGATCCCTGGGCGCTGCGCGACGAGATGATCGGGCTGGAGGAGCGCGGCTTCCGCGTGCGCGACCGGCTGTTCGTGGCCGGCGGCGCCGCGCTGCTGATGCCCTACCACATGCGCATGGACGAGCTGCGCGAGGCGAAGCTGGGCCGCCACGGCATCGGCACGACGGGGCGCGGCATCGGCCCGGCCTACCTGGACAAGGTGCAGCGCACCGGCCTGCGCATGGGGGACCTGCTGCTGCCGGCCGACCGCCTCGAACGCAAGGTCATCGACAAGATCCTCTCGGCGAACGAGATCCTCGGCGCAGTCTACCAGGCCGAGCCGCTGCCGGCGCGCGTGCTGGCCGAAGAGCTCGTCGTGCTGGCGCAGACCCTGGCGCCGCTGGTGGTCGACGCCCACCGGGCGCTGGCCGGCGTGCGCGCCGGGCGCGAATCGGCGCTGTTCGAGGGCGCGCAGGGCACCATGCTGGACATCGACCACGGCACGTTCCCCTTCGTCACCAGCAGCAACACCACCGTGGGCGGCGCGCTGACCGGCACCGGGCTGCCGCCGTCGACTCTCGGGAGCGTGCAGGGCATCTTCAAGGCCTACTGCACGCGGGTCGGCAACGGTCCGTTCCCGACCGAGCTGCTGGGCGAGCCGGGGGACCGGCTCCGCGAGGCCGGCGGCGAGTTCGGCGCCACCACCGGCCGCGCGCGCCGCTGCGGATGGTTCGACGCCGTGGCCGCGCGCTACGCCGTCGAGATCAACGGGCTGGGCGGGGCCATCATCACGAAGCTGGACGTGCTGGACACCGCGGAATCGGTGCCCGTGGCGACGGCCTACGACCTGGACGGGACCGTCACGGAGGTCTATCCGACCGGCGGCGACGCGCTGCCGCGGTGCCGCCCCGTGTACCGCGAATTGCCGGGCTGGCGCGAGCCGATCGGCGCCTGCCGGGCGCTGGCCGACCTGCCCGCGGCCGCCCGCCGCTATCTGGAGTTCCTCCAGCAAGCGCTCGGCGTGCCGGTGGTGGGGGTCAGCGTGGGCAAGGACCGGGCGCAGATGATCTGGACGCCCGACGGCGTAACCGTTTGATATTGCTGGCTCTTTGACAGTCGGCAATGCCCCGCCCATATTGGCCGGCCGCCGCCGGCGGCTGCGACGGGCGCACGGGGGC
>CAYNPY010000027.1:13992-37608 GCA_964399195.1 uncultured Fibrobacteraceae bacterium
GCTAGCTCATCAGGTAGAGCACCTCCCTTTTAAGGAGGTTGTACCGGGTTCGAGTCCCGGGCGGCCCACCAGACCGCCGCCGGAGGCCAGCCTCCGGCGGCTCTCTTTCTGCCGCAACGGGCCGCAAAGCGGAGCGCCGGACCCGGGGGCCCGGCGCTCCGTCGTCACCCGGCGACCCGCGGGCCGCCTACTTCTTGCCGTACTTCTGCGTCCAGAGGCGGTCGAACTCGTCGACCGTGCGCTCGAACATGTCCATCGCGGCCACGATCGGCGCCGGGGTCTCGAGGTCGACGCCCGCGCTCCGGAGGATGTCCAGCGGCGGCGCGCTCGATCCGGCCTTCAGCATGTTGTCGATGTAGCGCTGGGCCGGCTTTTCGCCCTTGGCCGTGATCTCGTCGGCCAGGGCCAGGCCGCTGGTCAGGCCGGTCGCGTACGTGAAGACGTAGAAGTTGTAGTAGAAGTGGGGGATGAACATCCACTCGCACTGGTCGTCCTTGCCCAGCTCGTAGCCGGGCCCGTAGTACTCGCGGATCATGTCGGCGTAGGTCTGGTTCAGGAACTCCGCCGTCAGCGGGTTGCCCTGCTCGGCGTGCTCGTGGAAGCGCAGCTCGAAGTCGGCGAAGAGGGTCTGCCGGAAGATCGTCTGGCGGATCGACTCCAGCCGCTGATTGAGCAGCAGCAGCTTGAAGTCCACGTCCTTGGTGCTGGCCAGCATGTGGTTGACCAGCAGGGCCTCGTTGCAGGTCGAGGCGACCTCGGCCAGGAACGTGGTGTAGCCCGCGTACACGGGCGGCTGGTGGCGGCTCGAGTAGACCGAGTGCAGGGCGTGACCCATCTCGTGGGCGGTGGTGCTGACCGCGTCGAGCGTGTTGTCGAAGTTGTGCAGCACGTACGGATGGATGTCGCGGGCCAGGACGCCGTTGCTGTAGGCGCCGCTGCGCTTGTCCTCGTTCGGGTAGACGTCGATCCAGCCGCTCTTCGGGTCCATGCCGGCGGCCAGCAGGGCCCCGTACTCCTTGCCCAACGGCTTGAGGCCCTCGCTGATCAGGGCGCGCGCTTCGTCGTACGTGTACTCGGGCTCGACGCCTTCGATCATCGCGTTGTACAGGTGCGGGAACGTCAGCGGGCCCTCGGTGCCCAGCACCTTGCGCCGCAGCTCCACGTACTTGTGCATCGTGCGCGGCAGGTTCTCGCGCACGGTCGAGATCAGCATCCGGTAGGCGTCGGGGCTGATGTTGTCCGGGGACAGCGCCGCCTCGAGGCACGTGGCATAGTTGCGCGCGTCCTTGGTCATGATGTGCGACTTCACGGCGCCGTCCAGCAGGACGGCGAACGTGTTCTCGTAGCCGCGAAGCGTGCCGAAGAAGGCTTCGGTGGCGCGCTCGCGCACCACGGCGTCCTCGCTCGAGCGCAGCATCGACCAGCCGCTGACGGTGACGGGCAGCGTCTTGCCCGTCGAGTCGGTGATCTCGGGGAACTCCATGTCGACACCCAGCAGCGACTCGTGGGCGTCTCCCGGCGTCGAGCGCATGTTGCCGGTCAGCGCCATCAGGCGCTCCTCCGGGGCGCTCAGCGTGTTGGCCTTCTGCCGCCACAGCTCCTGGAAGTAGTAGTCGTAGACGGCCAGTTCCTTGTCCTCGGCCATGAAGCGGCGGATGACGGCCGGGTCGATCGCCAGCAGCTCGGGCTGCATCCAGGACGTCGCCTCGCCGAACGCGGGCATCAGCGCGGCCACGCGGCCCTGCATCTGGCGCGTCCGGTTCTCGCCCTGGTCCACGTCGTAGAGGACTTGCGCGTAGACGTACAGCTTGTACAGCCGCTTCATCGTCTCGAAGGTGGCGTTCTGCGCGTCGAGCATCGTCGCGGCCGACTCGGCCAGGCGTCCCTTGAAGGCGTTCAGCTTCGGGATGTCCACGGCGATCGCGGCCAGTTCGGCCTCCCAGGCGGCGTCGTCCGCAAAGATGTGCGCGGCGTTCCACTGGTACGCCTTGGGCACCTCGGCGCGCGGGGCCGAGGGGTCGGGCTTGTACTGGGCCAGAGCCGCGGTGGCGGTCGACGCGGCGGCCAGCGCCAGGATGACGGCGACGGCCAGGTGGCGGCGGGACGGACAGGACATGGGAGACCTCCAGGGATTCGCGAGAGGGCCAATGGCGCCGCCGCGCGGCGCGGCGGGGTCGGGGGGGAACGCGGAGGGGCGGCCGTGCCGCCCCTCCGCGAGGGAACTCAGAGCAAGGGGCGCCCCAGGTGATCGACCACCGGCGGCGGCACTGCCGCCTTGTCCGGGAATTCGACCGTCAGCGGAGTCAGTTCGACTTCGTCGGTCACCTGGTCGTGGGCGAAGCGGAAGATGGTCTCCTCGCGGTAGCCCACGACCCAGATGGCGTCGGGGCCGGAACCCCAGACGCCCGTCAGGCGGTCGAAGCCGTCGTAGAGCACGGCGCGCCGGCCGGTGCCCGACGCGAAATCATAGTCCGCGGTCTGGAACACGAGGCGGCCCTCGTCGGTGACCAGGTAGACGTTGCCCGTGGCGTCCACCCAGATGTCGTTGATGCCGGCGCCGGGGTTCGTGGTCAGGGTGGGGAAGAACTTGGACCACACGTTGCGGCCCCCGTCGTCCCGGGTCAGCCGGAACAGCCAGCCCTCGGACGTGCCCAGGTAGTTGCGGCTGAGCACGGCCGGGTCCGACGTCGTGGTGAGGACCCACTCGTGCGGGACGGTCTGTTCGCCGCTGAGCGGGCGCAGGATCCACTCCGCCTGGAGATTCCCGTCGGTGTTGGGCGCCAGGACCATGCCGCGCGTGCCGAACACGCCGACGCGCGGCGCCGTGTAATTCGGATCCTTGTAGGCGCCGCCCAGGAAGTAGTGGTTGACCGTCACCAGCGAGGCCAGGTCTTCCGCCACCAGCAGCGTGTCGACCGGTGCGCCGACTTCGTTGAGCTGGAACATGCGCCCGCCGATCTGGGACCAGGTGGAGCCGGTCAGGCGGCAGATGACGCCGTTCTGGCCCACGGCATGGACGACGCCGCCGAGCGCGCCGATGCCGTAGAGGTTCTCGCTGGTGCCGCTGGCCATCGGCGCCCAGGCGCCGGCGACGTTGCGCCAGATGCGGCCCTTGTGGCCGACGGCGTACAGGGTGCTGCCGCCGTCCTCCTTCCACATGCGCACGATGGGATCACCGACCTGCATGTCGACGGCGGTCCAGGCCGAGCCGTTCCAGCGGAACATCGCGCCCTTCATGCCGCAGGCGTAGACGTCGCCCGCCCCGGTGCCGACCACGTCCAGCAGCCAGGACCTCGCCTCGGGCTCGGGGGGCAGGTTGAACGGGGGATCAGCGTCGTCGTCGGAGCAGCCTCCGAGGTAGACCGCGGCGGCCAGCAGGCACAGGACCAGGCTCGCGGCCCGGGCCGGCCGGCGGCCGGCGCCCGTGGGAGCGGAACCGAAACTGTTCATTCCTTGGACATCCTCACGTTCGGCTGGTGGGGAGAATGGAACGGCCGGCCGCCACGGTCCCGGCGCTCTCCGGCGCGGGGACCCGCCATGCCCGCCACGTGGCCGTGGCCGTCGTGCCAACAGGGGAATAGTACGTTCCGCGGCCCCGAAAGTCCACACCCAACCCCCCTTGCGGCGGCGGGCGGGCGCGGTTGACCCTTGCCGTCCGCCCGGGAACGGGCAAGATTGACGGCGGTGGCGGGCCGTGCCGGTCCGCCCCGGCAAGGAGCGCCTGTGGCAGCCGACGCACCGGGCCGCGTGCCCCCCGGACTGGACCTCTTCGCCGAGATCGACCGCCTGCGTCACGAGAAGCGCGCGGTGATCCTGGCCCACTACTACCAGGAGCCGGACATCCAGGACGTCGCGGACTTCGTCGGGGACAGCCTGGGCCTGAGCCAGGCCGCCGCCGCGACGGACGCCGAGGTGATCGTCTTCTGCGGCGTCCATTTCATGGCCGAGACGGCCAAGCTCCTGAGCCCGGACAAGACGGTCCTGCTGCCGGACCTCGAGGCGGGCTGCAGCCTGGCCGACGGCTGCCCGGCGGACGAGTTCGCGGCATTCCTGGCCCGCCACCCGGGGCACAAGGTCGTCAGCTACATCAACTGCTCGGCGGCGACCAAGGCGCTCAGCGACGTCATCTGCACCAGCAGCAACGCCCTGCGGATCGTCGCCTCGTTCCCCGCCGACCAGCCGCTGGTGTTCGCGCCGGACCGCTTCCTGGGCGATTGGGTGGCGCGCCGGCTGGGGCGCCCGCTGGTGCTGTGGCAGGGCTCGTGCGAGGTGCACGAGACGTTCAGCGAGCGCCGCCTGGTCGAACTCAAGGCGACGCATCCGGACGCCGTCGTGGCGGCGCACCCGGAATGCCCGCCGGCCGTGCTGCAGCACGCCGACTACGTGGGCAGCACGACCGGCATCCTGGAGTTCGCCCGCGCCACGCCGGCGCGCCGCGTGATCGTGGCGACCGAACCGGGCATCCTCCACCGCATGCGCCGGGAGAACCCGGACAAGGAACTCATCCCCGTGCCCGGCACGGACGAGTCGTGCAACTGCAACGAGTGTCCCTACATGAAGAAGAACACGCTCGAGAAGCTCTACCTGTGCCTGCGCGACGGCGCGCCCGAGATCACGCTGGATCCGGCCGTGGCCGAGCGGGCCCGCGCGCCGATCGCCCGCATGCTCGAGCTGAGCCGCTGAGCCGACGGCGCGGCGCCAGCGCGCCCGAGGGCTCACGTGCGGAAGGAGCGGCGCCCGTGCGCACGCCCGTCTACCTCGACAACCACGCCTCGACCGCGCCCGACCCGGCGGTGCTGGAGATCATGCAGCGCGTCGCGCGCGACCACTACGGCAACCCCGCCGCGAGCCACGCCTTCGGCTGGGCCGCGGCCAAGGTCGTCGAGGATGCGCGCGCGAGCGTGGCGGCCCTGATCCACGCCGAGCCGCGCGAGATCGTCTTCACCAGCGGCGCCACGGAGGCGGACAACCTTGCGATCCTCGGCCTTGGCGCCGCCTGGGCGCGGCCAGGCCACATCGTGGCCAGCCCGCTCGAGCACGCCGCGGTCGACGGGCCGCTGGCCGCGCTGGCCGAAGGTGGCTGGACGGTGACCAGGTTGCCGGTGGGCGCCGCCGGCGTCGTCGATCCCGGCGACCTGGTCCCGGCGCTCCGCTCGGACACGCGGCTGGTCTGCTGCACGGCGGCGCAGAACGAGATCGGGACGCTCCAGCCGCTGGCCGCGCTGGGGCGGATCTGCCAGGAGCGCGGCGTGCCGCTGCTGGCCGACGGCGCGCAGGCAGTCGGCCGGGTGCCGGTGGACGTGACGCGCGACGGCCTCGCGATGTTCTCGCTCTCGGCGCACAAGCTGCACGGGCCCAAGGGAGTGGGAGCGCTCTACGTGCGCCGGCGCGGGCCGCGCGTCGCGCTGGCGCCGCTCGCGCACGGCGGCGGCCAGGAGCGGGGACTGCGCCCGGGCACGCCCGATGTCGCCGGGATTGCGGGCTTCGGCGAGGCCTGCCGGCTCGCGGCGCTGCGCCTGGAGGCCGACGCCGCCAGGCTGCGGAGCCTGGCCGAGCGGTTCCTGACGCGTCTGCGGGCCGGGCTGGGCGGCGTGGTTCTCAACGGCGACGCCGAGCGGCGACTGCCGGGCAGCCTCAACCTGGCGTTCGCGGGCGTTCCCCCGGGAAGCCTCCTGGCGGCGCTGCCTCAGCTGGCGGTTTCGACGGGCTCTGCGTGCGCCTCGGCAGGCGGCGGGTCCTCCGCCGTCCTGGCGGCCATCGGGCTGCCGAAAGAACTGGCCGCCGCGAGCCTGCGGTTGTGCTTCTCGCGCACGAGCACCGACGAGGAGGCGGACTTCGCCGCCGATGCCATCATCGCCGCCGTGCTCCGGTTGCGTCAGTCGCCGTCGTAATCGGCGGCCTGTTTGCGCGACAGCGAGATCCGCCGCCGGCTGACGTCGACGTCGACGATGCGGACGGTGATCTCCTCGTCCTCGTTGACCACCTCGCGAGGGTGCACGATCCGCCGGTTGGCCAGCTCGCTGATGTGGATGAGGCCCTCGATCCCGGGCAGCAACTCGACGAACACCCCGAAATCAACCAGGCGCGTGACCCGGCCGGTCACGTCGGTGTTCGGCTGCAGCGAGGCGGCCGTGCTCGGCCAGGGGTCGCTGGCCAGGGCCTTGATCGAGAGGCTGATCCGCTCGTTGCGGCCGCCGCCGAGGTTCTGGATCTCCAGGACCTTCACCTTGACCGGCTGGCCTTCGCGCAGCACGTCGGCGGGGTTGGCGACGCGCTGGTGGGAGATCTGCGAGATGTGCACCAGTCCCTCGACGCCGCCGATGTCGATGAAGGCGCCGAACGGCACGAGCCGCGTCACGGTGCCCTCGCGAACGTCGCCCAGCGCCAGCGACTGGCGCGTGCGCGTGGCCTCGGTGTCGCGGTGCTCCTGCAGGTAGGCCCGGCGCGAGACGACGACGTTGCGGCCATCCTCCGACAGCTCGACAACCTTGAACTTGTAGACCTTGCCCACGAACAGCGACGGGTCGTCGGCGCGCCGCAGGTCGATCTGGCTGAACGGGCAGAACGCGCGCACGCCGGACAGGCTGACCGAGAAGCCGCCCTTGTTGGTCTCGCCGACCTTGCCCTCGACCGGCGTGCCCTTGGCGTGGGCGTCGGCCAGCGCGCGGCGGCCCGCCTCGCGCAGGTTGATCGCCAGCGTGAACTTCAGGCCGCCGTCCTTCGCCTTCGCCAGGTGGCCGTCCAGGCGGTCGCCCACCCTGTGCGTGAGCTGGCCCTTGTCGTCGCGCAGTTCGTCGATCGCCATCGGCAGTTCGCTGCGGCCGCCGCAGTCGATCATCGCCTCGGTGTCGGTGAGCTGGACGATCGTGCCGGTGACCTTGTCGCCCGCTTTCGGTTCGGGCGGCGCGTCCTGTCCGCTGCCGGCCAGAAGCGCGGCGAACTCGGCGGAAGGCTCTTCATCGCTCGCAGGGGCGGGGGTGGGGGCCGGGGTCTCGGGGGCGGGGTCCTGGAAATCGTTCGGTTCGCTGGTCATGACGGGTCCTGTTCGCCGGGTCGTGGGTGGCCGGTGCCGGGCAAGATCCTGCCCCGCGCCCCGCCGGCCGCTGGACGCTGAGCCCGGAAAGTATAGCACAAAGACGGGGCGCCGCCCACCGCCGGCGCCTTCAGGCGATCACGCAGGTGTAGATGCACACGAAGTGCACGACGGCCGCCGCAAGCACAAATGCGTGCCAGATGACGTGATTCCAGGCCAGCCGGTGGGCGGCGTAGAAGCCGGCGCCGCCGCTGTAGATGAGTCCGCCGACCAGAAGCAGCAGCGGTCCCGGGGCGGGCAGGTGGCGCACCAGCGGCACGGCCACGACCACCGCCAGCCAGCCGAGCGCCAGGTACAGCACCAGCGACAGCCGGCGCAGGAACCGGCGCCGCACGAGCACCTCGAAGACGATGCCGCCGGCGGCCAGGCCCCAGACGATGCCCAGCAGCGACCAGCCCCAGGGGCCGCGCAACGTCACCAGCGCGAACGGCGTGTAGGTCCCGGCGATCAGCAGGTAGATCGCCGCGTGGTCGAGCGCCTGGAAGACGCGCTTGGCGCGGCCGGGCCGCAGCGCGTGGTAGAGTGCGGAGGCGCTGAACAGCAGGATGAGGCTGGAGCCGTAGATTGCCCCGGCCACGATGCGCCACGGGTCGTGCGCCTGCGCGCCGCGCCAGACCAGCAGCACCAGCGCGACGACCCCGAACACCGCGCCCGCTCCGTGGGTGATCGCGTGCGCGATCTCCTGCCCCAGCGGGTAATCGGTGCGGCGGCCGTCCGGCGCGAGGTGGGTGGCGCTCATGGCGGGTCCCGGGGGCCGGCTTGGCGGCGGCCCATCCGCGGCGCTCATGGCCCCGGCCACAAGCTAGGTCGCGCGGTCGGCCCGGGCAAACCCGGCGCTCAACCCTCGCGGGCCAGCACCAGCAGCGTGATGTCGTCGCCGGCGGCCGCCAGCCCGGCCGGCGCCTGCGGCGCGCCGAGCAGGCGGTCGGCGGGCGAAGCGCCATGCGGCCCGTTGAGATGGGCAGCGACGGCCCCGAGGACGGTGTCGATGACCGCCTGCGGGCCGCCCGCCGCCGCCGCGCGAACGGCCGCTTCGAGACCGGCCTCGGCGAACTCGTTGCCCTCGGGATCCATCGCCTCGGTGACCCCGTCCGTGTAGGCGACCACCAGATCGCCGGGCCCCAGCGGCACTCGAAACACCGGGTAGGTCATCTCCGGGATCATGCCCAGGGGGGTGCCGGCCGGCTTGAGCCAGTGGGCGGTTCCGTCCGCGCGCAGCAGCAGCGGCGGGTTGTGGCCGGCGCTGGCGTAGCGCAGTCCCGAGGCGTCGGGCTCGAGCGCGGCCAGGAAGAGCGTCGCGAACCGCTCGGGATCGGTGCTCTCGAACAGCGCGTCGTTGGCGGCCTCGAGCAGGACTCCGGGATCATCCGTCACGCGGGCCAGCGCGCGCAGGCTGGCCTGCAGCGTGCCGGTGAGCAGCGCCGCCGGCATGCCCTTGCCCGAGACGTCCGCGATGCTCAGGGCGACCTGGCCCCCGCTGAGCCGCAGGCAGTCGTAGGTGTCGCCGCTGACCTGCAGGCAGGAGACGTTCGCGGCGGCCAGCCGGAAGCCCGGCAGCGCCGGCAACTCGCGAGGCAGCAGCCGCTGCTGGATCTCGCGCGCGGCCGTCAGTTGCTGTTCGAGATCCTCGCGCGCCAGCGTCTCGTCCAGACCGGCCAGGCCGAGCCTGGCCACCTGCTCCTGCGAACGGGCGAGCGTGGCGGCGAAGTGGTCGCCGGGCACGTCGAGCCCGATCAGGCGCGAGACCTCCTGCACCTCGCGGTCGACCTTGTCGGCCAAGGCCTGCATCGCCGGTTCCGGCAGGTTCAGGCGCGCGGCGAGATCCTCCGGCCGCCACGGTTCGTCGCCGTCGCCGTTGTCGCCGAAGCCGATCGCGCGCACGGTGAGCACGGCGTCGCGCAGCAGGCCGACCATCGCGTCCGTCTCGGCCGGCAGCTCGCCGGCTTCATAGGCCTCGGGCAGGTACTCGACCGCGTCCGCGTACAGCGTCGGCAGGTGCCACTCGCGCAGCAGGCGGCCGCCCACCTCGCCGTGGTGGAAGTCGAAGACGCGCAGTTCCGCCTCGGCCAGAGGGAGGCGGTCCATCTGCGCCAACTCCGCGGCGCGCGCCATCTGCGGGCCGGCGCGCTGGGCCATCGCGGCCAGCCCGACGGCATGCAGGATGCCGGCCATCCAGGCGTCCTCGTGAATCCGCGAGCCGCGCAGCCACGCGAGTCCCTGCGCGCAACTGGCGGTGGCGAGATTGAAGGTCCAGAACGCGTTCGTGTCCAGCCAGCCGCGATGGTCACCGCTGGGCACCATGTCGTGCATGCCCATGAGCAGCGCGACGTTGCGGACACGGCGCAAGCCCAGACGAACGAGCGCCGTCCGGAGGTCCCGCGTCTCGCGCCCGCGCGCGACGGCCGCGGCGTTGGCCAGGGCCAGGAAACGCAGCGACATGGCGTTGTCGCTCATGATCACGCGCGTCAGCGCGTTGACGTCGCACTGCGGATCCGACGCCAGGCTGACGACCTGCGCGGCAACCGACGGCAGGCTGCCCACGCGCCCGACCAGGTCGGCCACGAAGGTGCGTGAAGTGGCGGTTTCCATGCCTTGCAGATCGGCACGGCGCGGGGGGTGTTGAGCGGATTCGCGCGGCGAAAGTGGTGGTCCCCGTCGCGCTGGCCGACGATACTGTGCCCCGGCGCCGTGCCTGTGGGCGTCCGTCCGGCCGGCGCCGGTCCGGGTCGGCGACGAAATGGGGGAAGACGCTGAGCGCCGCGGATTCATCGATGTGCCGGCCGACGGACGGTCCGCGGCGCCTGCCGGCCGCGCGCCGGTTGTGCCGGGTGGCCGCCGCCGCGGCCGCCGGCTGCGTCCTGCTGGTCGCCGGCGGCGACGCGGCCGCGGCCGGCGTCCTGCTCCCGCCCGCCGACGCGGCGCGGGCTCTGGCGGAAGTCGACAGCCTCCTGGCGGCCGGCCGGTCCGCAGCCGCCGTCGAGGCGGCGCTGGAGGCCGCCCGCCGCTGGGCCGGCGATCCCCTCTACGGCTGGCAGGTCGAGGGGCGGGCCGGGGCGGCGCTTCTGGCGGCGGGACGTCCCGTCGAGGCGCTGCCGCGCCTGGAGGCGGCGATCGGACTGCAGCCGCTGGACGGCGCGCTGCGCCACCATCTCGGCCTGGCCCTGGCCGCGCTGGGCCGGCGCGGGCGGGCGCTGGCGGAATTCGAGGAGGCCGCGCGCCTGGATCCGGCCGCGGTGGCGCCGCGGCTGGAGGCCGGACGGGTGCGGGGGCAGCTCGGCGACATCGCCGGCGCGGCGCGCGAGTGGGCCGCGGCCTTGCGGCTGTGCGGCGGCTGCCCCGAGCCGGACCGGCTGCTGGCGGGGCTGCTGCTGGGGGCCGACCGGCCGGCCGAGGCCGTGGCGCCGCTGCGGCGGCTGCATGCCGCCGCCGGAGGCGATCCGGAGATCAGGCGCAATCTGGTGGCGGCGCTGGCGCTCGCCGGCCAGGACAGCGCCCTGCTGGATCTGGTGGGCGAGATCGCGCAGGACGGCTGGACTGCGGACGAATGGCGCCAGGCGGTCCAGGCGGAAGGGCGCCTGGGCTCGGCCCGCGTGGCGCGCGCGGCGCTCGAGCGGCTCGGCGCGCCGGCGGCCGGCGATGCCCTGCCCCGCGAGGACGACGTGTTCTGGGCCCGCGCGGCGGCCAATCTGCTCGCCGACGCGCAGCCGGAAGCCTCGTTGGCGGCGATCGACCGCGCGCTGTTCCTGCGGCCCGGTCACCGCGTGTACCACCACAACCGGGCCGCGGCTCTGGCGGCCCTCGGGCGGCACGAAGAGGCGCGGCGGGCCCTGGCTGCGGCCGGGAGCGATCCCGAAGACCGGGCAAAGGAGAATCGTTGACACCAGCCAGCCTGCGGGGGCGCCGCGGCGCGCGGCGCTCGTCTGTCCGCCTCCTGCTCGCGGCCCTCGCGCTCGCGGCCGGTTGCGCCCCGACCGTGCCCGGCCCCGGGCCGGGAGCCGCGCCCCCGCCGGCGGCGCCCGCGCCCGCGCCGGCCGTCGTCGACCTCGACGAGACGCCGGCGCCGGTCGGCGCCTGGCGCGAACATCGCCTGGCGCGATGCCGCCACGACCGGGAGATCCCGGCCGGCGTCGAGAGTCTGCTCGCGCTGCTCTCGGAGTTCCACCGCCAGCGGTCCGGCGCCGACGGCATGGTCGAGATGGAACTGGCTTACGCGAGGGGAGAGCGGCACCCGCTGGCGCTGGTGGCGCTCGGCCAACTCTACCTGCTGGCAGGGCAGGGCGAGCCGTCGCTGTTGCCGAACGAGGGGCCCGCGCGAGACGTCGGCAGCTGGGAGCGCAACCGGCCGCGGTTGCTGGCGCGCGCTCGACTGCTGCTTGAGGAGGCGGGGCGGAGCTGGGAAGACGATGCCGGGATCGACTACCTGCTCGCGGACGTGGCGCGCGCCGTCGGCGACACGACCCTCGCCGCCGCGCATGTCGCCGCCGCCGCCGGAAAGTGCACCGGGGGCCGCTCGTTCGGGCTGATGCAGTTCTACCAGCAGCTCAACCGCTATCCGGCCCGTCACGAAGGAGGGCCGGCGCCCGTCTACCCCCCGGCGGCGCTGGACGCGCGGGCGCAGGGCGAGGTGGTGGTGGACCTGCTGCTGGATCCTGTGGCCGACGTGCGCCAGGTCCGCGTGGTGTCGGCGCCCTCGCCGGACCTGGCCGACGCCGCGGCGGTCTGCCTGCGGCAGGGGCGCTTCACGCCGTCGCGGCTCGGCAAGTACGCCGTCTGGAGCTGGCTGCGGGTCACCGTCGCTTTCCGCCTGGACGGTTGACGACGGCGGAACCGGCGCGCCGGCGGCGCCGACCCAGATGCCGGTTGCTTTGCCCGCCCGCTTTACCTTATTTTTCAACGTCCCAGGTGAGGCCCGGGCGGCCGCAAGCCGCCCGGCCGCACGGCATACCCCGCGCCGGAGGTCTTCCCAGACATGACTTGGCTGCGCAACCGCTGCCTGCCCGTGGCTTACCTCGCCCTGCTGGCGGCCCTGGCCGTCGTGGGCTGCACCAGCAAGGAGGACCCCTCGGAGGTCCTGGTCGTGTGCGGCAACCACACGTGCGGCGAACTGGTCATGGTCACGACCGACACGTCCTCCGACGGATACCACTATCTCTACCCGCGCCTGTCGCCCGACGGCGGCCGGATCGCGTTCACCTGCGACTGGTGGGCGCTGCCGTCGGACCCGCGCTACGGCGGCGACGACTACTTCGTCAATTTTCGGCAGGTGGGCGTGATTCCCGTCCAGGTCGGCGTCGAACCCGTGCAGAGCCTGTCGGAACTGGGCGCGCGCCTGGTGCGCGTGCAGGATTTCACGCTGCAGCTGTCGGGCGTGGGCGACTACCAGCAGCAGGCCAGGGATTTCGACAAGGGCGCGCCGGTCTGGGACACCACGCGCGACAACACCCTGTTGATGCCGATCAAGGTCCGCGTCGGTTCCCGCCTTTTCCGGGCCGACATCACGACGCCGGAACAGACCACGGTCACGCCGATCTACCTCGAGCCGACCGACGCGACTCCTTCCCCGGTGCTGTACCAGCACACGGAGCCGGCCCTGTCGCCGGACGGTCGCTGGCTGGCCTACATGCGCTCCGGCTGCACGATCCCCGACTCCCTGGAGACGTGCACCGGCCTGGCGATCTGGGTGATCGACATGGCCACCGCCGGCGCCAACGACGGCTACGGCGCGCGGGCCTTCCCGGTCACCCGCGAGTACTCGCGCATCGAGGCGCCGGCCTGGTCGCCGGACGGCGGGCGACTGGTCTTCTCCGGGGGGCTGGACCTCGCCGGTCGGCGCGGTGTCGGCACGGAACTGTTCACGATCGACTTCGACACCACGGGCCTGGCGGCCGGCGCCCTGGTCCGGGACCGCAATCTCAGGCAGATCACGTCGACGGCGATGCAGCCGGGCGATCCCATCACCGGCGTGCTGAACACGGCTCCCTGCTACTCGCCCGACGGCAGCCGGATCTTCTTCATCTCGACGCGGCGCGTGCCGGCGTTGACGCTGCACGACCGCAACGTCTGGGTCGTGCCGGCTGACGGCAGCCTCGAGCCCGAGATCTATTACCACACGCGCGGCGACGAGGCGAATCCGACGCTGAATCCCGACGGCACCCTGCTGCTGAGCAGCACGCTCGGCTTCCCGACGGAGATGCTCGACCGCCTCCAGGAGGAGGCCTACCAGCGGATCCGCCAGGAGAACGAGGACGCCATCGCGAACGACCCGGAATACGTCCCGAAGACCGAGCTGCAGATGCGCACCGAGGCCGCCGAGGAGCGCCAGCAGTTGGCGTTCTTCGAGGGCGTGATGTCGCACCTGTACCTCTACCGGCCGTAGGAGCCGCGGGGCCGATGGCCAACCCGGTCCTCCTGCGGCGCCAGATGGTGGAGGTCGGTCGCCGGCTGAAGCAGCAGAACCTGATCGTGGCCGCCGAGGGGAACCTGTCGGTTCGACTCGGCGGCCGCGCTTTCCTGGTGACGCCGGCGGGCGTGGGCAAGGGCGACCTGCGCGTGCAGGACCTGCTCGAGATCGACGCCGCCGGCCGCTGCGTCCGGGGCAGGCCGTCCAGCGAATGGCCGCTGCACCGCCGCATCTACGAGGCGCGCCCCGACGTCGCCGCGATCTGCCACGCGCATCCGCCCTGGGCGACGGCGTTCGCGGCCGCGGGCAGGGATCTCGACGGCGCGCTCCTGACCGAGACCGCCGGTCTGCTGGGGCGGGTGCCGGTCTGCCCGCGCGCAGAGCCGGGCACGGAGTCGGCGGCCGCATCGGTGCTGCCGTTCATCCGCGACCACGACGCGGTGCTGCTGGGCAGCCACGGCGCCGTGACCGTGGGGCGGGACCTCGAGGCGGCGTTCGCGCTCCTGGAGACCGTCGAGCGCCTGGCGCAGGTGACGCTGCTGGCGGCGATCGCCCGCGGCGAGGGCGGCGCCCTGCCGCCCGGCCTGCGCTGACCGGCCGCGCCCGGCTCAGCCGTCCGCGCCGGCGTAGATCGCCGACAGGCGATCGACGATCGCGCCCCAGCCGAACCGCGCCTCGATCAGCTGGCGTCCCTGCGCGGCCAGTTCCGCGGCCAGACCGCAATCGGAGGCGACCCGCAGGACGGCGTCGGCGAAGGCCGCGCCGGGCTCCGCGATCAGCGGCGGGCCCTGGACCCCGGCGGCGATGCCCTCGGCCGCGACGGGCGTGGCCACCACGGGCACGCCCCGGGCGAGCGCCTCGAGGACCTTGATCTTGATGCCGCCGCCCTCGGTCAGATGCGCGGCGAAGACATGGCAGGCGCGGAACAGCGGCGCCAGGTCGTCGACGTAGCCCAGGGCGGTGACCCCGCGCTCGCGCCAGCCGGCCGGGTCGCCCAGCGAGGCCAGGAACGACTCGGAACCCCGTCCCGCCAGCTCCAGCGTGGCGTGCGGGGCGGCGGCGCGAAGGCGCGGCCAGGCTTCGGCGAGCAGCGAGCGCACGCCGCTGCGGTTGGGGCCGTGCTCGAAGGATCCCACGAAGAGCGCGCGGCAGCCGCCGGACTCCGGCCGCCAGTCCGCGCGCACGGCCTCCAGGTCCATGCCCAGCGGCACGGTGGCCAGCCGGACGCCGCCCATCTTCGCCAGCAGCTGGCGGTCCTGGTCCGTCACGCACAGCGTGCGGTCGGCCCAGCCGCAGGCTGCCACCTGGAGGCGGCGCCAGCGGCGCGCCTCGAGCCTCGCCGCCAGCCTCGCCGCCGGCGAGGTGGCCAGGTTGGCCCGCCGCTCGCGCGGCAGCGAACCCAGTTCGTGCGTGTTGAGCACCAGCCGCGGCCGCGAGCGGTCCGGCAGCCGCCGGAAGTCCCGGCAGTGCAGGGCCAGCTGGAGGTACTCGAACTGGACGGCCTCGGGCCGCTGCGCCGCCGCGACCTTCGCCAGGCCGGCGGCCAGCTCCCGGCTCCAGTACTTCTCGACATAAAGCGGGTAACCCGAGACGGCGGCGCGAGCTGCGGCCGCCGTCCTCTCGCGGAGCAGCGTGGCGCGCTGTCGCCCGCTGGCCCCGGCGGCGGCGTAGGCCAGCGGCGCCACGGCGACGCCGAGCGCGCTGACGTCGCCCACCAGGTCTTCCTCGCCGGGGCGCACCAGGCAGGCGGCGGTGACCTCGTGACGGCGGGCTAGCCACCGGAGCAGGTCGCGCACGGCGGTGCCGCCGCCGTGGCCGACTCGGCGGTGGGGCAGGTAGGGGCTGACGACGAGGATCCTCACCGCGGGAGGCGCCGGACCGGCGCCGGCTCAGAAGGGCACATAGCCGCGGGCCATCGACAGATCGAGCTTCTTGCGCTCGAACTCGACCTCCCAGGCCGTGGACCCTTCCTCGAGGTTCGGCTTGTTCTTCAGCAGGAAGGCCGTCGTCTGCTCGTCGATTTCGTCCTCGATGCGCAGGTCCGCGACGATCAGCGTCTCGATGAGCCGCGCGAACTCGTTCTCGGTCAGCTCGAGGTCCACGAGTTCGTCGTCGAGCAGGCGATCACAGATCTCCCGGGCCAGGACGGCGATGCGTTCTTCGGACAGTCGCACGGGGATCTCCCTCCGCGGCGCGGACCGGCGGCCGCGCCCTCCCGCCGCGGGCATGGCGGACGGTTAGAGGATGAACTTGCGCTTGCGGGCCAGTTCCCGCTTCATCCGGGCCCGCAACGCCCCGACATCCATCTCCATCGCGCGGATCTCGTTGACGTTCTGCGCCAGGAGGCGCTCGACTTCCTGGTCGATCTCGTCCTCGAGCCGCATGTTGTCGGCCAGGGTGTCCTCGATCGCGCGCAGCACCAGATCGGTGTTGCCGGCGGGGTGAACCCGCGGATCCTCCTGCATCAGCCGGAGGATGCGCTTGCCCAGGTGCTCGATCTTGCGGTTGCTCAGGCGCACGGGAACCTCGCGGGCGGGGCCTCCTGGCCGGCGCGCGGGCCGTCCCCGCGCCGCCGTCGTCGCCATTCAAAGGCTTCCGCGCGGGGTTGGCAAGGGAAAACGGCTGGGCTATCGTGGCGGGTCGCCGGCCGACCGCGCGGGAACCCCGGCCGGGCCCGCGCGTAGTAGCGGCCCGCGGCGATCGCCGGCATCGCTTCCCCCTCAAGACGGCCACCCGTGGCCGGGAAGGTGAACATGTCCGACCTGCATGCGCTCGACAAGGTCCGCGCCGAGGAGATCGCTGCCCGGCTGCGCGCCGTCCACTCCGAAGTCGGCAAAGTCATCGTGGGGCAGCGCGACATGATCGAGGGCCTGCTGCTCGGCCTGATGACCAACGGCCATATCCTGCTCGAGGGCGTGCCCGGACTGGCCAAGACCCTCGCCGTCAGCACGCTCGCGCGCACGGTGCACACGGGCTTCCGGCGCATCCAGTTCACGCCGGACCTGCTGCCCGCCGACGTGACCGGCACCACCGTCTACAACCGCGACACCGGCGGGTTCTCGGTCAAGATGGGGCCGGTGTTCTCGAACATCATCCTTGCCGACGAGATCAACCGCGCGCCGGCCAAGGTGCAGAGCGCGCTGCTGGAAGCCATGCAGGAACGGCAGGTGACGATCGGCGGCGAGACGTTCCGCCTGCCCGACCCGTTCCTGGTGCTCGCCACGCAGAACCCGATCGAGCAGGAGGGCACGTACCCGCTGCCCGAGGCCCAGGTGGACCGTTTCCTCCTGAAGCTCCGCGTGGGCTACCCGACCCGCGAGGACGAGCGCGCGATCCTCGAGCGCATGGCCGGGCGTGATGTGCCCGAGGTCAGCCCCGTGCTCGAGCCGCAGGGTCTGGCCGAGATCCGCGCGGCGGTCAACGGGGTCTTCGTCGACGAGAAGATCAAGTCGTACGTCCTGGACATCGTCTTCGCCTCGCGCGACCCCGAGGCGGCGGGGCTCAAGCTCGCGCCGCTGATCGCCTGGGGCGCCTCGCCGCGGGCGACGCTCGCGCTGACGCAGCTCTCGCGCGCGCGGGCGCTGCTGCGGGGGCGCGCGTTCGTGATCCCGGAGGACGTGAAGGCGGTGGGCCACGACGCCCTGCGGCACCGCATCCTGGTCACCTACGAGGCGGAGGCGGAGAACCTGACCGCCGACGACATCGTCACGTCGCTGCTCGACGGCATCCCGCTGCCGTAGCCGACCATGGCCCAGGAACGCCAGTACGTGCAGATCCCGGCCGAGATCCTCGCCGCCGTGCGCAGGATCGAGATCCGCACGCGCCGCCTCGTGGACGAGGTCTTCTCGGGCGAGTACCACTCGGTGTTCAAGGGCACCGGCATGGAGTTCCGCGAGGTGCGCGAATACGTGCCGGGCGACGACGTGCGCACCATCGACTGGAACGTCACCGCGCGCACGGGGCACCCGTTCGTGAAGCTCTACGACGAGGAGCGCGAGCTGACGGTGATCCTCGCCGTCGACCTCAGCCGAAGCGGCCGTTTCGGCAGCGGCGAGCGGACCAAGATGGAGACCGCGGCCGAGCTGTGCGGCGTCCTGGCGTTCGCGGCCATCGCCAACAAGGACAAGGTGGGCCTGGTCATGTTCAGCGACCGGGTCGAGCGGTTCATCCCCCCGGCCAAGGGGCGCAGCCACGTGCTGCGGCTGATCCGCGAGCTGCTCACGTTCGAGCCCGAGGGTCGCGGCACGGACCTGGACGAGCCGCTGCGCCTGCTGGGCTCGGTGCTCAAGCGGCGCGCGACGGTCTTCCTGGTCTCCGACTTCTGGACCGGGGACTTCACGACCACGCTGTCGGTGCTGGCCCGGCGGCACGACGTCGTCGCCGTGCGCGTCCGGGACCCGCGCGAGGCGAGCCTGCCCGCGGCGGGACTGGTCGAATGGGTCGACGCGGAGTCCGGCGCGCCGTTGCTCGTGGACACCTCGCAGCCGGCGCTGCGGCAGCGACTGGCCGCGCGCGTCGCGGCCCGCGACGGGTTCCTCGCGCACCTGTTCCAGTCCCGCGGCGTCGATGTCGTGGATATCGACGCCACCGGCTCCTATGTCGAGCCTCTGCGCCGTTTCTTCCTGGCGCGCGAAGGCCGTTACGGGCGGCGGCGGACCCGATGAGCGCCCGCGTCGGCAGGAACGGCGTCTGGCTCGCGTTCGCGGTCGCACTGGCGTCGCCGTGGCCGGGCGCCGCGCCCGCGGCGACCCCGGCGCCCGCGGCGCGGGTTCCCGGCGCCACCGCCGCCGCGCCCGACACCGCGCGCCTCGGCTTCACCGCGGCCGCCGCCGGTCCGGCGCCGGTGGCTCTGCATGTCCTGGCCGACTCGGTGGCGTTCGGCGGCCTGTTCGCCGTGGCTTGGGACCTGGCGGCCGGCGACGCGCCGGGCGCGCCGTTGCCGGCCCCCGCCGACGCGCAGCTCGTGCCGTTCGCGCCCCGGCCGCGTCCGTGGTGGCGGGTGTGGGGCGGCGGCGGGCCCGAGACTCCGGCGGAGCGTCTGGCCGCGCTGCCGCCGCCCGGCGGCCGGCGCGTCGTGGCCTGGTACCGCGTGTACCGCACCGGGCCGTTCCGTCTCGACTGGCAGGGCCGTCTCTCGCCGCCGGTGACGGTCCGCGGGCGCGTCGCGGACCCGGCGAGCCTGGCGGCGATCCGGGATCCGCGGCCGCTGCCGTGGCTGACTCCGGCGGCCCTGGTCCTGCTGCCGCTGCTGCTCGCCCTGGCGGCGCTGGCCTGGTGGTGGCGGCGCCGGCGGCGGCCGTCGCCGCCGGCGGACTGGCCGCTGGCCGAGCCGGCCTGGCTGGCCGCCGCCATCGACCTGCGGTCCCTGCTGTCCGAAGGGCTGCTCGAACGGGGGCAGACGCGCGCGTTCCTCGACCGACTGGCCGGGCAGGCGCGGCGCTACGCCGCGGCGCACTACCGTGTGCCGGCCGTCGACCTGACCGGAGCCGAACTGGCGGCGGCCTGCGCGGACCGCGGCCATGCGCCGGCGGGGACCGAGCCGCTGGCGCGTCT
Organism: uncultured Fibrobacteraceae bacterium; assembly: GCA_964399195.1. GTDB lineage: Bacteria > Krumholzibacteriota > Krumholzibacteriia > LZORAL124-64-63 > LZORAL124-64-63 > CAINDZ01. Next base: position 33,039 of record CAYNPY010000027.1, read on the forward strand.
GCTGGCGGACGCGGACCTCCGGCGCTACGACCCCCGCGAACCGGAAGCGCCCCACTGCCGCGAGCAGGTGTCGCGGTTCGTCGCCTGTCTGGCGGCGGCCCGCGTCCAGCCGCGTTACTCGCCGGTCGCCGCCGAGCGGCGCTTGGCCGCCGATCAGGCCTGGACGGAGATCACGCGGCAGTGGGCGCCCGCCGGCCGGCCCGCGGGCGCCGGAGGTGAAGCCTGATGGAGCTGGCCCGTCCCTGGTTCCTCGCGCTGCTGCCGCTGGTGTTCGCCGTCGCCTGGTGGCGGAGCCGGGGCGCGCCGGCCGCCGGCCGCCTTCGCCATCCGCATCTGGAGCTGTTCGGGACCGGCGGCGCGGGTCCGCGCGCGCGGGCGGTGCGGCTGCTGCCCTGGCTGTCGGCGCTGGGCGTGGCGCTGCTCGTGGTGGCGGCCGCGGGTCCGCGCCAGACCCACCGGTCGGAGGAGGTCGAGGGCGAGGGCATCGACATCGTCCTGGCGCTCGACATCAGCGGCAGCATGCTCTCGCTGGACTTCCAGCCGCTGGACCGCCTGGAGTCCGCCAAGGCGGTCATCCGCGACTTCATCGCCGGCCGGCCCCACGACAGGATTGGGCTGGTCGTCTTCGCGGCGCGCGCGTTCACCCAGTGCCCGCTCACGCTCGACCATCCGGTGCTGACGGGGTTCCTCGAGGAGATCCGCGTCGGCCTGGTCGAGGACGGCACCGCGATCGGGCTGGGGCTGGCCACCGCGGTGTCCCGCCTGCAGCGGTCGACGTCCCCGAGCCGCACGATCATCCTGCTGACCGACGGCGTGAACAACGTGCCCACGCTGGAACCGGAGACGGCCGCCCGCCTGGCGCAGACCTTCGGCATCCGCGTCTACGCCGTCGCCATCGGGCGCCAGGGGTTGGTCCCGTTCCCGGTCGAGGATCCGATCTTCGGGCGCCGCACGCGCCAGATCGAGTCGAAGATCGACCTGGACCTGCTGCGCCGGATCGCGGCGACGACCGGCGGCGAGATGTACCAGGCCACGGATCCCGAGGCGTTGAAGGCGATCTTCCGGCGCATCGACGAACTGGAGAAGGTCCGCTATCGCACGACAATCAGCACCTGGCATCGCGAACGCATGGCCTGGTTCGCCGTGCCCGGGCTGGCTCTGCTGCTGCTCGAGTCGCTGCTGGGCGCGACCTGGCTCAGGAGGCTGCCGTGAGATTCGGGGCGCAACCTTGGCTGTGGGCGGTGCCGCTGCTGGCGGTGCTCTGGCTCGTGCTGCGCCTGCGCGGTCTCGCCGCCGCCCGCGACCTGAGGCGTCTGCTCGGCGAGCGCGCCTCCTCGCACGTGGAGGGCCGCCGCGGCGTCATCGCGTCCTGGGACCGGTTCCTCCTGCTGGCTGGCCTGTTCTGGCTGCTTGTGGCCCTGGCGCGGCCGCAGTGGGGCGCCAGCGAGGTCACGGTCACCCAGCAGGGCTCGGACGTGGTCGTGGCGCTCGACATCTCCAACTCCATGCTGGCCCAGGACGTCGCGCCCAGCCGGCTGGAGCGGGCCAAGACCGAGCTGGGCAGCTTCCTCTCGCGCGTCAGCGACAGCCGCATCGGCCTGGTCTTCTTCGCCGGGGCGGCGTTCGTGCAGTGTCCGCTCACGCTCGACTACGGCACGGCCGACATGTTTCTGAAGATGGCCGACACCGAGCTGCTCTCGGAGCAGGGAACCAATATCGGCGCCGCGCTCGCGACTGCGCGCCAGTTGCTGGCGCGCGGCCGCGACGGCGAGTCCGCCCAGGGCTTCCAGGCGATCGTTCTGGTCACCGACGGCGAGGACCTCGAGGGCGAATGGGAACAGGAGGCCGAGGCCTGTCGCCGCGAGGGGATCCGCGTCATCCCGGTGGGCGTCGGCAGCACCGAGGGCGGGCTGATCCCGGCGGTGGACCCGCAGGGCCGGCCGGCGGGCTACCTGAAGGACGAACAGGGCAACGTCGTGACCACCCACCTCGACCTGCAGTCCCTCGAGCGCCTGGCGGCGCTGGGCGACGCGGGAACCTTCCGGCTGGGCGTGGACGGGCTGGCCGGCGACCGGCTCTATCGCGAGCTGCAGCGGCTCGGACGACGCGAGCTCGAGGACCGCCGAGTCTCCGCCTACCAGGAGCGCTTCGTGTGGCCGTTGTCCCTGGCCATCGCGTGTCTGCTGCTGCGCCTGTCGCTGCGGCCGCGACGGCGGCTGGCGTTGGCGCTGCTGGCCCTCCTGGCCGCGCTGCCGGCCGGCGAGTCGCACGCGGCGGGGCTGGTGCGCAACGGCGCGGCCGCGGCCGCCGAAGGCCGGCGGCTGTACGCCAAGGGGGACTACGAAGGCGCGCTGTCGGCGTTCGAAAGCGCCGTCGTGCAGGCCCCGGACGACCCGCGCCTCAGCCTGGCCGTCGGCGAGACCCTCTTTCGCCTGCAGAAGCTGCCCGAAGCCCAGCGCGAGTTCGAACGGGCGCTCTCGCTGGCGACCGACCCGGCGCTCCGCGCCGAGGCGCTCTACAACCGCGGAACCGCGGCGCTGGCCGGCGGGGACACGGAGGGGGCTCTCAAGGATCTGCGGGCGGCGCTCGCGATCGACCCGGACCAGGAGGACGCCCTGTTCAACCTCGAGGCGGCCCTGCGGCAGCAGCAGGAGCAGCAGAGGCAGCAGGAGCAGCCGAAGGACGAGCAGAACGAGCAGCAGGAGCAGCAGCAGGAACAACAGCAGCAGCAACAGCAGCAGCAGGAACAGCAGCGGCAGGAACAGCAGCGGCAGGAACAGCAGCAGCAGGAACAACAGCAGCAGGAACCACAGCAACAGAAGCAATCGCAGGAACAGCAACAGCGCGAGCAACGTCCGCAGGACTCCCAGGCCCAGCAGCAGCCGCAGCAGGGCCGGGATCAACCTCCGGAATTGACGGACGAGCAGGCAGCACAGATCCTGAAGGCTCTCGACCGCGACGAGGAAGAATTGAAGCGTTCCCTGCAGAAACGCGTCCAGGGCGGCAAGCCCCGGAGCGGGAAGCGATGGTGAGGGCCGTGCCGCGCAATGTCGGCGAACGCAACGGGCGGGCCGCGGCCACGGCCGTGGTCCTGCTTGTGGTCCTGGCGGGGGCTGCGCGGACCGTCGACGCGGCAGTCGCCTGCCGTGCCGAGGTCACTCGCGCCACGGTGGCGCGCGGGGAAGACGTTGTTCTGGTCGTGACCGCCCAGGGCGACATCGGCTGGTCGCCGGCCTTCCAACTGCCCGATCTGCCGGGTATCCGCGTCTACGGCGGCGGCACCAGCCAGAGCATGACAGTGGTGAACGGACAGACGCAGGTCAGCGTCTCTCGGACCTACTACCTGCGCGTGGAGAACGAAGGCGATTTCGTCATCGGCCCGGTGCGGGTCAATACGGCGGCCGGCGTCTGCGAGACGGCAGCCATTCCCATCAAGGTCGTCGCCGGCGCCGCGCCGCCGGCGGACACCGGCAATCGGGTTCCTCGCGGGGCGACCGCGCGGCCGACGGCCGGTGGCGAGGATGTGTTCGTCACCCTGGAGGTGGACCGACCCCAGGCGTGGGTCGGCCAGCAGGTGGTGCTCTCGTTTCGGTACTGGCGGCGCGTCCAGCCCTGGAGCAGCCCCTCCTACACGCCGCCCCGCACGGAAGGCTTCTGGCGCGAGGATCTCGGCACCGAGCGCAATTTCCGGGAGGCGCACAAGGGCCAGGTCTACAACGTCACGGAGGTCCGCTACGCGCTGTTTCCCACGCGCGCCGGCCGCCTGCGCATCGAGCCGGCCGAGCTCAGCTTCCCCGAGGATCTCTTCGACCGCTTCTTCAACTCGCGGCAGCAGGCGCCCGGACCGCGCGTCCTGCGCACCAAGCCCGTCGAGGTGGAGGTACGCGAGTTGCCGGCGCCCAAGCCGGCCGGGTTCAGCGGCCTGGTGGCCACGCGCTGCGCGCTCGAGGGCAGCCTCAGCCGCACCAGCGTCCCGCGCGGCGAGGCCGTGGAACTGAAGTTCACCCTGGAGACCGACGGCTTTCTGAAGGGGTTCGCGGGGCTCGAGCTCGCGGAACCCGAAGGGACGCGCCTGCACAACGCCGCGGAGAACGTCGCCAGCGGACCCCGCGACGACCGGCTGAGCGGCCGGCTGACCGCCGAGAAGGTGCTGGTCACGACGCGGGAGGGAACCGTGCGCGTGCCGGCGGTGGAAGTCGTCTGGTTCGATGCCGGCCGCGGTCAGTATCGCACCGCGTCCACGGCCGCGCGCGAGGTGACGGTGACCGCGAGCGACCGGCCGCTGGCCGGCGGCGAGGACTCCGGCTTCCTGCGCAACGAGATCGCGCGCCTGGGCGACGACCTGGCGTTCATCCACGCCGGCGGCGCCGGGCGCGGCGCCGTCCTGCCGGCGGTGGGCGGCGCGCTCTGGTGGGCGCTGGCGCTGGCGCTGGTCGCGCTGCTGGGCGGCTGGCGCTGGTGGCTGGGGCGGCGGGCGGCCGACCTGCGCGACCGGGCCGGCAGGCGCCGTCGCGGCGCGCTGACGACGGCCAGGTCCCGCCTGCGCGATGCGGCGCGGGCGAAGCGCCTG
>CAYNPY010000028.1:0-3344 GCA_964399195.1 uncultured Fibrobacteraceae bacterium
CTCGCGCAGAATTTCGCCCGCCAGACGGGCGACCGTGGCGGCCGCCGCGTCCACGCGCGCGGCGGCGGCGTCGACGCGCGCGACCAGGAACTCGGCCGCGGCGGTCGGCGTCTTGCAGGCGCGGTGCGCCACCTCGTCGGCGATCGAGCGGTCGATCTCGTGCCCGATCGCCGTGACGACCGGCACCGCGCAGCTCGCGATCGCGACCGCCAGGTCCCGTTGGTCGAACCAGCTGAGGTCCGCGCGCGAGCCGCCGCCGCGGGTGATCACGATGACGTCGACGTCTTCGGCCTGCAGGTGCCTGAGCGCGGCGATCACCTCGGCCTCCAGCTGCTCGCCCTGCATGCGCGCCGCGCGCGAGACGACCCGGAAGGCCCACCCGCTGGCCTCCAGCCCGGTCAGGAAATCGCGTTCGGCGGCGCTGCCGGGCGCGGTGACCAGGCCCACGCGCAGCGGCAGCGCCGGCAGCGGCAGCGCCGCGTTGGCGCCCAGCAGGCCCGCCTCCGCCAGGAAGGCCAGCGTCTGGCGCCGGCGCGCCTCCAGCCGCCCCAGCGAAAAGGTGGGGTCGATGCCCACCACCTTCAAGGTGAGCTTCCCGAACTTCGGGTAGAAGTCCACCCTGCACTCGAGGCAGACCTCCAGCTGGTTGGCCAGCCGCAGGTCGCGGTCGGTGCCGTCCAGGTAGCGCCCGAGGCCGAACTTCTGGCGGTCCCAGCCCATGATCGCCACGGCCACCGCGTACTCGGCGGCGCCGCTGCGCCCGGTCTCGTGCAGCTCGAAGTAGATATGCTGCCGCGTGGCCGCGTCCAGCGGCAGGCGCTGCACCTCGCCGCGCACCCACACCGTGCGCGGAAACGCCAGCTGCAGCGCGGCGGCGATCTGCTCGTTCAGCTCGCGCACCGTCAGCACCGCGCGCGTCGCGGCGCCGCCGCCCTCGGGGATGCTCAAGATCTCACCTCGTGCCAGTGCGGGCGCAGGAACAGCGCCAGCATGCCCGCCGCGTAGAGCGTGAACCAGACGGCCAGCGCCCAAGTGGCGCCCAGCAGGTCGCCGCCCATGGCGATCCCGAACAGCCAGGCGAGCGGCGGCATCAGGACCAGGCCGGCCACGACGTCGACGGCCATGACCGAGCGCGTGTGGCCGGCGCCGCGCAGGCCGCCGGCCAGGGTCAGGCCCACGGCGTCGATGACCTGCAGCGCCCCGACCAGACGCAGCGCCGGCACGCCGACGCGCACCAGGGCCTCGTCCAGGCCGAAAAGACGCAGCAGCGGAGCGGGCATCAGCAGGAACACCAGGCCGCAGGCGCCCATCATCGCCATCGCCAGTCCCATGCCCGTCCAGGCCGCGCGGCGGGCGCCGCGGACGTCGCCGGCGCCGAGCGCCTGGCCGACCAGGGTCTGCACGGCCGCCCCCATGCCGAGCCCGGGCATGAAGCTGACCGAGGCCAGCCGCAGCACGACGGCGCCGACGGCCAGGGTCGCGGTCGCGATCCAGCCCAGGATAACGTAGAACGCGGTCAGGGCCACCACGACGCCCAGGGTCTGCACCGCCGGCGGCCAGGCCATCGCCAGGAACGGGCGCACCAGTTCGCGGTGGAAATTGCCGCGCGCCAGCAGGCGGAAACGCCGGCGCGGGCCCGGGCGCAGATAGACCGCCAGCAACGCGACGGCCGCCGCGGCGCCGCTGAGCGAACTGGCCATGGCCGCGCCCGCGACGCCGAGCGCGGGCAGCCCGGCGTGCCCGTAGATCAGCAGCCAGTTCAGCGCGACGTTCAGCAGGTTCATGCCCAGGCCGGCAAGCATGCCGACGCGCGTCCAGCCGATGCCGTCGCCCATCGCCTTGAGCTGGAAGAACACGAGCAGCGGCACGAGCCCGGCCGCGCGCCAGTAGAGGTAGGCGGCGCCCAGGCGGTCGACCTCCGGATCGGGGGTGACCAGTTCCATGAGCGGGCCGGGCCAGCGCAGCAGGACCAGCGAGGCCGCGCCGCCCAGCACCACGACCACGGTCAGCGCCGTGGCCGCGATGGTGCCGACCTGGTCGTCGCGTCCCTGCCCGACGCGCCGCGCCGTGAACGTCTGGCAGGCCACGTCGACGGCCTTGATGGTCATGGCCAGCGCCGCGAACAGCAGCGTGGCCAGGCTCAGCGCCGCCAGCGGCGGCCCGCCGAGCCGGCCGACCATCAGCGTGTCGACCAGGCCCATGCCCGTCTGTGCCAGCTGGGCGAGCACCAGCGGCGCCGCCAGCGCCGCGATCGTCGCCGCCAGGGAACGCGGCGAACGGTCCCCGCCGGCCGGGCCGCGGGCCGTCGCCGCTTCAGTCGGCAAGGATCTGCAGGGCGCGCGCGATCAGCCGGGCCCCGAAGCCGGTGGCGCCCCGGGGGCAGGTGGCGGACGCCCGCGTCGCCCAGGCCACCCCGGCGATGTCCAGGTGCGCCCACGGCGTGCTCTCGTCCACGAAGTGCGACAGGAAGGCCGCCGCGGTCAACGCGCCGGCATCGCGGCCCTCGCCCAGGTTCTTCAGGTCGCTCCAGGCGCCGACCATCTCCTCGCGGTGCTCGTCGACGACCGGCAGGTGCCAGGCGCGCTCGAACGTCTCGCCGCCGGCCTGGCGCAGGATGTCGATCAGCTCGGCGCTGTTGCCCATCAGCCCGGCGAAATGGTTGCCGAGCGCCACGACGCAGGCTCCCGTCAGGGTGGCCGCGTCGATGATGTGGTCGGGCCGCCCGCGCGCGGCGTACCACAGCGCGTCGGCCAGGATGAGGCGGCCCTCGGCGTCGGTGTTGAGGATCTCGACCGTCTTGCCGTTGGCCATGGTGACGATGTCCGAGGGCCTGGCCGCCCGGCCGTCGGGCATGTTCTCGGCCGTCGGGATGATGACGGTCAGGTCCACCGGCAGGTTCAGCCGCGCGGCGATCACGGCCGCGCCGAGGACCGCCGCGGCGCCGCCCATGTCCGACTTCATCAGTTCCATGCCGGCGGCGGGCTTCAGCGAGATGCCGCCGGTGTCGAAGGTGATGCCCTTGCCGACCAGGGCGACCTTCGGCAGCACGGAGCGGCCGCGCCCGCGCGGCCGCCAGTGCAGCTCGACCAGCCGCGGCGGGTTGGCGCTGCCCTGGCCGACCCCCAGCAGGCCGCCCATGCGCCACCGGCGCAGCTGCGCCGGGCCGTGGACGCGGCAGCTCAGCCCCTCGCGGCGCGCCACGGCCCGCGCGCGAGCGGCCAGGGCCGCCGGGGTCAGCAGGTTCGGCGGCTGGTTGACCAGTTCGCGCGCGAGCAGACAGCCGGCGGCGAACGATTCGCCCTCGGCCAGGCCCTCGCGCAGGCCGCGATGGCGCCCCGGCGCGG
>CAYNPY010000028.1:3444-36626 GCA_964399195.1 uncultured Fibrobacteraceae bacterium
CCGGCGCGGTCCTTCGCGGCGCCCGATTTGAGCGTGCCCTTGGACGGGAGCCCGAGCAGCGCGCCCTCGGCCCAGCAGCGGGCCAGGGTCCGGTCGTCGAAGGCCAGCGCGCCCGGCGGCGGCAGCAGCACGGCCGCCCGCGGCGCCTTCATCTCGGCGGCGCGGGCGGCCGCCCGGCCGGCGGCGCGCCGCACGGTTTCCAGGCCCGCCTGCGCCGCCGGGCCGAGGCCCACCAGCAGCACCCAGCCCCCGCCCGGCCGCGGCAGCGGCAGCAGCGACTCGGCCTTGGCGGCGAATCCGGACCCGGCGAGGTCCCAGGCCGGCTCGCGCCGCCGCGTCCCGCGCGGCGCGACCAGCCGCGCCAGCGCTGCCGCCAGCTGCGCGCCGTCAGGGGCGTCGCCCGCCTGGAAGACCGGGATCACGGGCAGATCGGCAGCGGGCACGGGCGCGGCGGGATCGACGACGTACAGGCGCATGGCGGCTCCTCGCAAAGGCGACGTCCGGCCGGCGGCAAATCGCCGCCGCCGGCCCCCGGGGCAACCGTCCGGGCGCGAAGGCGCCGGGACCGTTCCTGCGGGCCGGCGCATGGTAGCACGGGCCGGTCGGGCTGCCAACCTCACGCCGCACAGCGGTTTTCGGCCTTGAGCGCCCCGGCGCCGGCCGGTAGACTGCCCGCAACCCCCACCCGCGGACGGGAGCGCCATGCGCCGCCGGCTCGATCTCCACTGGCAGATCCTCATCGCGCTGGTCCTGGGCGTGGGCGCCGGCCTGCTGTGGCCCCTGGACCGGTCCCCGACCGCCGGCCTGCAGCCGGCAGACGCCTTCGAGTTCGTGGGGCAGCTCTTCCTGCGCGGCCTGCGAATGGTGATCGTGCCGCTGGTGGCGGCCTCGATCATCACCGGCGTGGCCGGGGTGGGCACCGGGCGCGGTCTGGGACGGCTCTTCGGCCGCACGTTCGGGCTCTATGTCGCCACGAGCCTGGTGGCGATCCTCACCGGCCTGGCTCTGGTGAACCTGGTGCGGCCGGGGATCGACGGGCAAGGGCCGGTCGCCGGCCGCCTGGGCCTGGCCGCCCCGCCGGCGGAACTGGCGGCGAAGCTGGAGGGCCGCGGCGCCGGGGACATCGTCGGCATCGTGCAGCGGATGGTCCCGGAGAACGCGCTGGCGGCGGCCGCCGCGGGCGACATGCTGGCGCTCATCTTCTTCTGCATCATCCTCGGCCTGGGCATCACGACGCTGCCGGCGGCCCTGCGCGAACGTCAGGTCGAGTTCTGGGACGGCCTGAACGGCGCCATGCTGAAGGTGACCGGCTGGGTCATGGCCACCGCTCCGCTGGGCATCTTCGCGCTGGTGGCCGGGCTGACCGCCACCGCCGGCTTCGAGGCGTTCCCGCCGCTGGCGCGCTACGGGCTGGTCGTGCTGGGCGCGCTGGTCCTGCACGGCGCCGTGACCCTGCCGCTGATGGTCACCGCGCTGGGCCGCCTGCCCGCCTGGCGGCACGTCCGCGCCGTGGCGCCGGCCCTGCTGACCGCCTTCTCGACGCGCAGCAGCTCGGCGACGTTGCCGCTGAGCATGGAGTGCGTCGAGAAGCGGGCCGGCGTCAGCAACCGCGTCTCCAGCTTCGTGCTGCCGCTGGGCGCCACCGTGAACATGAACGGCACCGCGCTCTACGAGTGCGTGGCGGCGATGTTCATCGCCCAGGCGTACGGCATCGAGCTGGGCTTCGGCACGCAGTTCGCCGTCGTGCTGACCGCGCTGCTGGCGAGCATCGGCGCCGCCGGCATCCCGGCCGCGGGGCTGGTGATGATGTCGATCGTGCTGGACGCGGCGGGCCTGCCGTTGGAGGGCATCGCCCTGATCCTGGCGATCGACCCGCTGCTGGACATGTGCCGCACGGCCATCAACGTGTTCGGCGACACCTGCGTGGCGGTGGTGGTCGCGCGCGCGGAGGGCGAGACGGACGTGCTGGCGAAATAGGGCCGGCGGCCGCCGCCGGCGCCGGCGCAACGAAAGCGGCGCCGCGACGTAGCAGGATGACGGGCCGGTCGACGGCGGACGGGGCGACCCGGGCGGCAGGAAGGGGAACGGCATGGACCCGAACGGCCAGGACCAGGGATTCGGCGGCGGCTTCGACGGCGGCGAGCCGGGCGCAGGCGCCGGGCGCGGCCCCGAGGGCCTGCGGTTGTGCCCGTGGGAGCAGCGGGAACGCTACGGCTTCCTCAACGCGCTCTACCTGACCACGCGCGACGTCCTGACGGCGCCCGGCACCTTCTTCGGCCGCATGCCCTCGCGACTGGGTCTGTGGCAGCCCCTGCTCTATGCCGTCGTCCTGGGCATGCTGGCGGCCCTGCTCGGCTGGATCTGGTCGCTGGCCGGCAGCTCGCTGCGGACGCTGGCCTCCGGCGACGCCCTGGGCAACCTCTTCGGTCCTCTGCCCTCGTTCATCGGGTTCGTCGCCAGCCCGCTGACCGTCACGGTGGATGTGCTGGTCCGCGCCGGCCTCATGCACCTGCTGCTGATGCTGCTGGGCGGCAACAAGCTGGGCTTCGAGGCCTCCTTCCGCGTGGCGGCCTACGGCAAGGCCGCCGGCGTGGTCGCGATGCTGCCGTTCTGCGGCGGCCTGGTGGCCGTGCTGTGGGAACTGGCCATCGACGTCATCGGGCTGTACCGCATCCACGGGACGGACCCCTGGCGGGCGCTGGTGGCGGTGCTGGCCCCGGCGGTGCTCTGCCTGTCCACCGTGGTGGCCGCGGTGATGCTGTTCATCCTGGGCGCCGCCGCCTCGTGAGGGCCTGGCGCCTGGAGTCCGAGCGCTCGCCGTTTCCCCGCCTGCTGGCGTTCCCCCTGCTCATGCTGGCGGCGATGTTCGCCACGCTGGCGCGCGTCGACGCGGACCTGCTGCTGCGCAGCGCCCGCTGCGCGCTGCGCGACGGCCTTGGCGTCGCCTGCCCCACCTGCGGCGGCACGCAGGCGGCCATCGACCTGGCCTGGGGCCGCCCGGGCGCCGCGCTGGCGGCCAACCCCCTGCTGACCGTCCTGGCCCTGGCGGCCGGGCTGTGGTGCCTGTACGCCGTGGCGGCGACGTTCGTGCCGCGCTGGCGCCGGACGCTGCGCCTGGGCCGTCGGGCGGCAGTGGCCGCGCGCTGGGGCGCGCTGGCCCTGCTGGCGGCCAACTGGGCCTACGAGGTCTGGGCGCGGTAGGGTCCCGGCGCCGGGCCGGGGCCGGCCAGACCCGCCTTGGCAACCGCCGGGCCGGCGGTTAACGTGGTCGCTCCACCCCGTTCCCGAGAGGATCCCGCAGATGACGGACAAGGCCGCCACCGCCGATCCGGGTGGGCCCACGGGCTCCACCTGGCGTTTCTCACGCCCGTTCTGGATCGCCAACATCGTCGAACTGCTGGAGCGCGGCGCCTGGTACGGCGTCTTCATCGCGATCACGCTCTACCTGTCGCGCATCCTCGGCTTCGACGACATCCAGGCCGGCGTCATCTCCGGCCTGTTCTCGGCCGGCCTCTACCTGCTGCCGCCGTTCAGCGGCGCCCTGGCCGACCGCATGGGCTTCCGCGCCGCGCTGCTGCTGGCGTTCGGCCTGCTGACCATCGGCTACGGACTGATGTGGGTGCTGCCGGTGCTGCTGCAGAACGCGGGCCTGGTCACCTACGGGCAGAAGGTCACCTTCACGGGACTGGAGCAGACCGGCTACAAGTGGCTGTTCATCCCGGTCATGCTGGTGATCATGGTGGGCGGCTCGTTCATCAAGTCGGTGATCACGGGCACGGTGGCCACGGAGACCAACGCGGTCAACCGCGCGCGCGGCTACTCGATCTTCTACGCGATGGTGAACATCGGCTCGTTCAGCGGCAAGACCATCGTCAAGCCGCTGCGCGACAGCATGGGCGACCAGGGCCTGGTGACCTTGAACCTTTTCTCGGCGGGGGCCACGCTGCTGGCCTTCCTGGCCGTCTTCGCCTTCTACAAGGGCGCGCGCCAGCCGGGAACCGGCAAGACCATGGGCGAGATCTGGCGCTCGCTGGTGGCCGTCTGCACGCGGCTGCGGCTGGTGGTGCTGATCCTGATCATCACCGGCTTCTGGCTGGTGCAGGGCCAGCTCTACGCGACGATGCCGAAGTACGTGCTGCGCATGGCCGGCGAGGGCGCCGCCTTCGCCTGGTACGCGAACGTGAACCCGGCGGCGGTGGTGCTGACGGTGGCGTGGGTCACGCAGCTGATGAAGCGGTACAGCGCGCTGACCTCGATGACCGTGGGCATGTTGATCATGCCCATCTCGGCCTTCGCGATGGCCGCGGGCAACGTGGTGGGCTCGGGCCACCTCCTGGGCATGCACCCGGTGGCGTTCATGATGGTCGTCGGCATCGCCTTCCAGGGCCTGGCCGAGAGCTTCATCTCGCCGCGGTTCCTGGAGTACTTCTCGCTGCAGGCGCCCAAGGGCCAGGAGGGCCTCTACCTCGGCTTCAGCCACCTCCATTCGTTCCTGTCGTACATCGTCGGCTTCGCGATGAGCGGCGTGATGCTCGACAAGTGGTGCCCCGACCCGTCGAAGATGTCGCCCGAGGTCCAGGCGCAGCACCCCGAGGCAATCGCCGGCCGCGCGCCGCTGCCGGCCGAGTACGCGCACGCGCACTACATCTGGTTCGTGTTCGTGGCGATCGCGCTGGCCTCGGCGATCGCGCTGGTGATCTTCGGGCGCGGGACCCGGGCGCGCGACGCGCGGGCCGCGGCGGCCGGCGGCTGAGCTGCCGCCCGCGCGGGGATGACGGCGGCGGCGTGGCCGGGCGGCCGCGCCGCCGCTAGCTTGGGACGACCCCCTGACTCCGTGACCCGGAACCGGCGAGGTCGACCATGCCGTTTCAGATTCGCCCCCGCCGCGCCGGCCGGGCGCCCCGCCCACTGTCGCCGCGCGCCGTCGTCGTTGCCGCCGCGCTGCTCCTGTCTGCGGCCTCGTCCGTCCACGCGCAGGTCGGCACGCGCCTCGTGCTCTCGGACCTCGACCAGCCCGTGCGCCTGGTGTCCCCGCCCGGCGACCGCCGCCTCTTCGTGGTGGAACAGCCCGGACGCATCCGCGTTTTCGGGCTGGACGGCGGCGACCGCGGGGTCTTCCTGGATCTGACCGGCCGCATCAGCGCGGGCGGTGAGCGCGGCCTGCTCGGGCTGGCGTTCGCGCCCGACTACGCCGCCAGCGGCCGCTTCTTCGTCGACTTCACGGACCTTGCCGGCGACACGCGCCTGGTCCGCTATGCCGTCAGCGCCGACCCCGACCGCGCCGACCCGGCCAGCGCCGACACGCTGCTGACGGTGATGCAGCCGTACAGCAACCACAACGGCGGGCACCTCGAATTCGGCCCCGACGGGTGGCTCTACTTCGGGCTGGGCGACGGCGGCAGCGGCGGCGACCCCGGCAACCGCGCCCAGGACGGCCAGTCGCTGCTCGGCAAGCTGCTGCGCCTGGACGTGTCGGGCCCCGTCGCGCTGCCGGCGCCGGGCAACCCGTTCGTCGGCTCGCCGCCGCGTGACGAGATCTGGGCCCTCGGCCTGCGCAACCCGTGGTGCTTCTCGTTCGACCGCCTGACCGGCGACCTCTACCTCGCCGACGTGGGCCAGAGTTCGCGCGAGGAAATCGACATCGCCCCGGCCGGCAGCGGCGGGCTCAACTTCGGCTGGCGGCTGATGGAGGGCACCGCCTGCTTCAACCCGGCCACCGGCTGCAATGACGGCTCGCTCACCCTGCCGGTCCACGAGTACACGCACGGCGGCACGCCGTTCCGCTGCTCGATCTCGGGCGGCTACGTCTACCGCGGCAACGCCGTGCCCGGGCTGCAGGGGACCTACCTGTTCGCGGACTATTGCAGCCGCCAGATCTGGGGCCTGCGCTGGACGGCGCAGGAAGGGCTGGCGTCGGTGACGGAACTGACGGCGGCGCTGACGCCGGCGGGCGGGTACGCGTCCATCTCGGCGTTCGGGCAGGACGCCGACGGCGAGCTGTACATCCTGGACTACGGGGGCGGCAAGGCCCACCGCATCGTCTCGACGACGAGCGGCCAGCTGCCGCCCGCGCCCGCGCGGCCGTGGCTCGGGCAGAACCGGCCCAACCCGTTCAATCCTTCCACGCGCCTCCCCTTCGTCGTGCCGGCCGCCGGCGCGGTGAGCCTGACGGTGCACGACCTGGCCGGGCGCCGCGTGCGGACGCTGGTGGACGGGCCGCTGCCCGCCGGCGAGCACGCCGTGACCTGGGACGGACGCGCGGACGACCGGACCGAGGCGCCCGGCGGGACCTACCTGGCCTCGCTCCGGACCGCCGACGGCGCCGACCGACGCAAGCTGGTGCTGGTGCGCTGAGGCCGGGCCGGCTACTGGCCGGCCAGCAGCTTGCGCGCGATGACCAGCCGCTGGATCTCGCTGGTGCCCTCGTAGATGCGCGTGACGCGGACGTCGCGGTAGTAGCGCTCCACGTCGTATTCCTTGCAGAAGCCGTAGCCGCCGTGGATCTGCACCGCGGCGTCGGCGGCGCGGCCGGCCGCCTCGCTGGCCATCAGCTTGGCCATGGCCGCCTCGCGCGTGTGCGGGCGCCCCTGGTCCTTCAGCCAGGCGGCGTGCCAGCTGAGCAGGCGCGCGGCCTCCAGTTCGGTGCCCATGTCGGCCAGCTTGTGGGCGATCACCGGCTGCGAGGCGAGCGACTGGCCGAACTGCTCGCGCACCTTGGCGTAGGCGATGGACGCGTCCAGGCAGGCCTGGCCGATGCCGAGGGCCTGGAAGGCGATGCCGATGCGCCCGCCGTCCAGCGCGGTGAGCGCCACGCGCAGGCCGGCGCCCTCCTCACCCAGCAGGTGGGCGGCGGGCACGCGCGCCTCGTCCAGGGCGATGACCGCCGTGTCCGAGGCCCGCAGGCCCATCTTGTCCTCCTTCTTGGCGACCGACAGCCCGGGCGTGTCCCGCTCGACCAGGAAGGCGTGGGTGCCCTTGTGGCCGCTGCTGCCCGGCTCGCGCGCAAGGATCACGTAGAAGGCGGCGCGGGCGCCGTTCGTCACGAACGATTTGGCGCCGTTCAGCACGTAGTGGTCGCCGTCGCGCCGCGCGGTGGCCTGCAGCGCGGAGGCGTCCGAGCCGGCGCCGGCCTCCGTGACGCAGAAGGCGGCGATCTCGCCGGCGGCCATGCGGGGCAGGAACTTCCGCTTCACGTCGTCGGTGCCGAACAGCGCCACCGGGTACGAGCCGACGCTGTTGTGGACCGTGAGCATCACGCTGACCCCGGCGCTGGCCTTGGACAGCTCCTCCACCACCAGGCCGTAGGTCAGGGTGTCGACGCCCAGCCCGCCGTACTGCTCGGGAAAGGTCAGGCCGAAGAAGCCGCCTTCGCGAAGCGCCGCGATCAGCGTGTCGGGCATGTCGCCATCGACGTCCATGCGGTGCGCGATGGGCGCGATGTGCTGGCGCGTGAAATCCCGCACCATGTCCCGGAACATCTTCTGGTTCTCGTTCAGCTCGAAGTCCATCGGCGGCTCCCCGTCCTTCGCTTCAGCGGCGGACCCGTCGCCCGTCGCCGTCGGCCTAATGTAGCAGCCGTCCCGCTCGCGCCAAGCCGCGCCTCACCAGGGCGTCGACCAGCGCGTGCCGAGGCCCGGCCCCAGCAGGATGGCGTTGACCAGGAGACGTTCGGCATCGCGCTGCCAGCGGCGCCAGGCCGGCGGCGCCGCGAACAGGACGACCTGGCCGCGGCCGACGTTCTCCCGGACCGCGTAGGCCGTCTGGGCCAGCCGCGCGGCGCCCTCGGGCCAGAGCAGGCCGCCCAGGTGCAGCCGCTCGGGCGCCGCGAAGCGCGCCGCCGCGACGGCTGTCGGCGCGGCCAGCAGGGCGTCCTCGGCTCCGAACCAGACCGGGATCTCGGGGTCCAGCCCGAAGGCGAGCCACTCCTCCGGGTCCAGTTCGGCGCGCAGCAGCGCGCCCTGGGGCATGAAACGGCGCAGGCGCGCGTCGGCGCGCTCACGGTCGACCGGCTCGACCGCCTTGCGGCCGGCCGGCAGGACCTCCTGGAGCCACTCGTCCAGCCGCCGCGGCGTCCCGCCCAGCGGGGTGCCCTGCGGCGTGCCGGCCGCGAACGGCGCCGCGCCCGGCCCCAGCAGCGGGGCCACGTCGTAAGGGGAGCTGCGCCGGGCCGTGGGTTCCGGCGCGGGCGTCGGCAGGGGCGAGCCGTCGGGACCGGTGCGCGCGGCGGCCGCCACGCGCAGGCCGCCGGCCGCCGGGCGCCCGGCCGCTTCCGCCATCGCGGCGGGGATCGACCACACCGGCGGCGGGCTGTTGTCCAAGGCCTGGGCGCGGAAGCGGCTCTGGGTCAGGGCGAGCGTCGAGTCGGCCAGGAGCTGCGCGCCGCCATCGAAGCCGATCGCGGTGCCGCCGGCCTCGATCCACGCGCGCAGGCGCGTCAGCCCGCCCTGGCCGAGCGCCTGGCGGTACATCCCGGTGCCGCCCCGCACGGGCGGGAACACCAGGACGTTGTAGCGCGACAGGTCCACGCGCGAAAAGCGCGCCGCGTCCAGGCTGCTGAAGCGCAGGCCCAGCTCCTGGTCCAGCAGGTGCCACACGTGCCCGTAGTCGTCCGGGGCGATCGGCATCCCGGCCAGCACGCCCACGCGGGGGGCGACCAGCACGTCGAACTCGGCGCCGCCCAAGTCGGGCCCCGCCTGCGCGCGCGAGGTCGCGATCGCCTGCATCGTCGCGCGCGAACGCAGGCCCGCCAGCGCCGCGTCCAGGTCGGGCAGGTTGCCCTCGCGGCGGATGACCAGCGCGCCCGCGTTGTACGCGCGGCCTTCCACCGTGAACGGCTTGCGGGCCACGCGCACGGTCACGCCGCGTTGCAGGAGCTCCGCCAGCAGGCGGCAGCTCTCCTCGGGGTCGCCGTCGAGCACGAGCGAGGTCCAGGGTCCGGCCGGCGCCGCGGCTGCGGCCGCGTGGGCAGCCTCGTCCGCCGCCGCCCAGGGGCGCCACTCGCCGGCCGGCCGCGCGGCCAGCCAGCCGGCCGGCACGCCGCGCAGCAGCGGCAGCGACCAGGCAGTCGTGTCGTACAGGCGGCTGCCCTTCTCCTTCTCCAGGTATTCGCGCTCGTCGCGGAAGAAGACGTCGTTCATCGGCACGTGCGGATCGAGGATCGCCCGCGCGAGCAGGCCCGCCGGCTGGTCCAGCCCGACCAGCAGCGATCCGGGCGGAACCTCGCGGGACTCGCGCCGGCCCGTGCGCGCGTCCGTGACCGTGGCCGTCAACGCGCGCTCGCCGCCCAAAACCTGCGCCTCGATGCCCTGCGCGGCCAGGATGGCGCCCAGTTCGGGCAGGCGACCGGGGTGGCGCGGGTCGGGCGTCAGGAGCCAGGCGCGGCGGTCGCCGCGGCGCCCGAGCTCCACGGCCTCCGCGCGCGCGGCGCGGTGGTCGGCTAGAATCTCGGCGCGCCGCGAGCGTAGCGACTCCAGGTTCGCCAGCGTCGAGACCACCTGGTGTTCGACGGCCTGCGCGAAGGTGCGCTCGGTGCCGTCGCGCTTGCGGACGCGCGTTCCGGTGGTGCGGGACATCTCGTAGAGGATCCCGATGCCGCCGTGGTACGCGGCCCAGGACGAGCCGTAGCCGGGGAAGAACTCCTCGTTCCATTCGCCGGAATAGTAGGGATAGCCGTGCGCGTCGAGGGCGCGGGCCTGTTCGTCGGAGAAGGTCTTCTCCCACTTGCGGACCGTCAGCGGCCGGTGCGGATTGTGCGGGTGCCGGGCGGGCGGGAACAGGTAGCTCGCGTCGGCGCCCATCTCGTGGCTGTCGACCAGCAGCTGCGGCAGCCAGCGGGCCACCTCGCGCGCCCGCGCGCTCTCGGGCAGGCGCATCGGGATCCAGTCGCGGTTCAGGTCGAACAGGTAGTGGTTGCCGCGCCCCCACGGCCAGACGCCGGTGTGCGAGAGGTCGTCCTGGTCCGGGTTGGCCACCGCGTGGGCGAACGAGCCGACCTGCGCCAGGTAGCGCGCCCGGCCGTCGGGGTTCTCGCACGGGTCGACCAGCAGGACCAGGTCGCGGCGCAGCGCCTCGGCGCGCGAATCGGTGCCCGCGACCAGCCACCAGGCCAGCGCGCAGGCGGCGTCGGTGCTGCTCAGCTCGTCGCCGTGGATGCCGTAGGCCAGGAAGGCCACGGCCTTCGCCTCGGCCAGCCCGACGGCCGGCCCCCGCGGGTCCAGACGCGCGAGGTGCTCGCGCCGGAAGTCCTCCAGCCGGGCGATCGTGGCCTCGTCCGAGACGGCCAGCAGCACCAGCGGCCGGCCCTCGAAGGAGCGCCCGAACTCCAGCAGCGTCGCGCGCGGAGACGCGTCGTCAAGGGCCCCGAACCAGGCCAGCACCTCCTCCGGGCGCAGGGGCCTTGCGGCGGGGTCCACGCCCGTCACGTCGCGCAACGAGGGCACGCGCGGGTCGAACTGCGCCCCCGGGAACAGACGGGCGGGGTCCAGCGGCGCCAGGCCGTCGTTCAGCGGCGCGGCGGCGGGGGCGGCCAGCGCCAACGCGGCGTTCGGCAGGGCGACCGCAGCCGGCGCCAGCGCGCACCAGATGAACGCGAGGAACGCGACGCGACGCGAACGGAAAGGCATGACTCATCTCCCGTGGGTCTGAGGCGGCGGGGACCGGCGCGGAACGACGGCGGGGGAAGGCCGCGCCGGCCCTCCCCCGCCGCCGGCTACTTCTTCAGTTCGAGCGACGAGATCACCATGCGCTGCGCTTCGCTGGTGCCCTCGTAGATCTCGGTGATCTTGGCGTCGCGGAAGTGGCGCTCGACCGGGTACTCCTTCGAGTAGCCGTTGCCGCCGAAGATCTGCACCGCCTCGTTGGTGATGTAGTGGCTGGCCTCGCTGGCGTAGAGCTTGGCCATGGCGGACTCCTCGCTGTAGCGGCCGCCCTGGTCCTTCAGCCAGGCCGCGCGGTAGGTCAGGAGGCGGGCCGCCTCCAGCCTCGTGGCCATGTCGGCGATCTTCCACTGGATGGCCTGGAAGTCGCAGATGGGCCGGCCGAACTGCTCGCGCTGCTTCGAGTAGGCGCGGGCCGCCTCGTAGGCCGCCGCGGAGATGCCCAGGGCCTGGCTGGCGATGCCGATGCGCCCGCCGTCGAGCGTGCTCATGGCGATCTTGAAGCCGGATTCCGGGGGCCCCAGGACCTGGTCGTCGGGCACGACCACGCTGTCGAAGGCCAGCTGGGCGGTGTCGCTGGCGCGGATGCCCATCTTCTCCTCCTTGCGGATCACGGAGAAGCCGGGGCTGGTCGTCTCGACGATGAAGGCACGGATGCCCTTGTGCTTCAGCGCCGGCTCCGTCTGGGCGAAGACGATCAGCGTGTCCGCGTTGGCGCCGTTGGTGATGAAGTTCTTCATCCCGTTGAGCACCCAGCGGTCGCCGTCCTTCTTCGCCGTCGTGCGCTGCGCCGCGGCGTCGGTGCCGGCGCCGGGCTCGCTGAGGCAATAGGCCCCCAGCTTCTGCCCCGCGGCCAGAGGCCGGAGGAACCGCTGCTTCTGGTCCTCGTTGCCGTACGTCTCCAGCGGCCAGCAGACCAGGCTGTTGTTGACCGACATGATGACGCCGCAGGAGGCGCAGGCGCGGCTGATCTCTTCCATCGCCGCGACGTAGCAGACGGTGTCCAGGGCGGCCCCGCCGTACTTCTCGTCGACGTTCATGCCGAGAAGGCCCAACTCGCCCATCTGCTTGACGATCTCCGTGGGGAACCGTTCGGTGGCGTCGAGCTCGGCCGCCACCGGGGCGATGACGCGATTCGCGAAGTCGCGGGCCATGTCGCGGATCATGCGCTGCTGTTCGGTGAACTGGAACTGCACGGGAGTCTCCCGGGGTTGGGAACGCCGGCCGGCCGGCCGGCGTTCAGGCTATTTCTGCGCGTACTCGTAGAAGCCGCGGCCGCTCTTGCGGCCCAGGTAGCCGGCATCGACCATCCGCCGCAGCAGCGGGCAGGGCCGGTACTTGCTGTCGCCGAAGCCGTCGTAGAGCACGTTCATGATGTCCAGGCAGATGTCCAGGCCGATGAAGTCGGCCAGCGTCAGCGGCCCCATCGGGTGGGCCATGCCCAGCTTCATGACCTCGTCGATGGCCTCGCGGGTGGCCACCCCCTCCATCAGGCAGTAGACGGCCTCGTTGATCATGGGCATCAGCACGCGATTGCTGATGAAGCCCGGATAATCCTGCACGGGGACAGGGACCTTGCCGAGCTCCCGCGAGACCTTCGTCACGTACTCCAGCGTGGCCGCGCTGGTGGCCTGGCCGCAGATGACCTCGACCAGCTTCATCACCGGCACCGGATTCATGAAGTGCATGCCGATGACCTTGTCGGCGCGCTTCGTGGTGGCCGCGATCTTGGTCACGGAGATGCTCGAGGTGTTCGTGGCCAGCACCGCCTCGGGACCGCAGGCGGCGTCCAGCGCCGTGAAGATCTCCTGCTTGACCGGAAAGCTCTCGAACACGGCCTCGACCACCAGCTCGCTGCCCGCGGCGGCCTTCACGGCGACGGCCGGGCGGATGCGCCCGAGCGTCGCCTTGGCGTCGGCCTCGGTGAGAGTCTCCTTCTTGACCTGGCGCATGAGATTGCCCTCGATGGTCTTCAGCGCCCGGTCCAGGCAGTCCTGCCTCACGTCGATCAGGGTCACGTCGTGGCCGTGCTGCGCGAACACATGGGCGATGCCGTTGCCCATGGTGCCGCCGCCGATGACTGACATCTTCATGGCGTCTTCCTTTCCGCTTCGTTCGGTTCTCAGGCCCGGGTGATCGCCAGCGAGACGGCGTCGCCGCCGCCCAGGCACAGGCTGGCCAGGCCGCGGCCGACCTGACGGTCCTCCATCGCGTGCAGGAGCGTGACCAGGATGCGGGCGCCCGAGCAGCCGATGGGGTGCCCCAGGCTGACGCCGCCGCCGTGGACGTTGACCCTGGCCGGGTCCACCTCGAGCTGGCGGATGACCGCGACGCTCTGGGCGGCGAACGCCTCGTTGAACTCGAAGAGGTCGTAGTCGGCCAGCTTGCTGGCCGTCTTCTTGAGCAGGTTCCGCACGCTGGTCACCGGCGCCATCATCACCTGGTGCGGCTCCACCGCGCCGGTGGCGGCGCCCTCGATGATCGCGCGGATCTTCAGCCCGTTCTTCTTGGCGAAGGCCTCGCTGCAGACGAGCAGCGCGGCGGCGCCGTCGTTGATGGTCGAGGCGTTGCCCGCCGTGACCGTGCCGCCGTCGCGCTTGAACGCCGGCTTCAGCTTCGCCAGCGACTCGAGCGTCGCGTCGGCGCGCGGGCCCTCGTCCCGGGCGAACACGACGGGATCGCCCTTCTTCTGCGGGATCGTGACCGGGGCGACCTCCTTGGTGAACTTGCCCGCGGCCCAGGCGGCCACGGCGCGGCGATGGCTCTCGGCGGCGAACGCGTCCTGGTCCTCGCGGCTGACCCTGTAGGTGTCCACGACCCACTCGGCCGTCATGCCCATGTGGAAGTTGTTGTAGATGTCCCACAGGCCGTCGTGCACCAGCAGGTCGGTGACGGTGCCGTCGCCCAGGCGCAGGCCGTCGCGCGCGCCCAGCAGCGCGTACGGGATGCGGCTCATGTTCTCGAAGCCGCCGGCCAGCGCGCAGTCGAGATCGCCGGCGCGGATGGCCTGGTCGGCCAGCGCGACGGCCTTCAGGCCGGAGCCGCAGACCTTGTTGACGGTCATGGCGCTGACGGTGTGCGGCACGCCGCCGAAGATGGCCGCCTGCCGCGCCGGGTTCTGCTGCAGCCCGGCCTGGCAGACGTTGCCCATGATCACCTCGCCGACCAGCTTCGGGTCCAGGCCCGTGCGCTCAAGCACGGCCTTGACGCAGTGCGCGCCCAGCTCCGGCGCGCGGATCCCGGCCAGGCCGCCCTGGAACTTGCCGATGGGCGTGCGGACGGCTTCGCAGATGACGGAACGCTTGCTCATCTTCCGGCTCCCTTGTCGTGGTTTGCCTGCTGCCTCTATCGGTGCCGGGCGCCTCGGCGCCCCCTCCTGCCCAGCTCGAACTCGCGCCCCTACTTCAGACCCAGCGCGTAGCGCCCGATGACCAGCCGCTGGATCTCGCTGGTGCCCTCGCCGATCGTGCACAGCTTCGCATCGCGGTACATGCGCTCGACCGGGTACTCGGTCGTGTAGCCGTAGCCGCCGAGGATCTGGATCGCACGGTCGGTGACGAACATGGCCGTCTCGCTGGCGTGCAGCTTGGCCATGGCCGACAGGTGGCCGAAGTCCTCGCCCGCGTCCTTCAGGCGGCAGGCCTCGTAGGTCAGGAGGCGCGAGGCCTGGATCTGCGTGGCCATGTCGGCGATCATGAACACGATGGCCTGGAACTCGGCGATCGCCCTGCCGAACTGCTCGCGCTGCTTGGCGTACGCGATCGCCGTGGCCAGCGCGCCCTCGGCCAAGCCCAGCGCCAGCGCGGCGATGGAGATGCGTCCGCCGTCCAGCGTCTGCATGAAGTACTTGAAGCCCTCGCCCTCCCGGCCCAGGAGGTTGGCGTGCGGCACCCGCACGTCGACCAGCGTCAGCGGCGCCGTGTCCGAGGCGCGCATGCCGAGCTTGTCCTCCTTCTTCTCCACCGTGAAGCCCGGCGTGTCGGTGTCGACGATGAAGGCGCTGATGCCGCGGCTGCCCGCGGCGGCGGGGTCCGTCTTGGCGGTGATGATCAGCGCGCCGGCGTAGTGCGAGTTGGTGATCCACATCTTGGTGCCGTTGAGCACCCAGTGGTCGCCGTCCCGCACGGCGGCCGTCCGCGTCCCGCCCGCGTCCGACCCCGCGCCGGCCTCGGTCAGGCCGAAGCTGAGCAGCGACCTGCCCGCGGCCGCCGGGGGCAGGTACTTCGCCTTCTGCTCTTCGGTGCCGAACGCGGCGATGGGCCAGCAGCCGAGGCTGTTGTGCGCGGCGACGGTCAGGGCGTGGCTGCCGCAGACCCGCGCCAGTTCCTCGACCACCAGCGCGTACGAGGTGATGTCCGCCCCCGCGCCGCCGTACGCCTCCGGCACCGTCAGGCCCAGAAACCCGAGTTCTCCCATCTCGCGGACCGTGGCTTCCGGAAAGGTCCCGTGCCGGTCGATCGCATGGGCGATCGGCGCCACCTTGGCCGCGGCGAAGTCGCGCGCCATCTGGCGGATCATCTTCTGGTTCTCGTTCAGCTGCATGGCTTCTCCCGAACGGGGCTCGCGGGACGGGGATTCCGGGACGGGGCACGCCCCTTTTGAGGGGGCGTGCGGCACGGCACGGGCGTGCCGACCGCAGCATAGCCGCCGTCGTCCGCACAGGGAAGCGAAAACCGCGAAACTCCGCCAATTTCGAGGGCCTTTGGCCGATTTCGACGGCCGCCGGGACGCGCGGCGCCTTGCCGGAAAGGCGACGGCCCGGGACTCCGTTCCCGGGCCGTCGGGCGTTCCCCGCCGCCGGAAAGGGGGGCGGCGGCGGGGACGCCTGTCCCCGGCCGCCCCCGCTAACGGAACGACGCCTTGACCGCGCCGAAGGTGGCCGCCTCGGCGGCCACGTCGCCGCCGCAGATGTTCTCGGCCCCCGGGCTGGGCGGGCAGCCGCTGGCGAGCGGCTCCACGGCGCCCGTGTACGGGTTCAGCGCGTCGAAGAGCAGCCACGCGACATGGACCTGGTCGAACCCGCCGGAGCGGTCGTCCTCGGCCTCGTGGTCCCGCACGGAGACCGCGAACATCAGTTCGTACTGCACGGGGTCGGTGCCGGGAATGGTCCTCAGCAGCTGCACCAGGTCCCCTGAGTTGTTCAGGGCGAACCCGCTCTGGGTGATGCCGTTGGCCGCCTGCCAGGCCACCGCGTCCGAGCCGAAGAAGACGATGTGCTCGCCCGGGTCGGCCACGCCGCTCAGCCGGAAGTCGGGCGCCTCGCCGGTGCTGTCGCGCAGCCAGTAGTCCGACAGGTCGATCGGCGCGGTGTCGATGTTCCGGATCTCGATCCACTCGTCGTTCTTGGCGTCGACCGTGCCGTCGCCGTTCCAGTCGGTGGCCGGGTCGGCCAGCACCTCGTTGATGATGATTCCGGGGTCCAGCTCGGCGCGCGCGGCCGGCGCCGGCAGCGCCCACGCGAGCGCCGCCAGCGCGCCGGCCAGCGCCGTCCAGCCGGCGGTTTGTCGTCTGCCTGCGGTCATGTTAGGCTCCGTCCTCGGGAGGCGGTCCAGCGGGAGGGCGAAGCCGTTCCTTCAGCCAGAAGAGGGCCACGGGCATGCAGTTCAGGATCGGGATCATCGGGGCCGGCGCCCACGGCGAGCGCTACCTGCGCCACGGGCTGCGCGACGTGCCCGGGATGACGGTCACGGCGGTCTGCCGGCGCGACCGGGCGGCCGGCGCGGAGCTGGCCGCCGGGTACGGCGTCCGTTACCTGCCGGAGGCGCCGGACGTGGTCGCGGCGCCGGACGTTGACGGGGTGGTCGTGTGCACGCCGCCCTCCTCGCACTTTCCGCTGGCGGCGTCCGTGCTGGCCGCCGGCAAGCCGCTGTTGCTGGAAAAGCCGATGACCGGCGCGCTCGGGGAAGCCGAGCTCCTGGCCGCGCTGGACGTGCGCGCCGCGGCGCCCCTGTTCCTGGGCCAGTCGCTGCGCTGGAACCCGGTCATCCTCAAGGCCCGCGAGCTGTGGCCGCGCCTGGGCCGCGTGCGCCTGGTGAGGCTGGCGCAGCGCCTGGCCCCCACCACGCTGTCCTGGCAGCGCGACCGGTCCCAGACCGTGGGCGGATCGGTGCTGCTGACCGGCGTGCACCTGTTCGATCTTGCGCGGTTCCTGACCGGCCGCGAGTTCGCGCGCGTGGACTCGCGGCAGTGGCAGGTCCTCAACCCGGTGGTCGAGGATTTCTTCCTGGCGCGAGCCCAGCTGGACGACGGCTGCCAGGTCGCGCTGGAAGTCAGCAAGTACACCGACTCCCGGGCCCAGTGGCTGGAAGCGGTCGGCGAGGACGGCCAGCTGTGGGCCGACTACCTGACCGGGGGCCTCGTGCTGCGGCGCGGCCGCAGCGAGGAGCGGTTCGACGTCGACGCCGCCGTGCCGACGCTCCCGGCGATGCTGCGCGAATGGCTGGCGTGCGTGAAGTCCGGGACGCGGCCGCCGGTGGGCGCGAACGACGGGCTGGCCACGCTGCGCGTGGTGGACGCGTGCTACCGGTCGGCGGCCAGCGGGAAGTCCGAGGACGTGGGCGGCTGAGCGTTGTCGTCGGCAGCGCCCGCGCGCCGGCCCGCGCGCGCGAAGGCGTCCTGCACCACCAGCCCCGCCAGCATCATCCCGAAGATCGCCGTCATGTGCACGGCGGTGCCGTTGATGACCTTCTTCTCGGCGCACCAGTCGCGGTGCTCCTGCTCGCCGTCGTCCACTGGCACGAACTTCGGGCAGTGGCAGGTGTGCGTGCCGCAGGCCACGCTGGTGGCCTCGACGGGCTCCAGATTCTCGGGCGACCACACGACCTGGAAGTCCCCCTGGAATCCGGCTTCGCGCAGGCGGCGGCGGATCCAGCGGGCCAGCGGGCAGCCGTGCGATTCCCAGATGCTGCCGACCCGGACCTGCGTCGGGTCCAGCTTGGCGGCGGCGCCCATCGCGGAGAACAGCGTGCACCCGGCGGCGTGCGCGGCGCGGATCAGGGCGACCTTGCAGGTGATGCTGTCGATGCAGTCCAGCACGTATCCGTACCGACCGACGGCGAACGTGTCCACGTTGGCGGGCTCGCAGGCCTTCATCACCGGCGTGACTTCGCAGCGCGGGTTCAGCAGGCGCAGGCGCTCGGCCAGCGCCTCGACCTTCGGCTGCCCCACGTTCTTCGTGGTGGCCTGCAGCTGCCGGTTCACGTTGGTGACGCAGACGACGTCGTTGTCGACGAGCGTGATGGCGCCGACGCCCGAGCGCACCAGCGCCTCGGCGGCCCACGAGCCGACGCCGCCGATGCCGAACACCGCGGCGTGCGAAGCCTGCAGATGCGCCAGCGCCGCCGGGCCGGTAAGCAGTTGCAGGCGCTGGAAAAGAGGGTTGCCGGACATGGGACCGCCTGTATCGCTTATCTCAAGAGCACGAGCCGCGCCACGCCCACGCTCGCGCCGACCTGCAGCCGCGCCAGGTAGACGCCCGAAGCGAGCGGCAGACCCAGGTCATCGCAGCCGTCCCACGCCGCTTCGTGGAGGCCCGCCGGCAGGGCGCCCGTCGCCAGCTCGCGAACGAGCCTGCCCGCGACGTCGTGGATCGCCAGGCGCACCGGCCCGCCGGCCGCCAGCGAGAAGCTCAGCGTGGTCCGCGGATTGAAGGGATTCGGCGCGCAGGCCAGGTGAGGCCCGTCCATCGCGCCCGGCACCGGCGTCGCGCCGCCGCTCAGCACGATGTTGTCCACGTTGGTGTCGTCGCCGCCGGTGTGCCACTCGGTGTAGATGTGCAGCCCCTGCAGCGATTGCAGCACGCCCTGCATCTGAGCCTGCGTGGCCGGCGCGAACGTGCCTCCCACCTTCCAGCCGGCCTCGGTCAGCGGCACCGTGCGCGCCTGCCAGACGCCCACCGGCGGCGAAGGCGCGTCGTAATAGAGCGAGATCGTCGTTCCCACCAGCACCACCGCCGGGTAGTCGACCCCGTCCGAGTAGCGCACCAGGATGTCATAGGTGAGTTGGCCGCCGTAGAAGGCGCCCAGGTTGCCGAGGTACGCGGGCGGCGCGGTGATGCCCGTTTCCGCGAACACGTCGCCCACCCGGACGCTGCCGGCGGGCAGCCCCTCCGCGCCGTCGAAGGGCAGCGGGGCGGTGCTCCAGCCGCCGGTGCCGTTGCTGCGGAACGGGTAGTTGACCACGGCCCAGCCCTCGTTGCCGGCGTCGAAGCGGCTCGCGATCGCCGTCGCGCGGGCCGGCGAGGCGGCCAGCCAGGACGAAGTGCCGAACACCAGAGCGAGGATCAGGCCGGCGCGCCTCATCGCGGCAACCTCCGGAACCGGGGTGACGGGAACGGCGGCTTCCACCGTGCCGTGATCGTACCATACGGGAAGGCGTTCGTGGGGCAGACCCGGCCTCCCGCGGGAACGCTCAGGCCAGCCTGGCCACGGTCGCCCTGGCCAGCAGCGCCTGCACCACGGGGCGCCGGGCGATCTCGGTGCCGTCGGTCATGGCCGTCGCCGCGCCCGCGGCGACGCCCCAGCGCAGGGCCTCCTGCCAGTCGTGCCCGTTCGCGAACGCCGCCAGCAGCCCGCCCAGCAGCGAATCACCGCTGCCGATGGTGCTGCGCACGGCCACGGGAATCGCCGGCGCGTGCCAGCTGCCGGCGGCGGTCACGGCAACGGCGCCCTCGGCGCCCATGGAGATGATCACGGCCGGGTCCTCGGCCCCCCGCGCCGCCAGCAGCGCGCGCAGTTCCGCGGCCGCCGCGAAGGAATCCTCCACGCCGGCCACGGGCCGCCCGAGCAGCCGCGACGCCTCGGCCAGGTTCGGCTTGATCAGGTGCGGCCCGGCCTCGAGCCCCAGGCGCAGCGGCTCGTCGTCGGCGTCCAGCAGGATGCGCACGGGCAGCGCGCGCAGCGCCGCGACCAGGGTGCGCCAGGCGTCCGCGGGCACGCCTTCCGGCAGGCTGCCGCCCAGGCAGACCCACCGCGCCCGCGGCGCCAGCTCGAGCACCGTGCGCAGGGTCATGTGCCATTCGTCGTTTGTGACCGGCCCGCCCTTCATGTTGAACGTGGTCGGCGGCCGGTCGGTGCCGTCCTGCACCGAGACGTTGATCCTGGTCTGCGCCTTGGTGGGGATGATCGCCGGCGTGACGCCCTGCAGTTCGAGCACCCGCTCCACGTGGGCGCCGGTGCCGCCGCCCAGCAGGACGCAGGCGGTGGTCCGCGCGCCCAGCTCCGCCGCCACGCGCGAGAGGTTCGTGCCCTTGCCGCCGGCGTCCTCCTCCCGCGTGAGCACGCGGTTGGTGTCGTGCGGCAGCAGGCCGCGCGTGCCCAGCAGCAGGTCGATGCAGGGGTTGAGGGTCACCGTGAGAATCATCGCGCCTCCGACTCCTCGTGGTCGCGCCCCGGGATCCGTCGACCCCGGGGCGCGCCGCGTTTCCGCATCGCGGCCGTACCTAACCCGCCAGGATCCGCTCGATCCCCCCGCGCGCGATCGGGTGGTAACCGCCGCCGTGCTCGGCGAAGATCTCCTTCGCCAGCGCGCGCGTCTCCGGATGCTTGTGGAGCGCGGTGTAGAGGGGCTTGAGGTACTTCATGCGGCCGACCTCGCCCAGGAACGCGCGCGTCCGCGCGCGGGTCGCGGCGTAGCCGCTGCCGGCGGCGATGGCCAGCCAGTTGCAGAGGATCTCGCAGTTGCCGTGCCTGGTGAGCTGGAAGTTCTCGTCCAGCCAGGCGCAGTCGGCCGCCGGCAACTGGCGCGGCAGCGCCTGCAGGAAGATCTGCCAGTCCTCGGGTTTCCACTGCTTCGCGGCGGCGACCTCCGGCCGCGCGCCGCCGGCCCAGCCGGCTGCCAGACCCTTGAGGTGTTCCAGGCGCGCCGAGCTGAAGCTGGGCGCGTTCTGCGGCACGCCCGGCCGGCGGATCCACTCCTGCGCGCCCACCTGCGCGGCCACGCCGGGCAGTTCCTTCTCCAGGAACTCCTCGAACTGTTCGGTCGTGATCGAGGTGAAAGAAAAGTGCTTGATGTACTTCTTGATGAACTGGTCGAACTTCTCGCGCCCCACCGTCTGCTCCAGGAGCGCCACGAAGAGGAAGCCCTTCTCGTAGGGGACCAGCGAGTAGAACTCGTCCGGATCCTTGCCTTCGCCGTTGGTCTTCAGGCAGGTGAACGGCGAGTCCGGGCCGAAGGAAGCCAGGGCGTCGTTCAGGCCGTTGCGGCCGATGGCAGCCGACAGCGCCTGCGCCTCCTTGCCGTAGAGCTTCTCGTGGATGCGGCGCTCGGCCCAGACGGTGAAGCCCTCGTTCAGCCAGAAGTCGTCGATGGTGGCGTTGGTGACCAGGTTGCCGGTCCAGGAGTGGGCCAGCTCGTGCGCCAGGACGTTGACCAGCGAGCGGTCGCCCGCCAGCAGCGTCGGCGTCAGGAAGGTCAGGCGCGGGTTCTCCATGCCGCCGTACGGGAAGCTCGACGGCATCACCAGGAAGTCGAACCGGTCCCACAGGTACGGGCCGAACACCTCCTCGGCCGCCAGCAGCATGCTGTCGACCTCGGCGAATTCCCAGGCCGCGCGGTCGAGCGTCTTCGGCTCCGCGTACACCCGCGAGCGCGGACCGAGGTCCTTCGCGACGATGTCCCCCACCGCGAACGCGAACAGGTACGGGGGGATGGGCTGCGGCATCGAGAACGTGAACGCGCGCGTGCCCGGCCGCGCGCCGGGTCCCTTCTCGCCGGGCGCGGCGGCCATCACGGCCGTCAGCGCCTCCGGCACCGTCAGCTTCGCGTGGTAGGTGAACCGCGCCAGCGGCGAGTCCTGGCACGGGAGAACGCTGCGCGCGTGGATCGCCTGGCACTGGCTGAACAGGTACGGGTGCCGGCCGCCGTCGGTCTGCGCCGGCTCGAGCCACTGCAGGGCCGAGGCCTCCGGGCTGGTGGCGTAGGTGATCGTGACGGCGGTGGTGCCGGCCGGCAACTCGAGGCGCAGGCGACTGCCCATCACGGCATCGTTGTCGGCCACCGTGAACGGCACCCGGGCCCCGTCCTGGGCGGCGGCGGCGGAGATCGCCAGCGCGCGCGTGTCCAGGTCGAGCGGACCGGCTGCCGGCGCGGCCAGCTTCAGCGTGGCGGTGCCGACCAGCTGCCGGCTGCCGAAGTCCACGGCCAGGTCCAGGTCCACGTGCGTGACCCGGCCCTGGTCCAGGTCGGCGTACGAATGGGGATCGCGTCGGCTCACGGGGGCACCTCCGGCGGGAAATCGTGTTCTTGCGGCCATGGGGCTGTGCCCGCCCATTGTCGCCCTGCCGGGCGCCCGCCGCAAGCGCTTGGCGTTCGCCGCCGCCGGTGGTAGTATCATAAGATGGGCATGGGCCCCGCCGGGGACCGCCCCGCGGCCGGCGCCGGACCGGGAACCCGAAAGGACGGACGCGATGCGCGACGGCATGACCCGCGTGGAGACCTACGGGACCGAGCTCGAGGCCGAGATGGCCCTCGGCCAGCTGCAGGCCATGGGCATCGCCGCCAGCCTGGAACTGGACGATGCCGGCGGCATGCAGCCGCAACTGGGCGCGATCCGCGGCATCCATGTCCTGGTCTACACCGAGGACGCGGCCCACGCGCGCGCCATCCTGCAGGGCCACGGCGGCGACGGCTCGGGCGCCTGGACCTGCCCCGCCTGCGGCGAGGAAGCCGAGCCCGGCTTCGACGCCTGCTGGAACTGCGGGCGCGAACGCATGTGACGGCGCCCGGGGCCAGGGGCGCGGCGCCGCGGGTTCTCTGGTGGCTGGCTGCCGTCCTTCTGCTCCCGCCGCTGTCCGCGCGCGGAGCCGCCGCGCCGGAACCCGCCCCCTGCAAGCGCTTCGAGGCGCTCATCGGCGCCGAGGCCGCGCGCCTCGACACGCCCGCCCCCCGCGCCGACGACCGCGGCGTCGACATCCTCAGCTACGACCTCGACCTGACTCTGGATCCGGCCCCCGGCCCGGCCGCCGGAGCCGTCGATCTGAGCGGCCGCGTGGCGATCGGCGTGCGCGCGCTGAGGGCGGGCGTCGACACCCTGGTCCTGGACCTGGTGCCGCAATTGGCGTGCGAAGGCGCCGCGCGTGGGGGCGCGCCGCTCGGCTTCCTGCGCGCCGGCGAGGAACTGCGCATCGCGGTCCCGGGCGGCCTGTCGACCGCCGCCCCGGACACCGTGACCGTCCACTGGCGCGGCCGCCCGCCGCGGCACGGCAACCTCTACGCCGGCCTGCTCTACCGGCGCGATGACGGCGGCACGCCGGGCGACCCCGCGGACGACACCCCGTTCATGTTCTCGATCAGCCAGCCCTGGTCCGCGCATGCCTGGTGGCCTTGCAAGGACCATCCCGCCGACAAGGCGCTGGTCTCTCTGGCGGCCACCGTGCCGGCGGACCTGCAGGTGATCGGCAACGGCAGCCTGGAATCGGTGACCGACGGGCCGCCGGGCTGGCGCCGCCACGCCTGGCGCGAGCGGTACCCGCTGCCGACCTACCTCGTCTCGCTTGCCGCCTCGCGCTACGAGGGCTGGCGCGAGGACTGCCGCCCTGGTCACGCCGCCGCGGTCGAGCTGGAGCACCACGTTATCGCGCGGGACCGGGCCGCCGGCGAGACGCTGATGGGGCGCACCTGCTCGATGATGGGCTTCCTGACCGGGCTCCTCGGCGACTACCCCTTCGCCGGCGAGAAGTACGCGCAGGTGGAGGTGGTCTGGGGCGGCGCCATGGAGCACACCACGGCCACCAGCATCGGCCAGTTCATGTTCACGGGCGACCGCCGCTTCGAGCCGATCGTGCTGCACGAACTGGCCCACCAGTGGTTCGGCGACAGCCTGACGCCGGCCGGCTGGGCGGACATCTGGCTGAACGAGGGCTTCGCCACCTACGCCGAGGCGCTGTGGCTGGAGCACAGCGAAGGTCCGGCGGCCCTGCAGGACTTCCTGCGGCTGATCGGCCCCGGCCGCCATCCGTCGCTCTTCGCCGGCGAGGGCACGCTGGCGCGGCCGTCGCCGGTCCTGCCGAACACGCTGGTCTACGACAAGGGCGCCTGGGTGCTGCACCTGCTGCGCGGGGTGATCGGCGACGAAGCCTTCTTCCGCTTCCTGCGCGCCTACGCGAACGACCCGGCGCTGGTCCAGGGCAGCGTCGACGCGCCGCGGATGATCGACCACGCCGAACGGGCCGCCGGCCGCGATCTCGGCGCGTTCTTCCGAGGCTGGCTGGAGACCGACGCGGCGCCGCTGCTGAGCCTTCGACGTTGGCCTGCCGGGCCGGGCCACGCGCCGGTCGGGCGGGTCCGCGTGCAGCTGCGCCAGCACCAGGAACAGGCGCTGGTGGTGCCGGTGCCGCTGCTGCTGCACACGGCAACGGGCGCGGTGCCCGTGACCGCCGTGCTGGAGCGGGCACGGCAGGACTTCCAGTGGGAGACGGCTGCGGCGGTCGATTCGGTCACCGGCGATCCGGACCGCGCCGCGCTGATCCGCTGGGCGCAGGCGCCGCCGCCGGCGCTCGAGGTCCGGGGCCCCTGGCCCAACCCGGCCGGCGCGGCGGGCGCGGAGTTCGCGCTGAGTCTGCGACGATCGTCACAAGTCCATGTCAAAATATACGATGCGCTGGGCCGCCAGATCGCCGCGCACGAGCTGCCCCTGTTCCCGGCGGCCGGCGGCGGCGACCCGGAACCGCGCTGGCGCTGGCAGCCTCCTGCCGAACGCGGGCAGTTGCCGTCGGGGTTGTACTGGTTCGCCTTCGAAGCGGCAGGCGAGCGGGCGGTGAGGCCGGTCACGCTCGTGCGCTGAAGCGCGCGCCGGCACTCAGTCGAGCGGCACCAGCGGCGCGAACGCCGGGTTCAGATGCTTGCGCCCGTAGTCCGTGAAGTCCACGGTCACCTGCAGGTCGGCGCCGGCCCCCTCCACGCGCACCACGGTGCCGGTGCCGAAGATGCCGTGCGATACGGCCTGGCCCTCGTAATAGGGCGCCGGCTGGGTGACGTCGTCGTCCCAGGCCTCCTGGCTGTACTCGTTCGGCCCGGGCGCGCCGCCGCCGCGGGCGGGCTTGCCCGCCGCGCCGGGCCGCGGCCGGTTGCTGCCGCCCCACTCGTGCGGACCGACGCGCCGCGGCGCCGAGGAGCCCGCGCCGGCGTTGCCGCCGGTCCAGTCGCGGCTGCTGCCGCCGGTCCAGGTGCTCGGGCGCACAGATTCGCGCGCCTGGCCGCCGCGCCCGCGCGGGGCGCCGCCGCCGCCCCCGGCCCCGGACAGGGGCCGCGTCATCCCCGCGCCGGCGCCCTGGCCGAAGCCGAGGTTCAGCCGCCGGCGCTCGATCAGCGCCTCGGGCACCTCGCCCAGGAAACGCGAGGGCAGCGCGTCCTGCCAGACGCCGAACCGTCGCCGGCGCATCGCGTGCAGCAGGTAGACCCGCCGCTCGGCGCGGGTCAGCGCCACGTAGAACAGGCGCCGCTCCTCCTCCAGGCCCGCCTCGTCGGCGGCGCTGTTGATGTGGGGCAGCACGTCGTCCTCCACCCCGCACAGCACCACGACCGGGAATTCGAGGCCCTTGGCCGTGTGGATCGTCATCAGGCGCACCTGGCCCTCGCCGTCACGGATCGTGTCGGGATCGGAGACCAGCGCCGTCTGCTCCAGGAACTGGGCCAGCGTGCCGCCCCCGGTCGCTTCGTGGAAGTCGGCCGCCGCGTTGACCAGTTCGGCCACGTTCTCGGCGCGCGCGGCGGCGCCCTCGGGGTCGTCCGCCTCGAGATGCGCCTGGTAGCCGACGTCCTCGAGCACCTGACGCAGCAGCTCCGGCACCGGCAGCCCTTCGTCGGCCCGCAGGCGCCAGCGGGCGGCCAGGTCGAAGAACACGCGCACCCGCCGGCACACGGCCCCCGACAGCGCGCCCTCGAGCAGTCCGGGCTCGGCGGCGGCCTGGCCGCAGGTCAGCCCCGCGTCCCGCGCCAGGTCCAGCAGGCGGGTCACCGTCGTGTCGCCAAGCTGCCGCCTGGGCACGTTGATGATGCGCTGCAGCGAGATCTCGTCCGCCGGGTTGGCGATGAACTTCAGGTACGCCAGGACGTCGCGCACCTCCTTGCGCTCGTAGAATTGCAGCGAGCCGACGATCTGGTACGGCAGGTGGGCCCGCCGAAGCGCGTCCTCCAGCACGCGCGACTGCGCGTTGGTGCGGTAGAGCACGGTGACGTCGGCGCGGCTGAGGCCGCGCGCCAGCTCCGCCCGCACGATGTCCACCAGCCGGGCGGCCTCGTCCTCGCCGTCGAGGAACTCCTCCTCCACCAGCTGCTCGCCGCGGTCGCCGGCGGTCCACAGGTTCTTGCCCTTGCGCCGGCGGTTGTTGGCGATGACGGCGTTGGCGGCGTCCAGGATGATGCCCGTTGAGCGGTAGTTCTGCTCCAGGCGGCAGGTGACCGCGCCGGGGAAGTACTCGTCGAACGCCAGCATGTTCTCGATGCGCGCCCCGCGCCACGAGTAGATGGACTGGTCGTCGTCGCCGACGGCGAACACGTTCCCGTGCCAGCTCTGCAGCGCCTTGATCAGCACCAGCTGCAGCGGGTTGGTGTCCTGGAACTCGTCCACCAGCACGTGCCGGAAGCGCTCGGCGTACTTGCCGCAGACGCCCTCGTCCTGCTCGAGCAGGTGGACCGTGCGCAGGATCAGGTCGTCGAAGTCCAGGGCGCGGCAGCGGACCAGGCCCTGCTCGTAGCCGGCGTAGATGGCGGCGTGCTTCTCCTCGACGAACGTCGCGGCCCGCGCCGCGGCGGCCGGCGGGTCCACGTCGTCGTTCTTCCAGGCGCTGATCTGGGCGCGGGCCCCGGCCGGCGTGAACTGCTTGGCGTCGATCTTCAGCTCGTCCAGCACCTGCTTGAGCAGCCGCTTGCTGTCGTCGGTGTCGAAGATCGTGAAGTCCCGCGGAACGCCGACGGCCGCGCCGTCGCTGCGCAGGATCCGCAGCCCGGTGGCGTGGAAGGTGCCGATCCAGAACGGCGCCCGGCCCTCGCCCACCGCCGCAGCCACGCGCTGCTTCATCTCCCGCGCGGCGCGGTTGGTGAAGGTGAAGGCCAGGATCCCCTGCGGGGGCACGCCGCGCTCGCCCAGCAGCCAGGCCACGCGCGTGGTCAGCACGCGCGTCTTGCCCGAGCCGGCGCCGGCCACCACCAGGACCGGCCCGTCCGGGGCCGTGACGGCCGCCAGTTGCGCCTCGTTCAGCTTCGCCAGCAGGTCGGTCACGGCGTTCGGTCTCCGGCTCGGGTTCGCAGCGGCGTCACGGACGGGGAACGATGCGACCGGACGCGCCCGGCCGCAACCGCCGCCGCGCCGCGTCGGGTTCAGTACTCGAAGCGGTACTTGAGATCGAGGTTGTAAGTGGCGTCGCCCTGGTTCTCGTCGATGCGGCGACGCAGCTCCGACTGCAGCAGCAGGTGGTTGTTGATCTGGTACTCGAGCAGCACGTCGCGGTCGTCCTGACGGACGCCCTGCGCGTACTTCAGGTAGAGATCCTGGCCGATGTACTTGCCGACGCCGATCAACGGGTCGAAGCCCATCGCCCCGGTCTGGTCGTTCTCGCGCTGGATCTGGTCGATGTCGAAGGTGTCGAACATGGCCAGTTCGCGCGCGATCTCCCGCTCGATCAGGTTCAGACCGGCCGTGATCGAGCTGGCGGCCAGACGCGCCGAGTCCGCGCCCGGCTGGCCGGCGCCCTCGGGGTCCAGGCCCAGCAGCATGCGCTGGATCGCCTCGCGAGAGTAGCCGCGCTCGCTGGTGAACTCGACCACGGGCTTCGCCAGGCTGCCGCTGACCTGCACGCCCAGGACCTCGATGGTGGTGTTGCCGGGACTCCGCAGGCGGTACCGCGTCTGCGCCTCGATGTCGAGCATCGGGTCCAGACCCAGCCCCTGGCTGAAGTCCAGGGCGCCCCGCTGCACCTCGAACGCGTTGTTGAAGACGATCAGGCTGCCGCGGTCGACGTCCAGCCGCCCGCGCATGTGCAGCCCCTCCTCGGTGCGGATCAGGTCGAGGTCGCCGCTGAGATCCAGCTCCATCTCGCGGTTGACGATGTGCCCGACGCGCGGCGCCGCGTGCAGGCGCAGGTCGGCCAGCCAGTCGGGCGCCACGGTGGCCAGGCGCGGATCGGCCGCCCCGGGCGTCTCGGCGAAAGTGCCGGTATAGCGGGCCTTGAGCACCTCCAGGTCGCCGCTGAACCGCGGCACGAGCAGCGAGTCGGGGCCGACCTTCACGCCGGTGATGCGCCCGGAGCGCCCGCTCACCAGCGCCCGCAGGTCGGGGATCGAGGCGACCAGGAACCGGTCCAGGTCCAGGCGCACGTCGAAGTTCTCCAGCTCCAGGCCGCGGAAAGTCAAGGTGCCGTCGCCGGTGAACGAGCCGCTGAGCCCCTCGCGCCCGCGGATGTTGCTCAACGTGACGACGTCGCCGCTGAACGTGGCGTCGCAGGAAGCCTCGCTGTAGACCTCCTCGAGGTGCTTGATCACGAAACCGGCGTTCCGCACCTTCGCCCAGCCCTCGTACAGCGGATGCCGCAGCGGTCCGGAGACCCGCACGTGCGCTTCGCCGGTGCCGTGGCTCGAGGCGAAGGCATTGGTCGCCTGGGCCAGCGCCGCCAGGTTGGAACCCTCCGGAATCTCGACCTCCATCAGGAACGGCGCGTCCAGCGGCGAGGTCGGCTCGCTCAGGAAGTCCAGCTTGATCGGGATCTCCAGGCGTCCGGTCAGGCGCAGATCGTCCTGGACGGCCGCGAGGTCGCCCAGGACCAACTGTTCGCGATCGGCGTGCACGCTGCCGGTCAGCTCGTCCAGGTGCAGCCAATGGATGTGGAACGGAGCGCTGCGCAGGCGGCCGTCGACCTGCGGCGCGTCGGTGGTGCCGGTCACGCGCACCTGCCCGCCGAAGCGGCCGGCCAGCCGCTTGAGCGACGGCAGCTTGAACTGCTCCATGAACGACCAGTCGCCGTCCGGGATCTCCAGCTCCAGGTCGAGGGCGGCGCCCGGCCAGTACTCCTTCACCGGCGCTCCCGGGTGCGAGACGCTGCCGCGCGCCGTCAGCCGCCCGTACTGCGTGCGCAGGTCCAGGTCCTTGATGTCGATGGCCCCGCGCGCGTAGACCGCCTCCACGTGCAGCGACTCGACGTCGGCGATGGCGAACGGCGCCTCGACCAGGTCCGCCGCCAGCGTCACCTCCACCGCGTCGGGCTCGCCGCCCAGCACGACGTCGGCGGTCAGGCTGCCGGTCAGGGGCTCGCGCACGGTCACGAACGGGTTCAGCAGGCCCAGGTCGAACCGTCGCAGCTGCAGCGCCCCGGCCACCAGCCGCCGGCGGTCGAGCACGCCGCCGCCGGTCACGGCGCCCTGGTCGGACGAGAGCGACAGGTCGCGCACGGCCAGGTAGCCGTCGCCCAGGCCCAGGCCGAGCGGGCGGTCCAGGGCCCAGCGCGTGCCCTCCATGTCGACGCGGAATTCGTCCACGACGTAGCGGTCGACGGTGTCCGAGAAGGCCACGGCCAGGCGCAACAACCCCACCGTGTCGCCGTGCGCGCACAGGAAGGTGTCCAGGCGCGCGCCGGCGGCGTCGACGTCGCCGAAGGCCCGGTAGTTGCCCAGCGGCACGCCGCCCAGCCGCAGGCTGTCGCCGGCGACGGCGCCGGCGACCGCGGGCGCCCCCAGCGCGTCGGCGATCTCGAGGTTCGCCACCAGGTACGGCGTCCGCGCCGGGCCCAGCTCGAGGTCCTGCGCCACCACCCGGCCGCGCGCGGTCAGCGCCTCCGGCGGACCGGACAGTTCGGCTTCGCCGGTCGCGCGGCCCTTCAGCGCCGGCCACCGCCACCCCGGCGGCAGCGTCCCGAGGTCGTCGGCCGCGAAGCTGAGGCTGCCGCTGAACACGCGCAGGCTGTCCGCGGCGCCCTGCAGCACGGCGCGCAGGTCGCGGTGGCGCAGATCCACGTTGTTGAAGACGACCCCGGCGGGCGTGGCTTCGACGTCGATCTCGCAGGCGTCGAACGGGATGATCTCGATGCGCCCGTCGTGCACCAGGCCGGTCACGCGGGTCCACAGCGGCCGGTCGGTGTGCTCGATGCGCAGGCGGCCGTGTCCGTCGGTGACCGGCAGGTCCGACTCGCCCGGCACCAGGCCGTTGGCCAGGTTCACGCCGGTGGCGTCGCCCTCCAGCACGAAGGTCACCGAGGCGCTGTCGCTGATGTCGAAGTGGCCCCGCCCGCTGAACGTGGCCCCGTTGACCATGCCGGTCAGGCCCTCCAGCCAGACGTCGCGGGGACCGACGACGGCGCGGCAGCGCATGTCGGTGATGTCGTAGCCCTCCAGCTCGCCGGTGAAGACGCCGTCGTAGACCAGCGTGTCGGCGTCCGCGCGCAGGGTCGCCGTCACGTCCCCGCGCGCCTTGAAGCCCAGGCGCTGGCGAACGAGGCTCTCGATCTCCGGCGCGCTGATGCCGCGCGCCGACACGCGCAGGTCCAGCGATTCGTCCCAGCCCCGGCGCCCGTCCACCGCCACCGGGTGGCCGTTGAGGCGGCCCCGCAAGCCGGCCACGTGCAGCCCCGCCTGGTCCAGCCGCACCTCTCCGTAGAGACTGTCCAGCCGGCTGGCGTGCGTGCGCCAGTCGGCCTCGCAGCCCCGCAGCACGGCCCGCGTCTCGGGACCGGCCTCGACGCTGCCGCGCCAGGACAGGTACGGGATGCGCTCCTGCATCGTCCCGTCGGCGGCCGCCAGCTCGAAGAAGCCGAGGAAGACCGCCAGGTCGTCGATCGCCAGCCGCGGCAGCCGCGGCGCGCCGGGCGGCGCCTGGGCCGAGGCGTCGCCCGCGGAATCGGCCGCCGCCCGCACCAGGATCACCGGGCGGCGCACCACCACGCGCCGCAGACGGGGCGCGTCGGCCAGGGCTTCCTGCAGGCGATAGTCCAGCTCCACCGTGTCGGCGGTCACCGTGACCAGGCCGCCGCCGGCGCCGGGCAGCGCGAAACTCACCCCGTACAGGTCCAGGCCGTCGCGCCCCCAGACGCGGTAGTCCCGCACGCGCAGCCCGGGGCCCTCCAGGCGCAGCAGGTGGCGGCTGACCAGGCCGGACAGCCGCGGGGCCAGCAGGTCGGTGCGCCCGGCCAGGTACACGAGCACGACCGCGAAGACCGCCCAGGCGGTCAACACCGAGATCCGTGCCCTCCGGTTCCAGCGCATCAGAACGGGTACCCCACGGAGAAGTGCCAGACCGCCGCGGGGTCGCGGTAGTCCCGCGCCTCGCTCAGGTAACGCACGCGCTTGAGCGGGAAGCCGACGTCGATGCGCACCGGCCCGAACGGCGTGTCGAAGCGGATGCCCGTGCCCACGCTGTAGCGGTAGTCCCAGTCCTTGGTCGAGCCGGCGTCGGTCGGGAACCCGGGATCGCTGCGCAGACGGAAGCCGCGCAACTGGAGAGCGCGCAGTTCCGCCCAGACGTTGCCGCCCTCGACGAAGGCGACGGTGGCCAGACCCCACTTCCGCAGCAGCGGCAGCGGCAGGCGCCACTCGACGTTCGTCAGCAGCAGGTAGTTGCCGCCGCGGGCCGGGTTGTCCGGCAGCAGCACGTCGGACGTGTAGTTCAGGTAGGCCAACTCGTCCGGGTCGGTGACCTGCGGACCCAGGGAGTTGTTGGCGTAGCCGCGCACCGTGGAGGCGCCCCCGGCGAAGAAGCGGTCGTCGTACGGCACGCCGTCGGCGCCCTGGTCCAGCGACGCCCCGTAGGTCCGCGTGCCTCCCGCCTTGACGCGCACGGCC
Organism: uncultured Fibrobacteraceae bacterium; assembly: GCA_964399195.1. GTDB lineage: Bacteria > Krumholzibacteriota > Krumholzibacteriia > LZORAL124-64-63 > LZORAL124-64-63 > CAINDZ01. The sequence continues at coordinate 34,860 of CAYNPY010000028.1, forward strand.
AGGGTGCCGGCCGGCAGCGGGAAGTAGTCGTGCCAGGCGGCGGTCCACTTGAAGAAGTGGTAGTCGCCCCCCAGCAGCCCGCCGGCCAGCTGCGCCGTCAGCACGGCGTAGGAACCCGTCGTCGGATGGAAGGGATCGTTGCGGTGGTCCACGTACATCGCCCAGTTGAGGGAGCGCACGCGGCTGATCGAGGGCTTGACCTCGTTGAAGCGCTCCTGCCAGGCCTCCGGCGCCTGCGGATGGATCTCCGGCTCGGTCACCTTGTAGCCCAGCGAGACGTTGTTGGTGACGGCCCGGCTGCGGCGCCAGAAGGTGCCCACGTTCGCGCCCCAGGCGAACATGTTCAGGCCCGATTCGCCGCGGGTCTCCCGCGACAGGAACAGCGTCGTGTCCAGGCTGTAGCGGCCGTCGCGCAGCCGCGGGTTCACGTAGGCGACCTCGCCCCGGTAGTTGACCTGGCCCTGGTCGAAGCTGACGGGGCTGCCGACGACGTCCTCGACGTTCCACGAGCCGCGCCCGCGCACCTGCACGCGCCGGCCCGTGCCCCAGAGGTTGTTGTGCCCCCACGCCGCCAGCAGGCGGACGCGCTCGAGGCTGCCGACGCCGATGCCCAGCTCGTAGTAGGCAGGACGCCGCTCGACGACGTGCACCGACAGGTCGGCGGTGCCGGCCACGGTGTCCAGGTTGACGGCGCTGATGTTGACGTCGCGGTACAGGCTGGTGCCCAGCAGGTTGCGGCGCGTGTCCTCGACCCGGCCCCAGCGCAGCGGGTCGCCCGGCGCGACCTCCAGTTCGCGCTCGACCAGGCGATCGACGGTCAGGTCGTTGCCGGACAGCCCGATCGCGCCGACGCGGTAGGAGCGGCCGGTGACGATGCGATAGGTGAGATCGGCGCCGTGGCCCGCGTCGCCGGCGAGCCGGACGCTCTCCATCTGCGGTTGCACCGTGGCGTCGAGGTAGGTCTCGTCGCGCAGCAGTTCCCGCAGGGCGTAGATGTCCCCGCCCAGCGCGTTCAGGTCGGCGGGCGCCGGGCTGCCCTCGCGCAGGGACACGGCCTCGCGCAGCCGGCCCTCGGAGACCGGCTCGTGCCCGACGAAGGACAGCCGACGGATGTAGGTGCGGGGGCCCTCGCTGACCGAGATGTGCAGGATGTCGCCGCCGTCGCTGTCGACCGTGATCGAGTCCACGCGGGCCACGACGTCGTGGAAGCCCCGGTTGCGGTAGAAATTGCGCAGGAGCCGGACCTGGGTCTCCACCAGGTGGGGCTGGTAACGCGCCGACCGCAGCGGGCGCATCCAGCTGCCTTCCTGCAGGCGCATGATGCGCTTGAGTTCAGCCTCCGGGAAGGTGAGGTTGCCGGTCAGTTCGACGCGGGACAGGCGGTGCGACTGCAGCCCGAAGTCGAGTTCGTCGTCCGCGCGCGCGCGCGGCGCCGCCGTGAGCGCCGACAGCAGGAACGCCAGGCCGAGCAGGCGCGGCGCCAGACATGGGCGCAGGGGCGGCTGGAGCCGCGGCCGGCCGTTCGTGATCGTCTGCCCTGCGCCCAAGTTCCCGCTCCGTCCGGTCGCCCGCCCGATTTGCCGTGACAGGCCCGCGGTCCGATGTTATGCCCGACCACGTTCAACCGGTGGTCACCGTTCCCGAGTTCCCGCCGCGGGCAGACCCGTGGCGCCGCAGCCGGAGCCTCGCGATGCCGCAGCCGCCACGAAACCGCGATCTGCCCGGCTCCGTCGCGCCCGCCCCCCGGGTCGGCGGGCGACTGCCGAG
>CAYNPY010000029.1:0-216 GCA_964399195.1 uncultured Fibrobacteraceae bacterium
ATTCTGATGCTGTGCTGTCCCCTTCTGGTTCCGCTCAAAGCCTCGAGTCGATTCCCGACCGGGATCTTCAGGTCGTTCAGGTCTTCCGCGGAATCCAGTTGGTCAAGCTTCCTCCCGGCCACCCGCCAGAGCACCGCCGGGCAAGCTCGTCGAGCCTGTTTGGTGTCGCGTCCATGAAAGATATCCTCAGTGGCCTGGTCCTTGAACGACTTGATC
>CAYNPY010000029.1:226-20750 GCA_964399195.1 uncultured Fibrobacteraceae bacterium
CTCCGGGCGGTCACGGGTGGACGCAGTCGGGTGTATACTCAAAGAGTATCCATCATCGCTTGCGCCGGCGCAACCCCCGAACATCGCTACCTCCCGATCCCCACTACGAACCGCCAGTCCTCTCCCCCGGCCCGCTCCCCCACCGCCCGGGCCGCCCGCAGTTCCACGCGGCTGCCGATCCCCACCAGCGGCAGGTCCAGCCGCCGGCTGAAGCCCAGGCCCACATCCGCCCGCGAGCCCGTCGGCGGGGCCCCGTCCCCGCGCACGCCCACCCCGGCGCGCCCGTCGGCCGCCACCGCGTCCGCCCCCGGCCACGCCTCCCCGGCCTGCCCCCACGCCCCGGCCCATTCGGCAAAGAGCAGCGGCCGCAGCTGCAGCCCGCGCAGCCCCGGCACCCGCAGCGCGCGCCACGGGTCCACGTTCAGGTCCAGCTCGAGGGAGGCCCACGCCCCGCGATCACCCAGCAGCGAGCCGGCCGGCCACCCGCACAGCGAGCCGCCTTCGGCGCCATCAACGCGCCAATCGCCCAGCCACACCCGATGCTGCGCCGGCGCCGCGCCGTCGACGCCCCGTCCGCCCGCGCGCACGGTCCAGCGGTTGCCCAGCGCGTCGGGCCGCTGCCAGCGCGCGGACCAGTGCCAGCCCACCAGGTCCACGTCATCGCCGGACCACCCGGGCACGCGCGGGCTCACGTTGAGCGACGCCACGCCCGCGCCCACCGCCAGCGCGCCCAGCCGCGCGCCGCCGTCCAGGCGCAGCGCGCGCAGGTCCGCCGCGTCGGCCGCCAACATGCCGTCCGGCCGCAGCCCGCGCCCCAGCGCGTTCCAGCGCTGGTGCACCGCCAGCGGCAACTCACGCGCCTGCGACCACCCCGTTTCCAGCCACGCGCGCGGCGCCGCGGCGCGCCCGTGTTGCCAGCGCGCCGAGACCGCCAGCGCCGCGCGGTCGAAGTAATGGTTGGGGTCGCCGCCCCACAGCAGCGCCGACCACGAGCGTTGCCCCGTGCGGCCGTCGCCGCCGAACGCGGCCGTCGTGCGCGCGGCGCCTGCGCGCAGCGTCAGGCCCGCGCCGGCGCGCGCGCTCAGCCCCGCGCCCCACAGCGCGCGGCGGTCGTCCAGCCCCCAGCCCAGCTCCGTGTCCAGCCGCAGTGCGCCGCCCAGCCGGCCGATCGTCGCGCCCACGCGCGGCGCCACGCCCTGCGCGCGGTTGAACGCCAGGGCGGCCGGCCGCAGGCGCACGGATACCGGAGGAACGGCCGGCATGGCCGCCAGGGCGCGCGCCCCCTCGCGCGAGAGCGAATCCAGCCGCGCCGCGGCCAGCGACGACGGCTGCCGCAGCGGCGCCGGCAGCTCGGCCTCCCACAGCTCGTCGATGGCGGCCCAGAACAGCGCGGCGCCCTCATCGTCGTCGTCGTCCGCGCCGGCCGCGCCGTCGCACGGCTCGCCGTTGATGACGATGTCGCGCAGTTCCACCTTCACGTCCCACGTGCCGCCCGCGCCGGCCAGCGGCAGGTCGCGCAGCTCCAGGCTCGCGGTCTCCAGCACGGGGAACCAGACGCCGCCGCACGACGCCTGCCGCTGCCGGTAGTGCGGGATGGCGCGGATCAGCCAGGGGAACGGCGCCGACTCGCCGAAGCGCGCGTCGACACGGCGGATCGCGAAGTCGGCGATGTCCACCCAGATGGTGCCCGACGGCAGCGGCGCGAAGCGGTCGCGCGGCGTGAACGCCACCACGTGCACCAGGCTGCCGCCCACCAGCTTGCTCTCCAGCAGCTCGTAGCGGTAGAGCTTCGCGCCGCCCTCGGCGAACGGCAGGCCCTCCACCATCTCCATCGGGCGCGGCTGCCAGGCGGGCTTGACGTGCGTCTTCTCGGTCGCGGGCTGCGGCGCGCCGTCCTTGAACGACTGCTTGCGCTCCCACAGGCGCGCGATGCGGTCGGGCCGGCCGCGCTGCTGCTCGTAGCGCAGGGCCGACTCCTCCACCTCCCGGTCGCCCTCCGGCCGGCCGGACGGGCTGCGCACGGTCGTGATCACCGCGGTGAAGGCCACGCTGCGCAGGCTGTCGCGGTCGGCCCGCTGGCGGCGGCCGATGTCGGCGATGATCTCGCCGAGGGTCACCCGGGGCGCCGCCACGTGCAGCGTGTCGGCCCAGGCTGCGGCCGTCGGCGTTCCGTCCGGCGGAACGGCCGGCCCGGCGCCGGCGGCGCCCGCGGCGGCGGCCACGAACAGGCACAGCGTGGCGCAACGGCCTGCCCACTGGCGCAACCTCATGCGATTCCTCCCGTTGCTGACCCCTGCGAGCCCGGGCGCCCCTGGCCGCGTCGGCGCCGGTCGGGCCCTGGCCCCCGTCTCCCTGTCATCGTCGAAGGTGCCGGGGCCGGCCTGACCAGCTGCGCCTGCCCGCGCGGCCCGGCTCGCCGGGGTCGCCCGGGACGGGCACGAACCGCGCCCGCGGGCCCGCCCCTGCGCGGCGCCCCTGGCCCGGCGACCTTCCGGCGGGATTGCGCGCCCGGCCCGCCAATCGGCTCGACCGCCCCCCGTCGGCACAGGTTGACGGACGCCGCCCCGCTGTCAAAGCCAATAACCCGCAAAGTCCGATCAAGTTACCCCGCCCGCCGCCGATACCGCGCGCATGGGAGGGCCGGGGCGCGCCAGGCGTCCGGCCGGCCGCCGTGTGCGACGACGCGCGAAACGATGGTGACGTGAAGCCTCGAAGCGACATCCCCGACCTGCGACTGGTGCTGACGGCCGTGATCGTCGCCACCGGCGCCCTGCCCGTCGCGGCCCACGCGCTGGACCTGGGCGAGCTGTGGGAGATGACCTTCGTCGCGCTCGGCGCCGCCACCGCGGCCTCGCTGCTGTGGCGCGTGGACCGGCTCCGCGCGCGCCGCGACGAGAAGGCCATCGAGTATCGCTACCTGCGCTCGGTCATCGACGCCATCCCGCACTTCATCTTCGTCCGCGACGCCGAGGGCCGCTTCACGCTGGTCAACCAGGCCGTCGCCGATTTCTACGGCCTGCCCGTCGACCAGCTCGAAGGAAGGCACCTCTTCGACGTCCATCCCGACCAGGCGCAGGCGCGCGCCTGGCTCGACGAGGATCGCGAGACGCTGCAGCGCGGGCAGGCGTGGAGCCTGCCGGTCACCGACACCACGCAGGGCGACGGCGGCCTGATGTGGGTCGCCGCCCTGAAGAAGCCGCTGCCGGCCGAGATCGGCGGCGTGCCGCAGGTGCTGGGCGTGTCCATCGACATCAGCGAGCAGATGCGGGCCGAGCGCGCGCTGGCCGCGCGCCTGGACTACGAACACACCGCCGCCGCGCTGTTCCAGACCTTCGTGCACTGCGGCCGCGACGAGATGCCGCAGATCATGGGCCGCGCGCTGGGCCGTCTGGGCCGCTTCACCGAAAGCTCGCGCGCGTTCCTCTACCTCTTCGACGCCGAGAGCGGCCGCGCCGTGCGCCAGCACCTCTGGAGCAGCGAGTTGGACGACGGCGTGTCGGCGCCGCCGGCCGCGCTGCCGCTGCCGGACCTCGACTGGCTGCTGGGCCTGTTCGAGATGAAGGTCCCGGTCATGAGCGAGGACCTGCGCCGCCAGGGCTCGATCCCGCCCGGCTTCCTCGCCGACTGGGGTCCGGACCGCGCCGCCTTCCTGGCCGCGCCCATCGTGCGGGACCAGAGCGCGTTCGGGTTCATCGGCGTCGACTGCGCGGAGGCCCGCCCCTGGACGCAGGAGCACATCAACCTGGTGCACTCGGTGGCGGACCTGTTCATCACGGTCTGGTCCAAGCACGAGACGGAGCGTTCGTTGGTGCAGGCGCGCGAGGCGGCCGAGGCCAGCAGCCGCGCCAAGAGCGAGTTCCTGGCCAACATGTCGCACGAGATCCGCACGCCGATGAACAGCGTCATCGGCCTGGCGGACCTGCTGACGGACATGGACCCCACGCCCACGCAGAAGCAGTACCTGGAGATGATCCGCGTCTCCGGCGCGGCGCTGCTGAGCCTGATCAACGACATCCTCGACCTCTCGAAGATCGAGGCCGGCCAGCTCGAGCTGGACGCCGTGGAGACCGACCTGCCGGCGCTGGTCGACGAGATCTGCGGCCCCATCGCCTTCACGGCGCACACCGCCGGCCTGGAGCTGGTCTGCCGCCTGGCGCCCGGCGTGCCGCGGCGCGTGCTGCTGGACCCGCACCGGCTGCGCCAGGTGCTGACCAACCTGCTGAACAACGCGGTGAAGTTCACGCAGCAGGGCCACGTGTACCTGAACGTCGAGCCGGTGGGCGCGGGCGAAGGCTGCGTCGACCTGCGCTTCGCGGTCAGCGACACCGGCATCGGCATCCCCGCGCACGCGCTGCGGCGCATCTTCGAGAAGTTCACGCAGGCCGAGGCGGGCACCACGCGCCGCTACGGCGGCACCGGCCTGGGCCTGGCCATCAGCCAGCAGCTGGTCGGCCTGATGGGCGGCGCCATCACCGCGACCAGCGAGCCCGGCCGCGGCGCGACGTTCTCGTTCACGCTGCGCCTGCCGGCCGTCGCCGACGACGTCGAGCCGGCGGCCGCGGACGCGGCGCCGGGCGCGCACGTGCTGATCGTCACGCCGCACGCGCTGACCGGAGAGGTGCTGCTGGAGAAGGTGCGCCTGCTCGGCCACGACGGCCGCGTCATCGCCGGCGGCCCCGAGGCGCTGGACCAGGCCGGCGGCTGGGCTTCGGCCGCCGACCGGCCGTACACGCACATCCTCTACGACCAGGCGCCCACGGCCGGCGACGCCGCCGGCGCCCCGCTGCCCGACCTGCGCCCGCACCTGGCGCGCCTGGCTCCGCGCCACGACCCGGTCGCGGTCCTGCTGGCGCGCCTGACCGACGGCGCCCGCGACGAGGAGCTGCGCCGCCGCGGCTTCGCGCGCGTGCTGGCCAAGCCCGTGCAGACGGGCCGGCTGCGCGAGCTGCTGGCCGGCGGCGCCATGGGCGCGGAGGCGGCGCGCGCGGTCGGCGCCGCCACGGCGCCGGCGGAACCCGTCAGGTCCGACGAGCCCGCCGACGCGGGCGAGACGTCCGGCCCGCGCGTCCTGCTGGCCGAGGACAACCCCTTCAACCAGAAGGTGGCCACGGCCATGCTGCGGCTGCTCGGCTGTTCGGTGGAGGTGGCCGCCACCGGCGTCGAGGCGGTGGCGCTGGCGCGCACCGGCGCCTTCGACCTGGTCCTGATGGACTGCCAGATGCCGGTGATGGACGGCTACGAGGCCACGCGCCGCATCCGCGAGCTGCCCGCCCCCGCCGACGCCGTCACGGTCATCGCCATGACCGCCAACGCGCTCAGCGGCGACCGCAAGGCCTGCTTCGCGTCCGGCATGGACGACTTCCTCAGCAAGCCCATCACCAAGGCGATGCTGGCGGACATGATGCGCAAGTGGGAGATCGGCGCGAAGGCGACCCGGCCCGTGGACGCGCCCGTCGGCTGAGCGCTCAGCGCCCCCGCACCAGGTAGCGGCGCACTTCGAAGTGGTTCATCGTGTTGAGGATGCCGCCGCAGCAGACGCCGGCCGCGCGGGCCAGTTCGGCCCCGTGCCGGTAGTCCACCAGCCGCGCGGCGCGGTGCGCGTCGGGGCTGATCGCCAGCAGCACGCCCATCTCCTGCGCCAGCCGGCAGTGGCTCCAGTCCAGCTCGGCGCAGCACGGGTTGGCCGCCACCTCCACCGCCGTGTGGTGGGCCGCGGCCGCCTCCAGCACGCGCCGCATGTCGACGCCCGCCCGCGGTCCCTGCAGCATGAACTCGCCCATCGGCTTGCCCAGGATGGAGACGCGCGGGTGCGACGCCGCGCGCACGATCTGGTCGGTCAGGCGCCCGGTGTCCCAGCCGCCGTTGGCCGGGAACGAGGCGATCACGAAGTCGAAATGGACCAGGTCCGCGTCGTCGACCGGCAGCGTGCCGTCGGGGTTCACGTCCAATTCGACGCCCTGCAGGATGTCGAACGAGGGGTTCAGCGCGCGCAGCCGCTCGATCTCCTGCCGCTGCACCTGCGCGGCCTTGAGGTCCAGCCCCTCCGGGTGCGCCGAAGAGCGGAAATGATCGCTGATTCCCAGGTACTCGAGCCCGATCTCCTGCGCCGTCGCCACCATCGAGGACAATGAATGCGCCCCGTCACCCCAGCGGCTGTGGCTGTGGAGGATGCCCTTGACGTCGCAGGGGCGCACGAGCTGGTCTGCGGGGGCGGGCTTCTCCGGCGCGGCTGGGAAGGTCTCGCCACGCGGCGCGGGTTCGTCGTAGCAATCGCTGTACAAGTCCGCTCCGGTGGGGTGAGGTCCGTCGCGCCCGTTGTGCTCCGTCGACGCGTCCGACGGTCGGCGTCCAGCTTAAGAACACTCCCCGCCGCCCGCAACCCGCCGGCGCTGGTCGGCCGCCGCTCGCTGCGCTATCATCGAATCCCCCGCCAGAAGGAGACTCCCGTGGCCGCTCCCGATGACGCCGACCGCGGCACGATGGCCGCCGCCGCCCTGCGCGCGATGCGCAACGTGCTGGACCTGACCCCCGCCGACCGCGTGCTGGTGGTGACCGACTCGGCCACGCGCGCCTGCGGCGAGGCCTTCGCCGCCGCCGCGCGCGATCACGGCTGCCCCGCGCGCCTGCACGCGCTGCCGGACGCCGGCCGCCCCCTGGCCGCCGTGCCGCCCGAGCTGCCGCCCCTGCTCGACCAGGCCGACGTCGTCGTCAACGCCATCGTCGGCGATCCCGCCGAGGTCCCCTTCCGCCTGCAGTGGATCGGCCTGATCGAAGGCTCGGGCCGCCACCGCCTGGGCCACAGCCCCGGCATCACGGCCGACATGATGCTCGGCGGCGCCCTGGACGTGGACTACGCCGCGATGCACGACACCGCGCTGCGCCTGACCCACGGCCTGCGCAAGGCCGCCACCGTGCGCCTGACCACTCCCGCGGGCACCGACCTGGTCATGGACGTCCGCGACCGCGGCTTCACGCACGACCTGAAGGCGCGCCTGGACGCCGGCGCCAACCTTCCCTGCGGCGAGGTCTACACCGCCCCGGTCGAGACCGGCGCCAACGGCCTGTTGGTCGTCGACGGCGGCTTCGCCGGCCACGGCCGCCTGGCCGCGCCCGTGGTGATCACCGTGCGCCACGGCCGCTGCATCGATATCGACGGCGACGACCCCGCCCTGGTCGCCGAGGTCCGCGGCTTCATGGACACGGACGAGGGCGCGCGCGGCATCGCCGAGCTGGGCATCGGCCTCAACCCGCGCGCCCGCCTGGGCAGCCACATCCTGGAATCGGAGAAGACCCTCGGCACCGTGCACGTCGCCTTCGGCGACAACGACGGCATCGCCGGCGGCCAGGGCCGCTCGCGCATGCACATGGACTACCTGGTGCTGGCGCCCACGCTGGAGGTGACCGCGCGCGGCGGCGCCCGCCGCGTGCTGATGCGCGACGGGCAGGTGGTGACGGCGCGGCCCTAGAGCGTGATCACCCGCTTGGCGCCCCACTGCAGCTCGATGATGTCCTTCATCGAACCGGCGACGCCGGCCTGCAGCCGGTCGGCCAGGCCGAAGAAGTTCAGGCAGGTCGTGCAGACGACCACGCGCGCGCCCTTCTCCGCCAGCGAACGCAGCTCGTCCAGCACCGGCGAGCCCTCCACCGCCAGCTTCACGCCCTCGCCGTACAGGCAGATCGCGTACGGGATGCGCTCGTCCGCGTCCAGCAGGCCCAGGTGCGTCTGGACGAGCTTCAGGCCCAGCTCGGCCGGCGCGTGACCCATGCCGTAGCTGGAGATGACCAGCGTGGTGCGGCGCTTGCGGCCGCGCTCATCGTGATCGTGATGCTTCTCGTCGTGATGCTTGTCGTCGTGATGCTTCTCGTCGGAATGCTTCTCTTCGTGCACGTCGTGTCCTCCGGTCTGGCGTCAGTACAGTTCGAATTTCAACAGCCGGCCGTCCAGGCCCCCGTTGCGCAGCGGCAGGCGCAGCGCCGGCTTCAGGCCGATCTCGCCGGCCAGCTCCTTGTCCCCCACGTAGATGTAAGCGTCGGAGCCCTTGCACTTCTGCTTGAGGAAGTCGCCGAACTCGCGCATGAACGCCTTCATGTCGGCGGCCGGCTGCAGCCGCACGCCATACGGCGGGTTGCAGACGATGACGCTGTCCTCGATCCCGCCCAGGTCGCGGTAGTCGCTGGTCTTGACGCGCAGCTCGTCGCCGGTGGGGATGCGCGCCACGTTGCGCCGCGTCATCTCGACCGCGGCCGGGTCGATGTCCGAGCCGCGGATCAGCCCCCCGCGCACCGGCTTGATCGCGTTGTCCTCCTCCAGCTTCACCTTGACCCACGTGCGCTTGTCGTGGTCCGGCAGCATCTGGAAGCCCCACTTCGCGCGGAGGCAGCCGGCCGGTATGTTGCCGGCCTTCAGCCACGCCTCGGCCAGCAGCGTGCCCGAGCCGCACATCGGGTCGTAGAGCGGGCGCTTGCCCTCCCACCCGGCGATGTCGAGGATCGCCGCGGCCAGCGTCTCCTGCATGGGCGCCTCGACCGCGTCCAGCCGGTAGCCGCGCCGGTGCAGCGAGCCGCCCGAGCAGTCGATGAAGATCGTCGCCACGTCGTCCAGCACGTGCACGCCGATCGCCAGGTCCGGCTCCTGCGCGTCGACGTCCGGCCGCTTGCCGTGGAAGCGCTTGCGGAACATGTCCGCCACGCAGTCCTTCACCTTCAGCGCCGCGTACTTGCTGTGCGTGACGCGGCTGCGGTGCACGTTGGCGAAGACGGCGAACGTCTGGTCCAGGCGCAGGATGTGCGTCCAGTCGATCCTCTTGGCGCCCAGGTACAGCTCCTCGGGCGTGCCCGCGGGGAACTCGGCCAGCGGCGCCAGCACGCGCGAGACGATCCGCGCCCGGTAGTTCACCCGGCAGAGCGTCTCCGGGTCGGCGGTGAAGATGACGCCGCGCTTGCCCGGCTGCACGCGCTTGGCGCCCAGGCGCTTCAGCTCGGCCGCGGCCGTCTCCTCCAGCCCGCCCGCCGTCTGCGCGTAGAAGCGCCGCCGCTGCTGGTACAGGTACACGGTCAGCCGTCCTCGCGCGTCATGAGGATGTGGTCGATGCCGCACTCGTCGAAGACGCCGCCCTGCCGCGCGAATCCGTAGCCGGCGTAGAAGTCCTCCAGGTAGACCTGGGCGTGCAGCTTCAGCTTCACGGCGCCGCGCCGCCGCGCCTCCTGCAGCAGCACGCCGACCATGCCGTGCGCGAAGCCCCGGCCGCGCCACTGCTCGCGCACCGCGATGCGCCCCAGCTTGGCCCAGCCGCCCTCCAGCAGCACCAGCCGCCCGCTGGCCACCGGCTGCCCGTCGGCCTCGCCCACCACGTGCACGGCCGCCGCGTCGTCGGCGTCGAACTCGTCGTCCCAGGACACGCCCTGCTCGTCGTGGAAGACGATCCCGCGCACGACCATCGCCTTCAGGAGGTCGGCCGGCGTGGCGGCGACGCGGAAGACGATGCGGTCCTCTTCGATCCCCTCATCGCGGTCATCGTCGCGGTCATCGTCGCGCGCTGCCATGGGGGAGCATCCTCGGCCGGGTCGGGGTCCTGTGCTAGACTGGAGCAGGGCGGCCGGTCGTGGCCGCCCGCGGAATATAGCCCCGCCACTGAGGAAAGGCACCCCGATGCTGCGGCTCACCGGCCACGGACGCCACGTCTTTCCCACCGCCCGCGGCCCGGTCGGGCTGGCTTGGACCCCGCGCGGCCTGGTGCGGCTGGAGTTCGGCCACGACGATGCGGCGGCCACCGCCGCCGCGCTGGCCGCCCGCTGCCCCGACCTGCCGGACGTGCCGCGCCCGCCGGCCCCGGTCGCGGCGCTGGCCGCCCGCATCAAGGCCGCCCTGCGCGGCCGCGCCGACGACTTCCTGGACGTGCCCGTCGACGACCGCGACGCGCCGCCCTTCGCCCGCGCCGTCTGGCGCCGGCTGCGGCAGGTCCCGCCGGGCCGGGTCATCACCTACGGCGAGCTGGCCCGCGCCTGCGGCCGTCCCGGCGCCGCGCGCGCGGTGGGCCGCATCATGGGCGCCAACCCGGTGCCGCTGGTGGTGCCCTGCCACCGCTGCGTGGGCGCCGACGGCTCGCTGACCGGCTTCTCGGCCGCCGGCGGCCTGGCGCAGAAGGCGCGCCTGCTGCACGACGAGGGCTGGGTCCGCGACCCCGAGCACGCGCGCGGCCTGGCCCACCTGGCCAAGGCCGACCCGAAGCTGCGCGCGCTGATCCGCCGGCACGGCCCCTACCTGGCCCGGGCCGACCGGCCGCGCCCGCCGTGGGAATCGCTGGTGACGGCGATCATCCACCAGCAGCTCTCGGTCAAGGCGGGCCAGACCATCGCCGCCCGCGTGCGCGCGCTGGTCCCCGGCCCCGGCTACCCGACGCCCGCGCAGCTGCTGGCGCTGGACCCCGCGCGGCTGCGCGCCTGCGGCCTTTCGCGCGCCAAGACCGAGTACGTCCGCGACCTGGCCGCGCGCGTGGAAGACGGCCGGCTCGACCTGCGCGCGCTGCGCCGCCTGCCCGACGACGAGGTCATCGCCGCCCTGACCACCGTGCGCGGCATCGGCGAGTGGTCGGCGCAGATGCACCTCATCTTCCACCTCGGCCGCCTGGACGTGCTGGCCACCGGCGACCTGGGCCTGCGCGCCGCCGCCGGCGGTCTCTACGGCCTGGGCGGGCACGCGACGCCTTCTCAGCTGGCGGCATTGGCCGAGCCGTGGCGGCCGTACCGCTCCATCGCGTCGTGGTACCTGTGGGAATGGCTCGATGGCGGGGGGCTGTAGGCGCGCCGCGGACGCGGCAACGCGCCGTCAGTTGTCCAGCGCGCCCTGCGCGATCCAGTCGCGGATCAGCGCGCGGTCCGCCGCGGACAACGCCGCCCCGCCGAAGGGCATGCGGGGCCCGGTGGACGGATCGCCCTCGACCTTCAGGTAGAGGACCGAGGCCGCGGGGTCGCCGGGCGCCACGCGCAGCCCCGTGTAGCCCACGGCCGCCACGTTGACCAGCGAGCCGGGCGTGGCGCTCGCGCGCAAGTCCAGCCCGCCGTTGCCGCCGGCGCCGTGGCAGCCGACGCACCTCGCGTCGAAGATCGGCTGGACGTCGGCCGCGAACGACACGGCGACCGGCTCCGGCTCGTCGGGCCCGTTAGGCGCGGAGCCGTCGTCGCTGCAGCCGGCCAGCGCCAGCAGCAGAAGCAGCGCAGGCGCCAGACGCCCGGATGGACGCTTCGTCGCCATCATGGCTTCCTCTCCAGGACCAGGTGGACGCGCACGCGCTGCTCCTCGGCCAGCTTGAGCAGCAGCATCTGCGGGCGCTTGATGTCGTGGTCGGTCAGCCGGACCGGGAACTCGGCCGTCGCCGTCAGGGTGTCCGCGGTCGGGCGCGAGAGCTTGATCGTGCAGGCTGCCGGTCGGCGGACCCCGTGCAGTTCGAGTTCGCCCACAAAGTCGACGCTGACGGCGCCGCCGACCGGCAGGCTGGACGCGGTGGACGCCGTGATGGTCCCGCCGCGCAGCCACGACCGCGGGAAGCGGTCGGTCTCGAGATGGTTGTCGCGCATGTGCTGGTTGCGCTTGCGCAGCCCGGTGTCGAACGAGGCCATGTCGACCACGACCTCCAGTTCAACCTCGCCGGCCAATTGGTCCGGATCGAACGTGCACCCGCCGCTGACCTGCTTCGTGCGGCCGGTGAAGGATTCCAGCGCGGCCTTCGACTCGAACTCGACCCGCGAGCCGTCGCCGGGCACGATCTCCCAGCGCGAGGCCTCCGCGGCCGCCGGCCGCGCCGCGGCGAGCAGCGCCAGCGCCCATGCCAGCGCCGGCAGCACCGCGGCCATCGACCTCCGCCTGCGCATCGTCGCCGCCTTTCCTGGCCCCCGGGCCGGGTTCAGTAGAGGAAGTGGACCATGACCTCGCCGTCATAGCGGTCGGCGTCGTCCACGGCCGCGCCCTCGTCGATGCGCCAGCGGTTGGCCATCACCTGCAGGCCCACGGCCGGCGTCGCCAGCCACGACACGCCGGCGCCCAGGCGGTGGCGCGCGCCGTCCAGCAGCGCGCGGTCGGGATCCTGGAAGCAGTAGACCACGCGCGCAGCCAGCCCCCGGCTCACCTCGCAGGTGACTTCGTTGGTGACCAGCCGGGCCAGGCTGCCGCCGCCGCGCGTCTCGTCGATCTCGCCCAACCAGGCCACCGGCCCGCCCGCCAGGTACCAGAACGCGCCGGCCGCGCGCTCGTCGCCTCGTCGCCACACCGAAGCGCCCGCGCCCGCGCGCACCGGACCCAGTTCATGGCGCCACAGCGCCCGCGCCGCGTAGTTGTCGCCCAGGCGCGGCCGGCCATCGAGAGCCGACACGGTCACGCCCAGCCCGCCGGCCGCCACGCCGGCCTCGACGCCGGAGCCCAGCAGCCCCGCCGGGTCGTCCGCGCCCTCGGCGCTGAACAGGTGCCGCCGCGCGAACAGCCGGTGGTCGTCGAAACGCCAGCCGTAGTCGGGCACGAACCGGCCGGCCTTGACCCACCCGCGCGGGATCACCCCGTGCGCGATCCCGAACACCTCGCCGCCCCCGCGCTGCCCCTGCTCCGCGTAGAGCGTCACGTCGCCCGCGGCCTCGAGCGCCAGGTAGAGGTCGCCCTGCATCGAGAAGACCGTGCCGGCGCCGCCCGATTCCAGCCAGGCCAGCGTGCGCAGGTCCGCGCCCACGGACATCCCCGCCGGCAGCGCCAGGGCGCCGGTCGGCGCCGTGTCGTCCGCGGGCGCGCCGCGCGAGGCCAGCTCCAGCGGCACCAGCTCGCGCCGCGCGTAGTCGTTGCGCAGCCCGCCGCCCGTGGGGTTCACGTGGCACAGCCGGCAGTCCTGCCCGTACTGCGCCGTGTACCGGGGGAGGGCCATCGCGCCGTCGGTTGCGGTCCAAAGCACCGCCAGCACGATGGCCGCTCCCACCGATCTCCGCTGCGCTCCGCTGCCCGGTTGCCGCTGCAATCGCCTGTTCATCGGCCCCCCGCAGCCGCCGCGCGGCCGGTCCAGTGCCCGCTGGTGAAGGGGAGGCGGCCCGTCGCTGCCGCCGGCGGAGAACTGCGGGCGAGGCGCCCCCGCCGGCCCGGTGATGCCTGTCCCCTGGCGGGACCGCCCACCCCTTGCCCGGTGGCGAGAACGATACTGAGGAACGTTTTCGGAATCTGTGACTTAGGTCACAAAGCGGGGCGGGATTCAGCCGGCCTGCTCGACCATCGCCCGCAGGCCACGGGCGTCGGCGAGCGTGATGCGGCCGCGGCTCAGCACGATGGCGCCCTGGTTCTCGAAGTCCTTCAGCAGGCGGCTGATCGGTTCGCGCACGCTGCCCAGCTCGGCGGCGATCGCCTCGTGCGTGACCTGCAGCTCCGTCACGCCCGCGCCGGCGCTGCCGAAGAACCTGTCGCAAAGATACTGGGCCAGGCGGATGTCGAGCTTCTTGAAGGCGATCTCCTCGACCAGCGCCATCACCTCGACCATGCCGGCGGTCATGACGCTCAGCACGTGCGTGCGCAGCGCGGTCTCGGCGCCGATCCAGCCGCGGAACGTCTCGTGGGGGATCAGCAGGGCGGTCATGTCCTCCTCGACGCGCGCGTGCGCCGGCGACGGCACGCCGGTCATGGTGCCCAGCAGGTTCAGCAGGCACAGCTCGCCGGCGCGGACCCAGTAGAGCGTGATCTCGCGGCCCGAGGCGCTGCTCTTGTACACGCGCAGCGCGCCGGTGCCGATCAGGCCGACGCCGGGAGCCTGGTCGCCTTCGTGGACGAAATAGCCGCCCGCCTTGACGCGCACGATCTGGCCGGCTTCGCGCAGGCGCTGCTGGAAGTCGGGCCGGGCCCGGCGATAGAAGTCGAAGGTTGCGAGGATCTGGTCACGGGTCATGGCGCCTCTTCGGGAACGCTCGGGAGCCGGGAACCCGGCCGGGGCGGCACCGCACCTGTGGGCCATCCTAACACCGACGGGCGCGCGCAACCAGCGCGGTAACGCATTGGGCGCGCCCGGCGGTGCTGTCAGGAGAGGGTGTCGACGAGATCCGGCGCGACGGCAGCAGGGGCGGCCGGCGCGCCGCCGCCCGGCGCCCACCGCCGCAGCATGTCGGCCACCAGCTCGGCGCGCACGGGCTTGCTCAGGTAGTCGTCCATGCCGGCGGCGACGCAGCGCTCGCGGTCGCCGGGCATCGCGTGCGCCGTCATGGCGATGATGGGGGTGCGGGCGGCGCGGCCGCCCAGCCGGCGGATGGCGCCGGTCGCTTCGTAGCCGTCCATCTCCGGCATCTGGCAATCCATGAAGACCAGGTCGTAGACGAAGTTGGCCATCATCTGCACGGCCTCGCTGCCGTTGGCCGCCATGTCCACGCGCACGCCCAGCTTCTCGAGGATGTACTGCGCCACCTTCTGGTTGAAGGGGTTGTCCTCGGCCAGCAGCACGCGCCGCCCGGCCGTCGCGTCGGCCGCGGCCTCCGTCGCCGCCGCCGCCGGCACGTCGCCGTCGAGTTGCGCGTCCGCCGCCTGTTCCTGGGTCGCGCGCGGCAGCGGCAGCACGACGCGGAAGCGCGAGCCACGGCCCACCGCGCTCTCCGCCTCGATCGAACCGTGCATCAGCTCGGCCAGCTGGCGGCTGATGGCCAGGCCCAGGCCGGTGCCGCCGTAGCGGCGCGTCGTCGAGCTGTCGGCCTGCGTGAAGCGCTGGAACAGGTCCGGCAGCCGGTCGGCCGGGATGCCGATGCCGGTGTCGGTCACGGTGATCGTCCACAGCATGATGTCGCCGGGGGCGTCGCGCCACGTGGCCTCGATCGTGACGCTGCCCTCCTCGGTGAACTTGATCGCGTTGTTGACCAGGTTGGTGACGATCTGCCGGATGCGGCCCGCGTCGCCGACCACCGGCACGAGCGCCGACTCCGGCAGCACGCAGCGCAGGGCCAGGCCCTTGGCGTCGGCGGTGCCGCGCATCAGCTCGGCCACCTCGGCCAGCAGGCGGCGCAGGTGGAAGGGCGCCGGCTCCAGCTCCATGCGGCCCGCCTCGACCTTCGAGAAGTCGAGGATGTCGTTGATGATCGACAGCAGCGACTGACCCGAGTCGAACACGATCCGCGCGTACCCGCGCTGTTCCTCGGTCAGCTCCGTGTCCAGCAGGATGCCCGTCATGCCCAGGATGCCGTTCATCGGCGTGCGGATCTCGTGCGACATGTTGGCCAGGAACTCGCTCTTGGCCTGGTTGGCGGCGTCGGCCGCCTCCTTCGCCACGGTCTTCTCGCGGATCTGCTCGAGCATCTCGTTGAACGCGTCGACCAGCGTGCCCGTCTCGTCGCCGGCGGTGCGGCGCACACGCAGGGAGAAGTCCTGCTCCGCCGACACGCGCCGCGCGACGGCCACCAGTTCGCCCAGCGGGCGCGTGATCAGGCGCTGCAGCCGCTCCGACAGCGAGAGCACCAGCAGCAGCGCCGCGGCCATCGCCAGGGCCTGGATCATCGCCACGCTGAAGAAGCGCGCCTGCAGCGAATCGAGGCTCTTGCGCAGGTGGATGGTGCCCACCTGCTCGCCGTCGAAGACGACGCGGCGGTACACGGACATGCCGGTGGCGTCGAAGACGGTGCGCTCGCCGGCCGTCTCGGTCGTCGACTGCGGCGCCAGGCCGTCGCGCTGGAAGCGGGCGAAGAGGTTGCCGCTCGCGTCGTAGAGGCAGGCTTCGACCAGGGACGGGTTGGCGCGCAGCGACTGCAGGATCTCGCCCGCGACGGTGCGGTCCTCGAACATCAGCGCCGCCGAGCACGTGCTGCCGAGAACCTCGGCCGAGATCTCCAGTTCGCGGGACAGGCGCGAGCGGAAGGTGTAGTGGTCGTAGACGCTCATCACCAGGCTGACCATCAGCACGGCCACGGTGACGGACACGCCCAGGATCCACCTGAGCTTGGTGCGGATCGGAAGGTCCTGCAGCGACACCAAGGCGGCGAGTCTCCCCGTCACGAAACGCTCCGGCATCCGGCCGCGGCTGTCGCGGCCATGGGCCTGAACGCGCATGATCGGGTGAAGAATCGACCGGGCAACGGGTTGCTTTAGCGGGAAGCCTTGGTCCCGAAGCGCAGGCCGGCGCCCAGGCGCAGGCTGACCGCGCCGCCGCCCAGGGAATCGGCCCCCTCGTTGCGGGTGGCCAGCCATTCGCGCCGCAGGTCCAGGCCCACCAGCCAGGGCCCGGCCCCGGGCCGCCAGCGCAACCCCAAGCCCAGGTTGAGGTTGACCGTGGCCAGGACCAGTTCCCGCTTCAGGAAGGGGCGGATCCCGTCGTACCCCAGGCCGGCGAAGAGGTCCAGGCGCAGGCGCCGTGCGAGCGGCAGGGCGCGCCCGCCCTCGACGCCCAGGTACACCGCGTCGAAGCGGTCCGAGTACGCGCGCACGCCGTCCTGGTCGACCAGGTAGGGGCGGTCGGCCCGCCCGACGCGCACCTCCAGCGGCACGCGCGCGAACCAGGGCCCCAGTTCCTGCTCCAGGACGCCGCCCACCAGCACCTTGCCGCCGGCGATCTCGACGTCGCCGCGCGGCCGCCAGGCGCCCACCGTCAGCAGCAGCGACGTCAGCCGGCCGTTGTCGACGTCGCCTTCGTCCGCGTCCTCCGCGATGACCTCGCCCCCGTCCGCGCCGTCGGGGTTGTCCACGTACCAGCGCAGCCACGAGTCGGCCAGGTCGTCGCCGCGCAGCAGGTCGGCGGCCTCGTCGAGACGGTCGCTGTAGATCAGGCAGAAGTACTCGGGCAGGCTGCCGGCCGGCTGGTGCGGCAGCAGCTGGTCGGCGAACGAGACGGTGAAGCGATCGAAGGCCAGGCGGCCCTCGCTCAGGAAGCGCGGGCTGCGCTGCAGCCAGGCGTCCAGGTCGTCGACGATGCCGTCGTCGTAGAGGCTCTCATCGAAGGCGCCGTCCCAGATGGCGGCCAGCAGGCGGATGCGGGTCAGCGGCTCCGAACTCCCGCAGCGGTCCTCCCAGAACCCGAGGAACTCCGCCAGCAGGTCCGGCCGCCCGAGGGTCACCAGGCGCGGCGCTAGCTCCCAGGCCGCGGCCGCCACGCGCGCGGTGGTCAGGTTCAGCAGGTGCGGGCGCAGGGCGCCGAAATCCTCCGCGTCCAGCAGCAGCGAGTCGGTCAGCGCCGCCGGCAGCGCGCTCGCGAACGCCGGGGCCTGTTGCGCCGGCTCCGGCTCCTGCGCCGCCGCCGCGCAGGAAAGCAGAGTCCAGGCCAGCAGCGCCGCCGCCGCGCGACGCCGCCCGGTCACAGCACCGTGCCCGCCGGGATCACGGTGCCCTTGGGGATCACCGTGACGCCGTCGCGGATCCAGCGGTACTGGTCGCGGTGCTCCCTCACGTCGGGCTGCGCGCGGATGATCACGCCGTCGCCGATGCGCGCGTTCTTGTCGATGATGCAGCGCTCCAGCCGGCAGTTGCGGCCCACGCCCATCGGCGGCTCGTCGCCGCCGACGGACCGGCTCTCGAACAGCACGTGCTCGCCCTCGTAGAAGTCGGCGCCCATGTGGATGACGTCCTTGAGGAACGAGCCCTTGCGGACGCGCGCGCGGATGCCGACGATCGAGTGCTCGATGCGCGCGCCGGTGACCGTCGCGCCCTCGACGACCAGCGAGTTCTCGATGGTCGACTCGATGATCCGCGCCGGCGGCAGCGAGCGCGTGCGCGTGTAGAACGGCCACACGCCCTGGTGCAGGTTCAGCGGCGGGTTCTTGTCCACCAGGTCCAGGTTGGCCTCGAAGAAAGAGGCGATGGTCCCGATGTCGCGCCAGTAGCCGCTGAACGGGTAGGCCATCACCCTCAGCTTGCCGATCGCCTCGGGGATGACCTCCTTGCCGAAGTCGGTCTTCGACTCGTCCTTCAGCAGGTCGCACAGCACCTGCGGCTCGAAGCAGTAGATGCCCATCGAGCCCAGGTAGGTGTCGCTGTCGGCGATCATGCCGCGCGCGGCGAACAGCTCTTTCGGCGCGCGGAAGCGGTCGATCACCGCCGGATCCTGCGGCTTCTCGACGAACTCCGTGACCTCGGCCGCGCCGTCGGCGCGCAGCAGCCCCATGCGCGGCGCGTCGTCCCGCGACACGGGATAGACGGCCAGCGTGATGTCGGCGCCCATCTCGCGGTGGAAGCGCACCATCTGCGCGTAGTCCATGCGGTACAGGTGGTCGCCGCCCAGGATCAGCACCTGCGACATCTTGTAGTACATGGTGTGGTGCAGCGTCGCGCGCACGGCATCTGACGTGCCCTGGAACCAGTCCGAGCGTTCGGGCGTCTGCTCGGCCGCGAGGATGTCGACGAAGCCGTCGGTGAACGCGTCGAACGCGTACGTCTGCATGATGTGGCGGTGCATGCTCGCCGACAGGAACTGCGTCAGCACGAAGATCTTCTTCACGCCCGAGTTGATGCAGTTGCTGATCGGGATGTCGATGAGCCGGTACTTGCCGGCGAACGCCACGGAGGGCTTGCTGCGCTGCAGCGTCAGCGGGTACAGGCGCTGGCCGCGCCCGCCGCCGAGGATGATCGCGACGACGTCTTTCACGGTGTCTCCCGGCGCTGGAGGAGGCGCGGCGCCGGCGGGCGGCCCGGCGCGCGCAGGCGGCTTCCGGGCGATCATAGCCCCGCCGCGCGGCGCCGCCAAGCCCTTAATGGAAAAGGCGTTGCGCGGCGCGCCGGCGACCGCGCGGCGGGCTACTTCCCGCCGTCCCGCGGCCGGAAGTCCAGCGCCGCCGAGTTGATGCAGTAGCGCATTCCCGTCGGCCGCGGCCCGTCCGGGAAGACATGGCCCAGGTGGGAGTCGCAGCGGCTGCAGCGGACCTCGACCCGGACCATCCCGTGGGTCGTGTCCTCGTGCTCGCTGACCGCCCCCTTGGCGACGGGCTGGAAGTAGCTGGGCCACCCGCTGCCGGAATCGTACTTGGTGTCGCTGGCGAACAGCTCCTGCCCGCAGGCCACGCAGACGTAGGTCCCCTTCTCGTGGTGGTTCCAGTACTTGCCCGTGAACGGCGCCTCGGTGGCGCTGCAGCGGGTGACCTGGTACTGCAGGGGGGACAGTTCGGCCCGCCACTGCTCGTCGGTCTTGGCGACCTTGCCCGCGGCGCCCCCGCCGGCGGCCGCTCCCCCGCCGGCGGAGGAGTCGGGTGCGGCCTCCGCGCCGCGGCCGCCGCCGTCCCGGCTGCGGAAGGCCGCCAGCGCCAGCGGCGCGTTGATGGCGCCCACGACGCGGCCCGACACGGCCGGCGCCCGGCGGGCGCGCTGGGCGGTCGGCCGCTGCTCGGCGCCCAGCCACAGCAGCAGGCTCAGCGAGCCCACCGCCAAGGTGAGGATGATCAGCGCTTTCAACATGTATGGACCTCCGGGCATTCCGGGTCACGCTCCTGTTGCAAGTCGTTCGCCCTGCCGGCCGGCCCAGAGTAGGCGCAACCGGCGGCGCCCGCACCGGGCGCGGCGCCGAAGGCGGTGAACACGCGGGGGGAGCGGTCGGTTCCGGGCGACCCGTGGCAACCCCTTGACTCTCCCCCGGGGGGAGGGTCCATCGTGATCGGCGCAAGCTTGCAGGCCCCCGAACCGGGAGGGGTGGATGTTCAGGATCGGCGAATTCTCCAGGCTGACCCAGGTGACGGTCAAGGCGCTGCGGCTGTACGACGAGCGTGGCCTGCTCGTCCCGGCCCGCGTCGACCCCTCCAGCAGCTACCGCTTCTACTCGGCGGCGCAGTTGCCGCGGCTGCAGCGCATCCTCGCCCTGAGGGACCTGGGCCTCACGCTCCAGGAGATCGGCGATCTTCTGGACGAGGAACCGGGCCCCGACGAGCTGCGCGGCATGCTGCGGCTGCGGCGCGCCGAGCTGGAGCGCGAGCTGACGGAGGGCCGCGCGCGCCTCGGGCGCGTCGAGGCCTACCTGGCGCGACTCGAAAGGGAGGGCGACATGCCCAGGTACGACGTGACCATCAAGAGCGCCCCGGCGCTGCGCGTGGCGACGCTGCGCGACACGGTGCCCCACTACCCAGACATCGGTAGGCTCTTCGACGAGCTGTGCGGCTTCCTCGGCGCCTCGCGCCTGCAGTTCACCGGCCCGCCGCTGGCCCTGTACCACGACGGCGAGTACCGCGAGCAGGACGTCGACATCGAGGTGGCCGCGCCGTTCGCCGGCCGCCTGCCCGCGCACCCCCGCGTGCGCGAACGCGAGCTGCCGGCCGAACCCGCCCTGGCCTGCACCGTGCACCAGGGCCCGTATGAGGAACTGCGCCACGCCTACTCGGCGCTGCTGGGCTGGATCGAGGCGAACGGCTACCGCATCGCCGGGCCGGATCGCGAGGTCTACCTGGTGGGTCCGGAGCGCGGGCGCGACCCGGCGCGGTACGTGACGGAGCTGCAGGTGCCGGTGGAGCGGGTGTAGGCGAGGAGTGATGGACGGGGGCGGGGCCCTGCGCCCGCGCCCCTGCCCCCCACAGGTGGAGTCACCCCGTTAAGTCCACAAGAGCCCACACCCCCCGCCCCCCGTCA
>CAYNPY010000029.1:20760-35067 GCA_964399195.1 uncultured Fibrobacteraceae bacterium
AGGTGCGGGAGCGGCGGGGGGGGGGGCTGGGGGTGTCGGGGTGTTGTTCGGGCGGGGGGCGGCCAGTGCCGCGGGCCCAAGGCCCCGCTTCAGGTGCAGTCACCAGGTTCAGTCATCAAGAGCCCTCACGCCGAGCCGCCGTTCATCGGTTTGTAGAAGCGCCCCTCAGGGTTTGGCAATCAATTCATGACGTGAATGATTTTGATTCGCGCGATGAATAGTCCAGGCAACAACCGCTGTGCGACATCAGCAGGGACGATCGATATCTGCATAGTATGTTGTATATAAAAAGGTTATGCGGTCGCTGGCGCGTGAGCCGCGCCGGCACTTGCGCCGGCGCAAGCGCCACCGCCCAAACGAACGGCGCCGGGTCTCTCCCCGGCGCCGTTCCGATCCCGCTGCGCTTTCCGGCGCACCGCCTCAGTGCACGCCCTTCATCAGCCGCTTGACTCCCGGCGCGATGACCACCAGCACGACGCCGGCGATCAGCGCATAGATGCCCAACTGCCTGTAGCCGTCGGTGTAGGCGGCCAGCTTCACAAGAGCGGTGGCGTTCGGGTCGGCCGACGACATGCCGGCGCCCAGCAGGCCCGCCACGTACTGGCCGTAGGCGCTGGCCAGGAACCACATGCCCATCATCAGGCCCTGGATCGAGGCGGGCGCCAGCTGCGTCATCAGCGACAGGCCGATGGGCGACAGGCAGAGCTCGCCGAAGGTGATCACCAGGTAGCCCAGCGTGAAGACGTCCAGGGAGGTCATGCCGTCCGCGTTGGCGAACATCTTCGTCCAGGCGAAGACCAGGAAGGCCAGGCCCAGCAGGAAGAAGCCGAGCCCGAACTTCACGACCGAGTTCGGCTCCAGCTTCCGCTTGGCCAGCCACACCCAGACGATGCCGATCAGCGGCGCGAAGATGATCACGAAGAGCGAGTTCGACGAGTTGTTGACCACGTTCGGGTCCATGGGCAGGCCGAGCAGGCTGTGGTGCAGGTTGTTCAGCGCGAACAGGCTGAGCGAGCCGCCGCTCTGCTCGAAGAACGCCCAGAACAGCACCGAGAAGAAGATGAAGACCAGGGCGGCGCCGATGCGCTTGTTCTCCTCGCGCGTGAACTTGCGCATCTCCCAGCCCAGCCACACCAGCGTGGCCGGCCCGATGATGTACATGAACAGGTCCGTGTAGCGGGAGTTCTTCACCAGCACGAAGACCAGCGGGATCGTCAGCAGCGAGCCGACGTAGGTCGCGATCTCCAGCAGCTTGCGCTTCGAGACGGGCACCTCCGGGCCGAACGGCGAAAGACCGATGGGACCCAGGTTCCGCCGCGTGGCCAGGAAGGTGACCAGGCTGATCGTCATCACCACGGAGACCAGGGCGAAGGCGATCTGCCATGAGTGGTTCTTGCCCACCCAGATCATCAGCGCGCCGCCCAGCAGCGCGCCCAGGTTGATGCCGGAATAGAAGAGGCTGAAGCCGGCGTTGCGGCGCGTGTCGCCGGGATTGTAGAGCTGGCCCACCATCGTCGAGATGTTCGGCTTGAAGAAGCCCGTGCCGATGATGGAGAAGCAGGTGCCGATGTAGAACATCTCCTTCGGCGAAAAGGCGATGACCAGGCCGCCGGCGATCATGGTGGCCGCGCCCCAGATCAGCGACTTCTGGAAGCCGAGGATCTTGTCGGCGAACACGCCCCCGATGAAGGTGAAGGCGTAGACGAATGCCTGGATGGCGCCGTACTGGAGGTTCGCCTCCCTGTCGCCCAGGCCCAGCTGGGTGACCATGAACACGGTGAGCATGCCCCGCATGCCGTAGAAGCAGAAGCGCTCCCACATCTCGATCGTGAAGAGCGACCACAGCTGCTTCGGGTACTTGCCCTCGAAGTTGCGGATCTGCTCGAGGGTCGGCGTCAGTTGGCTCATCGGCTCCTCGTTTCCGTTTCCGGTGGCCGGGCGGCCGGTCGGGGTGGGCGGCCGGCCCGCCGGCGGGAATGGCGTTCAGGCGGGGGATGATCGCACGGGACGGCGGGCGGCGTCAATCGGGGCGCTCGCGCCCAGGGAACACCCGCAGATCCCGCGGCTGCACCCAGAACCGCCCCCCCACCGCCACCTTCAGGCTCCGGTACACGTCCTGCGGCACGTCGGCCGAGAAGACCAGCCCGGCCTCGGTCGACAGCGTCAGGCGCACGGCGGGCCCGGCGGCGTGGATGCCGGTCACCGTGGCCGGCAGCGAGTCGCTGCGCGGCAGCAGGTGCAGCGACAGTTCGTGAGGTCGGATGAAGACGCGCGTCGGCCCCGCGTGCAGGTGCGCCGCGTCGGGGTGCTCGACCTGGACGGAGGCGAAGGTGATCTTCCCGTCCTCCACGCGCCCGTCGAACACGTTCACGTGGCCCAGGAAGTTCATCACGAACTCGGTGGCCGGGTCGTGGAACACCTGCTCCGGGGTGCCGGCCTGCTCGATGCGGCCTTCGTTCATGACCACCACGCGGTCGGCCACCTCCAGGGCCTCGTCCTGGTCGTGGGTGACGAAGACGCTGGTGACGGCGATCTCGTCGTGCAGGCGGCGCAGCCAGGCGCGCAGCTGCTTGCGGACGCGGGCGTCCAGGGCGCCAAAGGGCTCGTCCAGCAGCAGCACGCGCGGCTCCACGGCCAGCGCGCGCGCCAGGGCCACGCGCTGCCGCTGCCCGCCCGACAGCTGCGACGGGTAGCGGTGCGCCATCCCGTCCAGCTGCACCAGCTTCAGCAGGTCGCCCACCTTGCGGTCGATGACCTCCCGCGCCGGCCGCTCGCGCCGGGGCCGCACGCGCAGGCCGAAGGCCACGTTCTCGAACACGGTCATGTGCTTGAACAGGGCGTAGTGCTGGAACACGAAGCCCACGCGCCGCTCCTGCACGCGGCGGCCGGCCACGTCCTCCTGGTGGAAGCGGATGGGCCCGCTGCCCTCGTCCGGCACCTCCAGCCCGGCGATGATCCGCAGCAGCGTCGTCTTGCCCGAGCCGCTGGGCCCCAGCAGCGCCGTGATCTGCGCGTCGGGGATCTCCAGCGACACGCCCTTCAGCGCCCGGAACGCGCCGTAGCTCTTGCTGACGTTCTCGACGGTGATGCTCACGGTTCATCCCCCGCGACCAGGACGCTGGCCGGCGCCGCGGCCAGCCGCCACTCGACGAAGGTCTTGGCCGCCAGCGTGACCAATGCCAGCAGCGCCAGCAGCGAGGCGACGGCGAAGGCCGCCACGAAGTTGTACTCGTTGTAGAGGATCTCCACCTGCAGCGGCATCGTGTTCGTCTTGCCGCGGATGTGCCCGCTGACCACCGAGACGGCGCCGAACTCGCCCATCGCGCGCGCATTGCAGAGGATCACGCCGTACAGCAGCGCCCACTTGACGTTCGGCAGCGTCACCCGTCGAAAAGTCTGCCAGCCCGAGGCGCCCAGGGTCAGGGCGGATTCCTCGTCCTCGGTGCCCTGCTCCTGCATGAGCGGGATCAGCTCGCGCGCCACGAACGGCACCGTCACGAACATCGTCGCCAGCACGATGCCGGGCACCGCGAAGATCACCTGCAGGCCGTGCGCCTGCAGCCAGCCGCCCAGCCAGCCGTGCAGGCCGAAGACCAGCACGTAGATCAGGCCCGAGACCACCGGCGAGACGGCCAGCGGCAGGTCGATCAGCGTGGTCAGCAGGCTCTTGCCCGGGAACTCGAACTTGGCTACCGCCCAGGCCGCCGCCAGGCCGAAGACAAGGTTGACCGGCACGGCGATGCCGGCCGCCAGCAGCGTCAGGCGGATCGCCGACCGCACGGCGGGGTCGGCGAAGCTGGCGAAGTACGCGCCGGCGCCCTTGCGGAAGGCCTCGACGAAGACGGCAAGCAGGGGCGTGACCAGGAACGCGCCCAGGAACACCAGCGTGGCCGCCACCAGCAGCGTGCGCACCCAGCGCGGTTCGGCGGTGGCCGGCCGGAGGCTCATCTCAGGCCCCCCTGGCGTGGCGGCGGCCCGACCAGCGCTGCAGCGCGTTGATCAGCAGCAGCATCACGAACGAGACGACCAGCAGCAGGACGGCGATGGCCGTGGCGCCCTCGTAGTCGTACTGCTCGAGCTGCGTGACGATCAGCAGCGGCGCGATCTCCGTCTTGCCCGGCAGGTTGCCGGAGATGAAGACCACCGAGCCGTACTCGCCCAGCGCGCGCGCGAAGGCCAGCGCGAACCCGGTCAGCAGCGCCGGCGTGATCGCGGGCAGGATCACGCGCCGCAGCGTCTGGTGCCGGCGGGCGCCCAGGCTGGCGGCGGCCTCCTCGACCTCCGCTTCCAGGTCCTCCAGCGCGGGTTGCAGCGTGCGCACGACGAACGGCAGCCCGATGAACGTCAGCGCGATCACCACGCCCAGCGGCGAGAACACGGCCTTGATGCCCCACGGCTCCAGCGCGCGCCCCAGCCAGCCGGTGGGCGCGTAGATCGTGGTCAGCGCGATGCCCGACACCGCGGTCGGCAGCGCGAACGGCAGGTCGATCAGCGCGTCGATCAGGCGGCGGCCGAAGAAGCGGTAGCGCGTCAGCGTCCAGGCCACGACGAACCCCATCACGGCGTTGATCGCGGCCGCGATGAACGCGGCGCCGAAGCTCAGCCGGCACGCCGCCAGCACGCGCGGGGCGGTGACCGTCTCCCAGTAGCCGTCCCAGCCCAGCCCGCGCGCGCGCAGGAACAGCGCCGCCATCGGGATCAGCGCCACCAGCGACAGGTAGGCCACCGCGAACCCGAGCGTGAGCCCGAATCCCGGCAGCACGCTGTGGTGTCGCCGCGGCAGCCGCACCTGGCCTCCCTACCTGGCGTAGATGGCGTCGAACACGCCGCCGTTGTCGAAGTGCGTCTTCTGCGCCTTGGCCCAGCCGCCGAAGACCTTGTCGATGGTCACCAGCTCCAGGGCGGGGAAGCGCTCGAGCAGGGCGCGGTCCACCAGGTCGGCGTTCACCGGTCGGTAGTAGTGCCGGGCCGCCAGCTCCTGCCCCTTCGGCGAGTACAGCCACTCCAGGTAGGCCTGGGCCAGCTGCCGCGTGCCGTGACGGTCGGCGTTGGCGTCGACCAGCGCCACGGTCGGCTCGGCGACGATGCTCAGCGAGGGCACCACGACATCGACCTTGTCCGGCCCCAGCTCCTTCACCGCCAGGAAAGCCTCGTTCTCCCAGGCCAGCAGGACGTCGCCGATGCCGCGCTGCACGAAAGTGTTCGTCGAGCCGCGCGCGCCCGAGTCCAGCACCGGCACCCGCTTGAAGATCTCGGCCACGAACGCGCGCGCCTTGTCCTGGGCGGCGGCCACCGCGCTCGCCTGCGCGGGGTCCTGCAGCCGGTCCAGGCTGCCCAGCTCGCGCTTGAGCGCCCAGGCCCAGGCCGCCAGGTAGTTCCAGCGCGCGCCGCCGGAGGTCTTCGGGTTGGGCGTGATGACTTCGACGCCGGGCTTGAGCAGGTCGCCCCAGTCGCGGATGGACTTGGGGTTCCCCTTGCGCACCAGGAAGACGATGGTCGAGGTGTAGGGCGCGCTGTTGTGCGGCAGGCGCTTCTGCCAGTCGGCCGGCAGCAGCTTGCCGTGCGTGGCGATGGCGTCGATGTCGTACGCGAGCGCCAGCGTGACGACGTCGGCCTGCAGGCCGTCGATCACCGCGCGCGCCTGCTTGCCCGAGCCGCCGTGCGACATGTCCACCGACAGGTCCTGCCCGGTCTGCTGCTTCCAGTGCGCGGCGAAGGCCGCGTTGTAGTCGTGGTAGAACTCGCGGGTGGGGTCGTAGGAGACGTTGAGCAGCTTGGCGTCATCGCCCTTGCCCGCGGCGCGGGCCGGCGCGGGGACCGGCGCCAGCGAGAGCGCCAGCCCGCAGGCGAGCGTTAAAGTCCGGATGCCGCGCCAGCTCTTCATGCCGCCACGATACCACATGCGCCGTTCCAGTCGTCGGGGTTCACGTTCGTGCCGCATCCGGATCCTATCGCAAGCCTCGGGCCTGGTGCGGCAGGTCGTCAAGTCCTTTGATGGCAACGTCTCGCCTTGTCTGCATATCGTATACAGCATATGTACTTGCCTAACCATCTCATATGATGCTATTGTCCAGTATATGACACGGCCAAGGGGATGACGGTGCCCGACACGCTCGAACTCTGGCGCCAGGCCAGCCTGCACCTGGACCTCGGGGCATTCGTCGCCCAGGCGGCGGCGTGGCTGGAGACCCGGGTGCCGCTGCGGCGGCTGGAGGTCTGGCGCCTGCGGCGGGACGGCCGCTCGGTGGTGCCGTTCACGGCCGGCGACACGGCCGGCGCGGACGGCCGCACCGCGTGCCCGCGCGAACTGGACATCGCGCGGGGGGCGGCGCTCGCGGACTGGATCGCCGGCGGCGCGGCGGTGGCCTGGGGCGCTGCCGACGCGGCCCCTCCGGGCCCCGGCGCGCTGTGGTCCGGCGGCGGCGGCCCGGCCCTGGCCGTGCCCGTGCCCGGCGAGCCGGGCGCGGCCGCCGCGCTGCTGGTCGTGCTGCGGCCGGGCGAGCCGACGTCTCCCGAAGCGCAGGCCGTCTGCGCCGCGCTGGCCGGTCCGCTGGCCGCGGCGCTGGAGAACGACCGTCGGCTGCGCGAGCTGCAGGCGCTGCGCCGCGCCGCCGAGGCCGACCGCGCGTCGCTGCTGACGCGCCTGGGCCGCAGCCGCCTGGACGACGCGGTGGTGGGCGCCGACGGCGGCCTGGCCGCGGTCATGCAGCGGGTGGAGATGGTCGCCGGCTCGGACCTGCCGGTCCTGATCCTGGGCGAGACCGGCTCGGGCAAGGAAGTGGTCGCGCGCGCCGTGCACGCGCGGTCGCGCCGCGCCGACGGGCCGTTCACGCGGGTCAACTGCGGCGCCATCGCGCCCGAGCTGGTCGACTCGGAACTGTTCGGACACGAGAAGGGCGCCTTCACCGGCGCCGTGGCTCGTCGACGGGGCTGGTTCGAGCAGTCGGACCGCGGCACGCTGCTGTTGGACGAGGTGGGCGACCTGCCGAAGGCCGCGCAGGTGCGGCTGCTGCGCGTGCTGCAGGACGGCCTGGTCACGCGCGTCGGCGGCGAGGAGCCGATCCGCGTCGACGTGCGCGTGATCGCCGCCACCAACGCGGATCTGCCGGGGATGGTCCAGCGCGGCGCCTTCCGCGCGGATCTCTGGTACCGCCTGGCGGTGTTCCCGCTGGTGCTGCCGCCGCTGCGCGAGCGCACGCAGGACATCCCGCAGCTCGTGGCCATGCTGGTGCAGCGCGCCTCGCGCCACTTCGGCCTGCGGCCGCCGGCGGCCACGGCAACCGACCTGGCCCTGCTGGCGTCCTACGACTGGCCCGGCAACGTGCGCGAGCTGGGCTCGGTCATCGACCGCGCGGTGATCCTGGGCGGCGGCCGGCGGCTGGAAGTGGCCAAGGCGTTGGGAACCGCGGGCGCGCAGGGCGTGACGGCGCCGGCGTTCGCGCCGGCGGAATCGGCGCCGGCACTGGCGCCGGCGCCAGCGCCCGGCCAGGCCCCGGCGATCACGCCGCTCGACGAGGCGATGGCGCGCCACATCCGCGCCGCGCTGGCCGCCGCGCAGGGCCGCATCGAGGGACCGTACGGCGCGGCGCGGCTGCTGCGCATCAACCCCCACACGCTGCGCGCGCGCATGCGGAAGCTGGGGATCGACTGGAAGGCGTACCGGCCGGCAGCGGCCGACTGAGGAGGAACTGCGCCGGCGCACCCGTCTGTATGACCGGGCCCGCCGGCGCCGGATCGTGGGTCGCCGGTGCGGGAGTGGCGGGCGCGTGGGTCGAGGGATGGAGGTGGCCGGGGTTGCGCCGGCGCAACACAGTGGACAGGAAGGCGGCGCCGGCGCAGGTGCCGGCCCTCGTAATGGATCACTCCCTCGGGCGTATAGTCCAGGAAGCCAGGACCACGACCGGGGAGCCGCCATGCAGCCAACCTGCGATCGCGAACCGAGCGACGAAGAACTCGCCCGGCTCGCCCGCGCCGACCGCGACGCCTTTGCCCGGCTCTATGAACGGCACTTTGCGCCCGTCTACGCCTACCTGCGGTATCGATCCGGCGACCGCGCCACCGCGGACGACCTGACTGCCGCGACCTTCACGAATGCCCTCGACCACCTGGACTCGTTTGCGCCGGACCGTGCCAGTTTCGCCGTCTGGATCTTCGGCATCGCCCGCAACCAGCTGCGGGATCACCGGCGCCGCCGCGCACGGTGGCGCTGGCTGCCTCTCGAATGGATCGGCGATCGTCCGTCACGCGGACCGGCGACTGACTGCGCGATCGAGTCGGCGCAGCGGCGTGATGCCGTCCTCGCCGCCATGAAGAGACTGCGCGCACGTGACCGCGACATTCTGGGCCTGAAGTTCGGCGGCGAATGCACGAACAGGGAGATCTCCGTCATCACCGGGCTCAGCGAAGGCAATGTCGGCGTCATCATCCATCGGGCCCTGAAGCAACTGCGCCGGGAACTGGCGCGCGAGGAGGGCCACCATGTCTGATCGTGGCCGCAGCGAGCGATTCCGGCAGCGACTGGAAGCCGAACTGGCAACCGGCCTGGTGCCTCGTGGACGCCGGACGGCCGGCGATGCCGACGAGGACCTGCTGGCGCTGGCTCTGGAGTTGCGCCACCTCGACATCGCGGGCGAGAGCCTGGTGCGCGAGGGGCTCCTGCGCGCGCTGAAGGGACGGCAGTCACCGCGACGCCCATGGGCGCCGGGGGCCACGCCGCGGAGGCGTGGTGTCGGCAGGCCGCTGCCCCGCGCCGTCCTCGTCGCGGCCCTGACGATCGCCGCCGCTGTCGGCGTGCTGGCTGTCGCGAGCCCACGCACGCTGGCGGGGCTCGCGGATTCCATCGGCGCATTGTTCGGCAAGCGTGTCGTCGTTCATTCGCCAGGCGAGATCGGCGACGCCCTGAACGCCTTCAGGCCTCTCTACGATGAGGGCCGCTACTGGGAGCTCAAGACGGGCTATGGTGGAACCGGCGGCGACGTGAACCGGGGCATGAAGCCGTATTGCCGCCTCTACGCCGGAATCCGGCCGCTGGCGCGAGATGCCAAGATCACGGTCCTGCAGCCGGGTGTCTGGCCGGATCACCTGCCCGAGGCGCTCCGCTTCCAGCAGGGCTGGCTGAACCCGGATGGTTCGGTTTGGCTCGAGTTCTGCGTAGGCCAGTGGGAGTTCATGCTGTCCCAGACGCCGGTCCGCGAAGAGCCCAATTCTGAGTACACGATCGAATTGGCGTATCGCGACTCGACGGAGGCCGGGCGGACCGAGACCATCACCTGGCATCAATGGGACGGCAACCGCGTGGCATGGCATGAACTGCGGGAGGACATCAGGAAACGAAAGTTCCGCTGGGCCACGCCGCGCGTCGAAGGCGGACCCTCGTACGGATCCCTCCACTGGGAGAAGGACGGCATCCGCTACGTCCTGGACGGCCAGAACATGACGCTGGCTTGGGCCGAAGAGATCTGGAAGTCACTGCGGCCGGTGGCACGCTGAATCCGTGCCGGCAACGCGCGGACCGGATGGCGCGTGGTCGTGTTGCCCGCGGCCGGGACCTGCGCCGGCGCAAGTCCCTGCCGCGCGGCAGGCCAGGCGTCTAGCCCAGCTTCCTGTTCCATTCCGCGACCTGCGCCGACATCTTCTCCAGCAGCGGCGCGGTGTCGCCCTCGATGGTGACCTTCTTCATCGTGTCGCCGCCCTGGATGGCGTTGACCACGGCCTGGTCCGCCGCGCCCACGACCTTGCCGAACACCGTGTGCTTGCCGTCCAGCCACGCGGTCTCGACGTGCGTGATGAAGAACTGCGAGCCGTTGGTGCCGGGGCCGGCGTTGGCCATCGACAGGACGCCGGGGCCGTCGTGGCGCAGCTTCGGGGTGCACTCGTCGGCGAAACGGTAGCCGGGGCCGCCGCGGCCGCTGCCCTCGGGGCAGCCGCCCTGGATCATGAAGTCGGGGATCACGCGGTGGAACGAGAGGCCGTCGTAGAAGCCGCGCTGCGCGAGGTTCACGAAGTTGGCCACGGTCAGCGGCGTCAGGTCGTCGTGCAGCAGCAGGTTGATGACGCCCTTGTCGGTCTCGATGACGGCTTTGAGGTTGGCCACGGCGGCTCCTTCTCTCTGGTGGTGGATGCGGGCCCGGCGGCCCCTGGCATGCCCCGAAGATAAGCGAGGGCGGCGCGGGCGCCGCCCCCGAATCGCGGTTCAGCGCTCGAAAGTCACGATCCAGGCGCCCTCCGCGGCGGCCACCGACCCCGGAACTGCGGGACCAGTGGCCGGCTCCCAGGCGAAGCGCCAGCGCGGGTCGGGCGCCGCCTCCAGCCGCAGCCGCGGCGCCTGCCCCGGCCCGGGCACCACGATCCCGCACGGCGCCTGGCCGATGCGCGTGCGCGCGGCGAGCCGCGGCCACGCCTCCGGCAGCGACGGCCGCAGCGTGATGACCGGCTGGGCCGCCGTCAGGTCCACGCGCAGTCCGGCGTAATCCTGCGCAACGTTCCGCAGCAGCTCGGCCAGCGACCAGGCCTGGCTGGTGGCGCCGCCGAACTCGTCGTTGCTCGCGGCCGGCGCGCCGTCGCGGATCTCCTGCAGCGTGCCGACGGCGCCCTCGTCGAGGATCTCGTCCAGCAGCATGCGCGTCTGTCCGAAGCCGTCGCGCGGGTCGTTGAGCGCCGAGACGTAGGCGCCCGACAGCCAGAGCCAGACGTCGCCGTTGTGGTAGGCCTCGTCGTAGTGGTACTTCGCCAGGTCGACGTGCCTGGGGTGGAAGCGCGGGTCGGCCGCCGTCAGCGAGAGCACGCCGTGCGGGCGCACAAGTTCGCGGGCGGCCTCGGCGGTGATCGCCTCGCGCTGCGCGGGGGTGAACAGCGCGGGCGACGACAGCACGGCCAGCAGCGCGTTGGGTCTGACCTGGGCGTCGGGCGTGCCGTCAGCATTCAGGTGGTCGACCAGGCGTCCTGCGACCCAGAAGCGCTGCGTGAAGTTCGCGGCCAGCTGTTCCGCCAGCGCGGCGTAGTCCACGGCAGGGTCGGCCCCCGCGTCCGCGCCGAACCGCTCGGCCAGCCGCGCCGCCGTCAGCAGCCCGCGGTGCCACAGCGCCTGCACCTCCACCGCACGCGTCGCGCGGGGCGAATGCGGGTTGCGCTCGCCGCCGCCGTCCATCCAGGTCTCGCCGTCGCCGTGGGTCAGGAAACCCTCGGCGTCGACGGCGTGGCGCCGGGCGCCGGCCACCGCGCGGAAGACCACCGGCGCCAGTTCGCGCGCGAAGTCGTCGTCGCCCGACTGCCGCCACAGCTCGTCCAGCGCGCGCGCGAACCACCACGTGCCGTCGATGCTCGCGTACTGCACCTCGTCGACGGTGACGAAGTTGGGCACGCGGCCCTCGCGCCGGCTGGCGGGGTCCTGCTCCTGGAACTCGGCGAAGCCGCGCAGCAGCGTGCGCGCCGCCTCGAAGTCGCCGCTCGTGACGCAGGCGCCGGGCAGGCTGATGAACGTGTCGCGGCCCCAATAGGTGGTGAACCAGTAGAAGCCGGCGTAGATGCCGGGCCCGCGCTGGTTCATGATGAGGTTGTCCAGCGAGGCGCGGGCCCAGGCCAGGGCCTTGTCGTCGCGCTCAACGCCGGTGAGCACGCGCGAGTCGGCGATCAGCTTCTCCAGCCGCGCCGCGCGCGCCGCCAGCAGGTCGAAGGCCTCGCCGCGCAGCCGCAGCGCGCGCGCCTGCGCCGCCTCGGCCGTGACGTCGGCGGCGAACACGGCCTCGACGCGGCCGACCGGCACCTGCGGCGGGATGCGCCCGGCGATTCCGCCGGGCAGGTACGGGTACGCCTTCTCCATGGCGCGGCGCGCGGCGTCCTTGGGGTACCGGGTCTCGACGTGGCGGCCGTCCGGCTCGAAGCGGTCGGCCCCGCGCACGGCGACGGCCAGCCACTGCGGGTGCGCCGGGTCGGGCGCCGCCGTCAGCTTGTCCTGGCGGCAGGCCAGCAGCGCGTCGCCGGACCACCGCACTTCGTACGCCGGCTGCTCCACCTTCCACAGGAAGCGCATGTCGATCCGCGGCGCCACGGCGAACGAGCCCGGCGGCACGTCGTCCCAGCGCACGCGGAAGCCGTTCTCGCGGTCGAAGAGCTCGACCGTCTCGGTCACCACGGCGCCGTCGGGCAGGCGGTGGCGGCGGACCAGACGGTCCGGCGTCACCTCGGCCTCGAATGCGGTGGCCGCGCCCAGCTCCGTGCCGCCTTCCAGGCGCAGCGACCAGCCGTCGACCACTTCGTGCATCGCGATGTAGAAGCCGTGGTAGCTGCGCGTGTCCGGTCCCACGCACTCGCCGGCCAGGTGCGCGGCGCCCTTGTCGGTGAAGATGAATTCGCGCGGGTGGGCCGTGGTGACGGGGATGGCCAGGGTGGCCAGATCCACCGGGGCGGCCAGGTCCGCCGGGTCGGCGGCTTGTGCGGCGGCGGCCAGGCACAGGCCTGAAGCCAGCAGCGCGGCGATCCCGCGCCGGCAGTGCGGCGTGCGGCGAAGCAGGGGCATGGCGGTCCTTTCGCGGCCCGGGCGGCAGGCGATGGGTCGCCGCGGATTATGCCCTTGCGGGCGCCGGGGCGCCAGTCTGCGGGCGCGGGCGGAGGCCCGGTGCTGACTTGGCGCGCCGGGTCTATGGCCGACAAAAAGGATCTCATATATCATCTGCCGACACATTTCCACCTCGGGAGTCGTCATGAAGATCCGTCACGTCGCACTCGCCGCCCTGCTTCTCGTGCTCGCGGCCGGCGCCGCCGCGGCGCAGGTCGTCACGATCCCCCTGGACAGCCGGCAGGCGTTCCTGCGCGTCGATCCCGTCGACACCGCCCAGCCGGCGCCGGCGCTGCCGCTGGCGAGCTACGGCCTGGCCCCCGGCCAGACGGTGCGGATGGCCGCCGTCGGCGACTTCGACAACGGCCCGGGCGGCGACGTGTACTACGCGCAGGTGGCGGTCTTCAGCAGCAGCCCCGTCCTGCTGGCGCCGTCGGAGCGCTACCGCGTGCCGGGCGCGCTGGGCGTGGGCCGCAATGCGGTGACCGGCCCGACCGATCCGAGCGGCGAGCCGACGGACATTCCGGAGGACTTTTACGTCATCCTCGGCGACACGGTGGTGATCCCCGCCGGCGCCACGCACCTGTTCGTCGCGCCGGCCGAGACGTACTACATCGACAACTCGGACCCTGACGGTGACTTCGCGGTCGAGATCCGCGTGCTGCAGGTCGCCTCGACGACGACGCCGGTCGCCGCCGCAGCGCTGAGCGCGACCCCCAACCCGTTCAACCCGCAGACCTCCCTCTCGTTCACGCTGCCCGCGACCGGCCCGGCCAAGCTGGCGATCCACGACCTGCGCGGACGCCGCCTGCGCGTGCTGCTCGACGAAACGCTGGACGCCGGCGACCACGCCGTGACCTGGGACGGCCGCGACGACAGCGGACGCGCGCTGCCGACCGGCAGCTACGTCGCGCGGCTGCAGACCGGCGGGAAGGCGATCACGACGGGGTTGAGCCTGCTGCGTTGAGGGGGCCGGCGGCCGGTGCGCCAGTGGACCGCGCCGTTGATCAACCCCGCGGCTTCATCAATTCCTCGAACGGGGGGTAGCCGCGCAGGGAGTCGAAGGCGGAGTCCGTTTCAAAACTGTTCTGGTTTGAACTCATTGTCATGATGCGGAGTCCCTCCCCAAGGGCGCGGCGCAGAAGATCAACGGCCTGCTCCTTGTTCCCCAGCTGCGCCGCGATGCGCGCGCGATACCAAGTGTCCTCGCCGAACAGGTATGGCCGGCGCAGTTGCTTCAACTTGTCCGCAATCTCCAGCGCCCTCACGCGATCATCCTGAGCCGCGAACACCACGCCGAGTCGGCCAAGCGCCCAAATCTCCTCGCGATTGCCCGCATTGTCTGCTGCCGTTTGGGCAAGGATCCTGGCGGCTGCATCCAATTCCCCGGCATGACGGAGCAGTAACAAAAAAATCCTCCCCTGCTTCCTGGGATCGTCCGGGTCCGGCAGATCGCGGATCCACGCCACTCCGCGTTGGGCCAGGCCCCGAGCCTCGTCCGGATGTCCGTGGATCCGCAACTGGAGCATGGCAGAGGCCATGACGACGGAGGCATCACCGAGCCGCAGCTGCTGACCCAGACTCCAATCGATGACGGCCGCGAGCTCGTCCAGTCTTCCCAGGGCGGCCAGTGCTTCGGCTTCGAGGGCGATGACTCTCGCCACATCCGGATAGAGGGCCCGTCCGCGACGCGCTTCGGCCAGCGCCTGCTCGTGCTCACCCAGGATATTGTGGGCATCGGTCAAACTCTTGAA
>CAYNPY010000029.1:35167-36339 GCA_964399195.1 uncultured Fibrobacteraceae bacterium
CCTCGGCCGCCACCAGTCCCGGATCCTTCGCCGGTCCGGAAGCGGTCCCCGCGGCGCCGGCCGTCGCCATCGCTTCCAGCACGTAGCTGGTCGGCATCGCCTCGATGCCGATGCGCGAAAGCTCGTCCGTGATCTGATCCGCCAACATGCGGCCGAGCGCGTCCAGCGACGCCTCGCCCGTCCGGTTCTCGAAGATCGCCACGACCACGCGCTTCGGGTCGACGCCGTCCGCCCCGGCAGCCGCCTCGCCACCGCCCCGCTGCTCCTGCCGGACGACCACGACCGCGATCACGGCCACCAACGCCACCCCGGCCAGCATCGCCGCCGCACGGGAACCCCACCTGACCAGCCGTCGGGCCGGCGCCCTCCCGGCGCCCGCGCCCGAGACCGCAGCCGATCCCGCACCGCTCTCGCGCACCGAGTCCAGCGCGAAGCCCAGGTCCCGCGCCGACTGGAACCGCTCCCGCGGCTGCTTCTCCAGGCACCGCCGCACGAGAGCCTCCACGCCCGCCGGCAGCTCCCGACCCGAGGCGCCCAGCGGCGGCGGATCCTCGTTCACGATGCGGTACGACGTCTCGTAGTACGACGCGCCGGCGAACGCCTGCGTCCCGGTCAGCAGCTCGTAGAGGATCGACCCCAGCGTAAAGATGTCGGCCCGGTGGTCCACCGGTTCGCCCCGCACCTGCTCCGGAGCCATGTAGCCCGCCGTCCCCAGGACCTCGCCGGCCTGCGTGGCCGCCATCGTCAGGGTGTCCGCCCCGGCGGGCGCCGTCGCTTCCGGCCGCGTCAGCTTCGCCAGCCCGAAGTCCAGCACCTTGAGGCGGCCATCGCTTGTCAGAAACAGGTTTTCCGGCTTGAGGTCGCGGTGGACGATGCCCTTCTCGTGTGCCGCGGCCAGGCCCTGCGCCGCCTGCGCGACCCAGTCCAGGGCCTTGCGCGCCGGTATCGGCCCCTGCTTCAGCCGCGCACGCAGCGACTCGCCCTCGAGCAGTTCCATGACCACGAAGGGCGAACCGTCGTGCTGGCCGATGTCGAAGATGGCGCAGACGTTGGGATGGCTCAGCGCGCCCGCGGCGCGGGCTTCCTGCTCGAAGCGCCGGATGCGGTCGGGATCGTGGGCGACATGGGTGGAGATGACCTTGACGGCGACGTCGCGGCCCAGGCGGGTGTCG
>CAYNPY010000030.1:0-36221 GCA_964399195.1 uncultured Fibrobacteraceae bacterium
GCCGGACTGGCCGCCGCGGCGGCGCTGGCGGTCCTGCTGACCGGCCTGGAGCCGCCGGGCGACGGCGCGCCGAGCGGACGCCTGCGCGGCGGCGCGCAGCCGACCGCCGCGCCGCTGGCGCTCGTGTTCGCGCCCGCCGGCGGGGACAGCCTGGCCGTGACGTGGGCTCCGGTGGCCGGGGCCGAGACCTACCGCGTGGAAATGTTCACCGCCGACCTCGACACGCTGGCGATCCTGGCCGACCTGCCCGGCTCCCCGGTGCGCGTGCCGGCCGGCGCCCTCTGCCGCGTGCGCGCCTACGCCGGCGGCCGCGAGGTGGCGGCCTCCGGCCTCGAGGCGGCCGCGGCCCGCTGACCTGTCCGCCGAGCCGCCCGCCGGGGCCCTGCCCGCCGGTTGTCAGATCCGGGGCGATGGCGCATATTCCCCGCTCGCGCCGCCCGCCCCGCGCGCCGGGGCGGCCACCCTGCCCCGTGAGGACCGCGATGGCCTACGACCCCTCCTCGATCGAGCCCCGCTGGCAGCAGCACTGGGCCGACCACGACCTGTTCCGGGCCCCGGACCCGGGCGATCCCGCCGCGGCGGACAGGCCCAAGTACTACGTGCTGGACATGTTCCCTTATCCCTCAGGGTCGGGACTGCACGTGGGGCACCCGGAGGGCTACACGGCCACCGACATCATCGCCCGCTACAAGCGCATGCGCGGGTTCAACGTGCTGCACCCGATGGGCTGGGACAGCTTCGGCCTTCCGGCCGAGAACCACGCGATGAAGACGGGCACGCACCCGGCCGTCACGACGCGCGCCAACATCGACAACTTCCGCCGGCAGTTGAAGATGTTCGGCTTCAGCTACGACTGGTCGCGCGAGGTGGCCACCTCGCATCCGGGCTACTACCGCTGGACGCAGTGGATCTTCACGCTGCTGTACAAGCAGGGGCTGGCCTACGAGGCCGAGGTCGCCGTCAACTGGTGCCCGGCGCTGGGCACCGTGCTGGCGAACGAGGAGGTGGTCGACGGAGTCAGCGAGGTGGGCGGCCACCCCGTCGAGCGCCGGCCGATGAAGCAGTGGATGCTGCGCATCACCGCCTATGCCGAGCGGCTGCTGGCGGACCTCGAGGACCTGGACTGGCCCGAGTCGATCAAGGACCTGCAGCGCAACTGGATCGGCCGCAGCGAAGGCGCCGAGGTCGACTTCCCGGTTGTGGGGCACGACCGCGCGCTGCGCATCTTCACGACGCGGCCGGACACCATGTTCGGCGCCACCTACATGGTGATCAGCCCGGAGCATCCCTGGGCGCGCGAACTGACGACCGACGCGCAGCGCGCCGCGGTCGAGGCCTACGCGGAGGAAGCGCGCCGCCGCAGCGACCGAGACCGCCAGGCGGCGAAGGAGAAGACCGGCGTCTTCAGCGGCTCGTTCTGCCGCAACCCCGCCACCGGCGAGCAGATCCCGGTGTGGATCGCCGACTACGTGATGATGGGCTACGGCACCGGCGCCATCATGGCCGTGCCCGGCCAGGACGAGCGCGACTGGGAGTTCGCCGAGGCCTTCGACCTGCCCATCCTGCGCACCGTGCAGCCGCCCGCCGATTTCGACGGCAAGGCCTACACCGGCGACGGCCCGGCGATCAACAGCGGCTTCCTCGACGGCCTGCGCGTGGCCGAGGCGAAGGCGCGCATGATCGACTGGCTGGTGCAGGAGGGCCTGGGCGAGCGCAAGGTCAACTACAAGCTGCGCGACTGGCTGTTCAGCCGGCAGCGCTACTGGGGCGAGCCGTTCCCGCTGCTGAAGCTCGCCGACGGCACCGTGCGGCTGCTGGAGCCGGATGAACTGCCGCTGACGCTGCCCGAGGTGGGCAAGTACGAGCCGGCCGGCACCGGCGAGGGCCCGCTGGCGATCATCGACGAGTGGATGAACGTCGACGATGTGCGCAGCGGCCAGCGCGCGCGCCGCGAGAGCAACACGATGCCGCAGTGGGCCGGCTCGTGCTGGTACTACCTGCGCTTCCTGGACCCGCGCAACGACCACGAGGCGTGGGCGAAGGACAAGGAACAGTACTGGATGCCGGTGGACCTGTACCTGGGCGGCACCGAGCACGCGGTGCTGCACCTGCTGTACGCGCGCTTCTGGCACAAGGTGCTGTACGACCTGGGCCTGGTCTCGACAACGGAGCCGTTCCGGAAGCTGCGCAATCAGGGCATGATCCTGGGCGAGAGCAGCGAGAAGATGAGCAAGAGCCGCGGCAACGTCGTCAACCCCGACGACGTCATCCGCGACCACGGCGCGGACAGCCTGCGCCTGTTCCTGATGTTCCTGGGGCCGCTCGAGCGCGACAAGCCGTGGTCGACCACCGGCATCGAGGGCGTGCACCGGTTCCTGGACCGCGTCTGGCGGCTGTTCTTCGCCGAGGACGACACGCTGCACCCGGCGATCTTCGACGGCCCGGCCGACGACGAGTCGCAGCGCATCCTGCACCGCTGCATCGACCAGGTCACGCGGATGACCGAGGACCTGCGCTTCAACACGGCGATCAGCCAGATGATGATCTTCGTCAACGAGATGAACGCGCGCGACCGCCGGCCGCGCGCGGCGCTCGAGACGTTCGTGCTGCTGCTGGCGCCCTACGCGCCGCACCTGGCGGAGGAGTTGTGGTCGCGGCTGGGCCACGGGCAGTCGTTGATCCGCGAGCCCTGGCCGGTGGCCGACCCGAAGTGGCTGGTCAGCGACACGGTGAACGTCGTCGTGCAGGTCAACGGCAAGCTGCGCGACCAGATCGCGGTGGCCGCTGACGCCGACGAGGCGCAGGTCAAGGAACTGGCCCTGGCCAGCCCCAAGGTGCGGCAGTGGACCGACGGCAAGCAGGTGGTCAAGGTGATCTGCGTGCCGGGCAAGCTGGTCAGCGTGGTGGTGAAGTAGGCTTGCGCTGCGCGCTGCTTGTCGGCAGCGAGACGGCGACCGGCTCATTCGGCAGGTCCTGCCGCCTGGACTCCGGACAGCGACAGGCCACCCTGCGGGTGAAACCATTTGACACGCGGGGCTGTAGCCGATAAGCTCGCGGCGCGAAACACATTCACTTGTTGTTCAAAGCTCCGGGAGGCATCGGGGCATATGTTCCAAAGAAGCATTTGGTGTGGCTTTTTGTTGGCATTGCTAG
This sequence comes from uncultured Fibrobacteraceae bacterium, assembly GCA_964399195.1. Taxonomy (GTDB): domain Bacteria; phylum Krumholzibacteriota; class Krumholzibacteriia; order LZORAL124-64-63; family LZORAL124-64-63; genus CAINDZ01. Next base: position 3,154 of record CAYNPY010000030.1, read on the forward strand.
CACAGATCTGTTCCACCAATACCGCATTCCCACGGCCACCAGATTGGAAGCCGGCAGCGCCGCTTACCTTGGTTGAAAGCTACGTTTTTGGCGATACGGAAGAAGTCGCTGATCAGCTAGGCAACCCAGTCGATGTCGCGGTTAACTCGAAGCAAGAGGTGTATATATTAGACCGGGGGTTTACCAGCATTTGGGTGTATGGCCAGGAGGGCTCTAGTCTTGCACGCTTCGGATCGGAAGGCGACGGTCCTGGTGATATGTCACGGCCGCTGTGTATTGCCGTCGACCCACGCGACAGAGTTTATGTTGCCGGTGACGGGGGAATGATAACGGTATATGAAGCTGATGGCACGCCGGTCAAGATAATCAAAAGAAAAAATGTCGGCGTTCCGGTTCGGTCAATCCGGGTGGATGATTCCTACATCTATACATGCTGCATTGATGTACTAGAACAGACGGTTATCCACAAATATGACAAGAATACGGGAGATTATATTACGTCATTTGGTGATTCATATGCGAAGGGAAAGGACATTGATACACGAGTTGAGCGTGTTTTTGGTGGGGGGTTTATTGATCTGAATAGCGATGGGCTGCTGTATTTTTCTCAGATGGCCCCGTTGGAAGTGCGAATATACGAGCGCAGTGGCAGACTACTAAGCACACACGCCGTCCACGAAGAACTTGAGGGGCCGCCGAATCCTGATTTCGCGAGCGGGAACACAACGTTAACTTTGCCCCCTATCGCTGGCGCAATTATCACACTTGGAAATGGCGGATTTGTTACCAGCACCATTCTGCCATCGGGAGGTGAGCCGGAGCGGCATGTTATAGTTGATCGTTACGATCACACCGGCGCTGTGCGGTTTAGTGCGACAAGAGTGATGAAATTCCTGCCCCGGTGCGTAGACGGCAAGGGGCGCCTGTATGTGATAGAGGACCGCGAGACGCCGGTGGTTGTGCGATATTGGCTTGATGCCAAGAGTGGAGAGAATTAGCAGAGTTTGGCCGACCGTTGTCTCCGCCCTAGCCGGGCGCGGGACGGGGACAGGACGATGGAAGCAACGTCTGGGGTTTGATGAAATCGGGAGGTAAGATCATGAGAACATTTCAAGCGCTGGGCTTACTCGGTCTTCTTGTTTTGCTGATGGTGTGTGCGACACCATGTTCGGCCTGCTATTTTTGTTCCCTCGGTGGGAGCTGCTATCAGTGTCTAAATGAACCAGAGGTTGACGGGGGCACGAGCTGTACCGTGAGCTGCGAAAGTTGTACTGTATCTGGGCTTTGCTACTCGGAGGTTGGGGGTGGTGGATGTTTTCTTGCGGGAACTTTGCTTGCCACACCCCTTGGGGCGGTTGCCATCGAGACGATAAAGGTTGGAGATCTGCTGCTTTCTCAGGATGAGACCGGCCAGCCCCGGATTGGCGCGGTCACCGATACACATAAGACCGAAACACACGCATACCTTGTATTGAACGGTACGCTACAGGTAACGGCGACGCATCCATTTTTTGTGGATGGGGAATGGATCGAAGCCGGGGACTTGAAAGTCGGTGACATTCTTACGAACCGAGATGGCTCTCAAGTCAGCATTGCGTCGATTGCAAGAGTGAATAAAGGTGTCCGAGTATACAACGTCACCGTTGACGATGCACACACGTTTTTTGCTAATAATATCTTGGTGCACAACAAGCCCCCGAAGCCTGGCAGTTAGCCCGGCGCACATGGGCAGGAACCGTGACCGCGGGAACAGCTTCAGCGGTGGTGGCGGCGGGGATCGACCAGAGCCATCTCTCCCCTCGCTATTGAATGCGATAGCGCTGCCTAACAGTAAGCGTCCGACCGCGCGCGAATTCCCCCGCCCCTGATTTCGCGGCATGATCCCGCCTGCCTGAAGATGGAGCCGGGGCGGGCCCTGCGGCCGGGCCTGCGCCCGGCGCACCCGCGCGGCGCTGCGGCGGGTACCTGAGGCGACCCGGACCGGGGAGGTAGCGAATGCGCCGACGCCTGGCGCGCGTGGGGATCATCACCGTCGTCGGCGTCGCCGCCGTGCTCCTCATCGCCGGCACCGGGGCCGCGTTCCTGCTGCGCGGCAGCTTGGCGCGCCTGGACGGCTCGCGCGAGGCGCAGGGGCTGGGGGCTGCGGTCACGATCGAGCGCGACGCGCTCGGCGTCCCGCGGGTCCTGGCCGAGTCCCCTGCCGACGCCGCGACCGCGCTGGGCTGGCTCCACGCGCAGGAGCGCTTCTTCCAGATGGACCTCCTGCGGCGCGCCGCGGCGGGCGAGCTGGCGGCGCTGCTGGGGCCGGCGCTGCTGCCGGCCGACCGCGACGTACGGCGGCACCGGTTCCGTGAGCGGCTGGAAACCTCGCTGCTGGCAATGGACCAACCCTCGCGCGCGCTGCTGGACGCCTATGCGGCCGGCGTCAACGCCGGCCTGGACGACCTGCGCGCGCGCCCGCCGGAATACCTGCTGCTGCGGCAGCGGCCGCGGCCGTGGCGGCCGCTCGACTCGCTGCTGGTCGTCGCCGCGATGTACCTGGACCTGGGGCTCTACACCGCCGATGTGGACCTGGCGCGCGGGTTCGTCCGCGAGACGCTGCCGCCCGCGCTGGCGGCCTTTGTGGCGCCGGCGGCGGGCCACTGGGACGCGCCGCTGCTCGAGGGCGGCCCGCTGCCGCCGGGGGTGCCCGGCCTGGATTCCGGCGCTGGTTCGAGCGAGCCAGCGTCCGCCGTCTCCGCGCCGGGCGCAGCCCCCGTCGATGCGATCCCCGCGCACGATCGCGCCGGCAGCAACAGCTGGGCCGTGGCCGGGCGCCTGACCAGGCACGGCGGCGCCCTCTTGGCCAACGACATGCACCTGGGCCTCTCGCTGCCGAACATCTGGTACCGCGCAGAACTGAGGCAGGGCGCGGGCGCCGCCGCGGCGTGGGCCGTCGGCGTCACGCTGCCGGGCGTGCCCGGGGTCATCGCCGGCAGCAACGGGCGTGTGGCCTGGGGCTTCACCAATGCTTACTGCGACTGGCTGGACCTGGTCGCGCTGGAGATCGATCCGGCGGACTCGAACCGCTATCGCGTACCCGGCGGCTGGGACACGCTGCGCACGCGCGTCGAGGTGATCGCGGTGGCCGGGCGCGCGCCCGACACGCTGCGTGTGCGCGAGTCGCGCTGGGGGCCGCTGTGGGCGCGCGACGGGCAGGGTCGCCCGCTGGCGCTGCGCTGGGCGGCGCACGACAGCGGCGCGGTGAACCTGGAGCTGCTGCGCATGGCCGCCGCGCGGTCGGTCGACGAGGCGCTGGCGCTGGCGCCGCGCCTGGGCATGCCCGGCCAGAACCTCGTCTGCGCCGATGCCGCGGGGAGCATCGCCTGGACCATCGCCGGGCGCGTGCCGCGCCGGTTCGGCTGGGACGGGCGCACGCCCGCCTCCTGGGCCGACGGCGCCTGCGGCTGGAACGGCTGGCTGGAGGCGGCGGCGCAGCCGCGGCTGCTCGACCCGCAGGAGGGCCGCCTGTGGACGGCCAACAACCGCGTGGCCGCCGGCGCGGACCTCGAGGCGCTGGGCGACGGCGGCTACGCGCTGGGCGCCCGCGCGCTGCAGATCCGCGACGGGCTGCGCGCGCTGGACCGTCCCGCCGAGGCCGAGATGCTGGCCCTGCAGTTGGACGATCGCGCCCTGTACCAGGACTACTGGCGTGGCGTCGCGCTGGCTGCCCTCCAGCGGGCGCCGCGCCCGGCCGACCCGCAGGTGGCGGCCAGGCGCGAGCGTTTCGCGCGGCTGGCGCGCGAGCGTTGGGACGGCCGCGCCTCGGTCGGCTCGGTGGGGTACCGCGTGGTGCGCGCGTTCAGCGTCGCGGTGATCGACCTGGCCTGCGCGCCGCTGGTCGAGCCGGTGCGCCGCGCGCGGCCGGCGTTCGCGGCGGGCGACCTGCCGCTGCGGCCGTCGGTGGCGCGGGAACTGGTGGAGCGGCGCCCGGCGCACCTGCTGCCGGCGCCGCATCGCGACTGGGACGAACTGGTCGCCAGCGCGGTCGACACGGCGATGGCGCGCCTGGAAGCCAAGGGCAAGCCGGAAGAGAAATGGACCTGGGGCGCGCGCAACACCGCCGCGATCGCGCACCCCTTCGCCGCGGTGCTGCCGTGGCTGCGCGGCCGCCTCGCGGCGCCGGCGGACCAGCTGCCGGGCGACTCGAACCTGCCGCGCGTGCAGCACCCGGCCAGCGGCGCCAGCGAGCGCCTGGTCGTCTCGCCCGGCCGTGAAGAGGAGGGGCTGTTCCACATGCCCGGCGGGCAGAGCGGCCACCCGCTGTCGCCGTTCTTCCTGGCCGGACACGATGACTGGGCGCGCGGCCGCCCCGCGCCGCTGCTGCCGCAGGCGGCGCGCCATCGCCTGGTGCTGGCGCCGGCGGGGCGCTGAACCGGCCGCCTGCGCATCGCGCGCCGCTCAGGCCTGCGCCGCCACCTGGCGCGGCTGCTGCCGCATCGCGGCGACCATGGCCACGAGCACGAGCTCGACGACCTCGGCCGGCGCCAGGCGATCGGTGTTCACGACCAGGTCGTAGCCCGCGGCATCAAACGGGTCGACGCCCAGCAGCTTGCGCACGAACGCCTCGCGCTTGCGGTCGGTCTCCTCCAGCAGCACGCGCGCCTCGGCGCGTCCGAGCCCGCTGCGCTCCTGCAGCCGCGCCAGGCGCGTCGCCGTGCCGGCCACCAGCCGCACCCGCAGCGTCGCGCGGTGGCCGAGGATGTGCCCGGCGCCGCGGCCCAGGATCACCGCGTTGCCGGCGGCGGCCATTTCCAGCACGGTCTCGGTGAGCGCCTCGCGGTACTGCTCCTTGAGGAAGAGCCGGTTCTCCAGCACGCCGCGCACCCAGAGGTCCGACTGCCGGATGTCCTGTTCGTCGAGCAGGGCCACCAGTTCGGGACTCAGCCGGCGGGTGCGCGCGATGCGTTCGACGATCGAGTGGTCCTGCACCTCGCAGCCGAGCCTCTCGGCCAGGCCGGCGGCCAGCGTGCGGCCGCCGGCGCCGGTCAGCCGGGAGACGGTGATGACCGGGCCCGGCCCGATCTCGACCGGCGGCGCCTGCTCGTGGAGCAGTTCGCGCAGCCGGCTCCAGTGGTTGATCTGGCGCTGGATGAGCTTTTCGTTGAGAGGGAATCGCATGGCGTGCCTCCCTGTTCGCGGAGGCCGGGTGCGGCGGGCCAGGCGCCCGGCGTGCCCGGCACCTGCCATCATCCTACCACCGCGGGGGGTGCGGCCACAAGGGGGTGCCGCCGATTGGGGGTGCCGGATCCCGGGAGGCCGGTCAAACCGGGGGCCGGCTGCCCTCGCCGTAGCCGGTCAATTCCACGAAGCCGCGGCCCAGCGGGCTGCCTGCCCCGCGTGAACCCGGCGGCGCCACCGCCCGCACCGCGCCTTCCCAGTAATGCACGCCGGTGCGCGCCGAGACGTTTTCCTGGTCGGCCAGCACGGCGCGCAGCTCGAGATCGATCGCCTCGCCGGGCACGCGCAGCCGCCAGTCGACGGGGTACTCGGCGCCCGTCGCAGCGCTGGTCCAGGTCTTCAGCGGCTCGAGCGTCCAGGTCCCGGCCGGCAGCGCGCGCGGCGGCGCGCCGGGCGCCGCCAGCGTGCCCAAGGCGAAGTCGCTGCTGCCGTCCGGCGCGCGCAGCCGGTAGAGCATCAGGTCGCGCCCGTCGTCCAGCTGCAGGCTGACCCAATCCCACCCGACCTGCCCGGCGCCGAGCGTGGAGGTGAACACCTCGCGATCGAGCCAGGCGCGGCCGGTCACCGGCACGTCGCGATCGCCGCGGCGCAGCGTGCCGGCGACCTCCAGGCGCGGCAGGCTGTAGTAGAGGCTGCCCGCCTCGCCGGTGGCGTCCTTCGGGCTGAACCCGCCCTCTCCCTGCAGGACCGGCGCCCGCTCCGTCGCGCAATGCAGGTCGAAGGCCAGGCCGCGCCGCTCGTCGCGGGCGCGCGCGATGAATGCGTCGCCGTCGAGGGCCAGCGACCAGACGCCGGACGTGCCCGGCGGCGCCAGGCACCAGGCCAGCAGCGAGTCGCCCGGGACGCCGAAGCCGCCGAGGCCGCCCGCCGCGCGCCAGAGCGTCTCGCTGAACTCGTGGCGGCCGGCGGCCGGATCGGTCACCGCCGCGTGGCCCATGATCAGGTTGGCGGCGCGCCAGCCGGAAGCGGCGCTGTCGGCGCCGGCGGCGGCCGGATCCCAGGTGGGGTCCAGCCCGATGCGGAAGATCGTGAACTGGAAGGCGCAGGGCTCGCTGCCGGCGGGCTCGCCGACGACGTCGAGGTGGCCGGTCAGGTACCACCATTCGGTCCGGTAGCCGGGGCGCGCGTAGTGGTCGCGGGGGAACGACCACGCGTGGCCGGGGCCGGCGCGCAGCCAGGTGTCGGCGGGCGGCGCCGCTGCAACATTGGCGGACGACTCCGTCGAGGACGCAGCCGGCGCCCGCGAGCCCGCGAGAGCGCCGATCATCGCCGACGCCGCCACCACGATGGCCGCCACGGCCGTCGCGCCGGTCGCGCGGAACTTCTTCCTGCCGATGCGCGCGTCGTCCATCGCCACCTCAGAGGTCGTCCCGCGTCAACTGGCCGGGCCGAGCCAGGCGCGCGCGCGAAGCGGGGTACAGCGCCGCGGTGACCGCCGCCGCGAGCACGACGGCCACCTGCACGGCCAGGTCGCCGACCGGCCAGGCGGGCCGGATCGTCCAGCCGAACCAGGTGCGGTTGATGGCCAGGATCAGCAGCGCGGCCAGGCCGAGCCCGCCGCCGAGCCCGAGCAGCAGGCCGAGCGCGCCCATCGCGGCGCCCTCGCCCAGGAAGAGCCCGAACACCTGCCGCCGCGTGGCGCCCAGCGCGCGCAGCAGCGCCAGCTCGCCGGCCCGCTCGTGCGCCTGGATGAGCAGCGTGACCGACACGCCGAGGGCGGCGATCAGCAGCGCCATGCCCTGCAGCGTGCGGGTGACCGCGAACGTCTGGTCGAAGATGGCCAGCACCTCCGCGCGCAGGTCGCGGTTGCTGCGGATGACCAGCGGGCGGCCAGGGAAGGCGCGGCGCAACGCGTCGACGGTCGCCTCGACGTCGCCGCCGGGCGCCAGGAAGAGGGCCGCGTTGTTCGGCGGCGCGGCGTCGAAGCGGGCGGACAGGACGTCCATCGCCACGAACGCCGTGCCGCCCTCGCTCGTGTAGTCGTAGGTGACGCCGTCGATCGCCAGGGCCACCGGGCCGCGCGGCCCGGCCAGGCGCAGCGTGTCGCCGACCGTCAGCCCCGCCTTGCGCGCCAGCGGCTCGCCGATCAGCACGCCGCCGCTGCGCAGGCCGGCCACCGCGGCGGCGGGCGTCCCGGCCAACAGCGGCAGCCGGCCGGCCAGGTCGGCCTGCGGCACGCCGGGCAGCGGCCGGTCGGTCAGGCGCAGCCCGTTCAGCCAGACCGGGCGGCCGTCGACCGTGGCCACGCGCAGGCGCCGCTGCTCCTCGAGCGAGGCCACGCCGGGCCAGGCGGCGAGCGTCGCGAGAACGTCGCGCTCGAGGAAAGCGTCGTTGCCCGTGCGCTGCCACGACTCGGTGCTGATGTAGATGTCGGCGCGGATCGTCACGTCGAGCCAGGTCACCAGCGTCTGGCGGAACGAGCCGACCAGGATCGTGATGCCGAACATCATGCTGACGGTCACCGCCAGCGCGGCCACCGCGAAGCTCGACGTCTGCAGGCGCGCGCGCAGGTTGCGCAGGCCGAGCGCCGGCCCGAAGCCGCCGGGCCTCGCGGCCGCGCAGGCGGCGCGCACGACGGCCGGCACCAGCAGCGGCAGCGCCACCATCATCACGAAGCCGTACAGGAAGCCGCCGAACCTGAGCCCGTGACCCCAGAGCGCGAACCACAGCGTGCCGGCGGCGGCCAGCGCGGCGGCGCCCAGGGCCAGGCGGCCGGCGCCGCGACCGGCGGCCTCGTGCAGCGCCAGCGGCGAAAGCAGGCGCAGCGGGTCGCGCCGCGCCAGGTCCCAGGCCGGCAGCAGGGCGCCGCCCAGGGCGCCGCCCAGCCCGCTGAGCACGCCCAGGAGGATCACCGAAGGCGGCAGCACCAACCGGTCGAGGCCCTCGGTCACGTAGATGCTCGTGAGCGTGGCGCTGACCGTCTGCAGGTTCTGGCGCGCCACCAGCCACCCGAGAGGCACGCCGACGGCGGTGCCCAACAGGCCCAGGGCGGCCGCTTCGCCCAGCACCAGCGCCAGCACCTGCGTCCGCGTGGCGCCGAGCGACCGCAGCAGGCCGAACTCCCGCCGCCGCCGCACCAGCGACGCCTGCACCGTGGTCAGCACCAGGAAGACGCCGACGAAGACGCTGATCAGGCTGAGCGCCGTCAGGTTCAGGCGGAACGCCGCGAGCAGGCCCGAGGCGTCCTGGCGGCGCTGCTCGGGCGTCTTGACCTGCGCGCCCGGCCCCAGAGCCGCCTGCAGGCGCGCCGCGGCCGCGGCGGGGTCGGCGCCCTCGCGCAGGACGACGTCGATCTGGCTGACGCGGCCGCGCCGCCCGAACAGTTCCTGCGCCTGCGCGATGTCCATCACCGCCAGGCGTCGCGGCGCCAGCGGCTCGAAGCGGCGGAAGTCCACCAGCGCGCCCACGACCAGGGCGACGGCGCGGCTGCCGCTGCCGACGGTCACAGTGTCGCCCACGGCCCAGCCCTCGGCCGCGGCCAGCTCCGGCGTGACGGCGACCCAGCCGGGCTCGGCCAGCGCGGCGGTCAGGCTGGCGAACGGGTCCCCCTCGGCGGCGGCCGCGTCCTGAAGCGGGTAGCGCACGGGCGCGAAGACGTCGAATCCCACGACGTCCAGGTTCAGGTCCGGCCGCCCGGCGACCGCGACGTCGGCCCTGACCAGCGGCCAGGCGCCGTCCACGTCCGGGTCGCCGAGCACCGCCGGCAGCAGCGATTCGGGCAGCGTCGGCAGGGCGCCGGTCACCGTGAGGTCGGCCTGGCCGCTGACCGCGCGCACGCTGCCGTCGAAGGCGAGCAACGAGCCCTGGTTCAGGGTCTGGATGGCGACCACCGAGGCGACGCCGAGGGCGACACCCAGGACGGTCAATCCCAGCAGCGTCCGCGACCGGCGCAGCTGGGAGCGGAGCACGCGCCAGAGGTACGCCGTCACGCGGCCGCCTCCGCGCGCAGGCGGCCGTCGACCAGGCGCCAGCTGCGGTCGGCGCGCGCGGCCAGCTCCCGCGAGTGGGTGACGTAGAGGAGCGCGCCGCCTTCCTGGCGCGTGAGTTCCAGCAGCAAATCCATGACCTCGCGCCCGGTGCGGTCGTCCAGGCTGCCGGTCGGCTCGTCGGCCAGCACCAGCGCCGGCCCGCGCAGCAGGGCGCGGCACAGGGCCACCCGCTGCTGCTCGCCGCCGGACAGGCGCCCCACGGCGTCACCGGCGCGCTCGCGCAGGCCGACGCGCTCCAGCAGCAGGTCCGCGCGCTCGCGCGTGCGGGCGCGGTCGTCGCCGGCGATCCAGCCGGGCAGCGCCACGTTCTCGCGCAGGCTCAGGTGGGGCAGCAGGTGGAAGAACTGGAAGACCAGGCCGACGTGGTCGCGGCGCAGCCGCGTGCGCGCCTGCTCGCCGCTGGCGGCGAGGTCTTGGCCGACCAGCACCACCCGCCCGGCCGTGGGCACCGCGATGCCCGCCGCCACGTGCAGCAGCGTCGACTTGCCGCTGCCGCTGCGCCCGACCAGCGCCACCGCCTCGCCGCGCGTCAGATGCAGGTCCACGCCGTCGAGCACGGCGCGGCCGGCGCCGCCGTCCGTCCGCCAGGTCATGCCCACGGACTCGAGTCTCAGGATGTCTTCGCCCACCGTCCGCCCTCCCGGAGATGCGGGGCCGCGCGGCGCGCTCGGCGCCGGCCTCCGCGCACCCCATGGTCGCGCCGGAAGGGCCGGGCGTCCAGTGGCGTCCGGGGCTCCTGATCGGCCTGCCGCGACCGCCCGCCGCGACGGATTGACGCGCGGGCGCCCGGCATGGGACACTCCCGCGGCAGCGAACGGTCTCGACCGTGCGTGCCGGGGCCGATGCGGGAGCCCCGGGACGCGGTCCGGGGCCGGGTCACCGGCCCGAACGCGCCCGGGAGCGAGCACGATGACCCTGGACATGTCGATCGTCCTGGCCCTGGTGGTGGCCGCGGTGGCGCTCTTCGTCACCGAGAAGCTGCGCGTCGACTTGGTCGCAGTCCTGCTGATGACCGCGCTGATGCTGACCGGCGTCATCGCGCCCGAGGAGGCAGTCGCAGGCTTCGCCAACCCGGCCACCGTCACGGTCGCGGCGATGTTCGTGATCTCGGCGGCGCTGTCGCGCACGGGCGCCGTGGCCGCGCTCGGCCGCATCTCGGCGCGGGTGTTCGCCTACAACCTGTGGGCCGGCTTGGTCGTGATGATGGTCAGCGTCGGGCTGCTGTCGGCGTTCATGAACAACACGCCGGTCGTCGCGATCTTCATGCCGATCATGCTCTCGGTGGCGTCCGCCGTCCGGATCAGCCCCTCGAAACTCCTGATGCCGCTGTCCTTCGCCGCGATCTTGGGCGGCGTCTGCACGCTGATCGGCACTTCCACCAACCTGCTGGTGAGCGCGGTGGCCGAGCGCTCGGGCTTTGCGCCGTTCAGCATGTTCGAACTGTCCCGCTACGGAGTGATCGTCTTCGGCGTCGGGATGTCTTACATGCTCGTCGTCGCCCGCTGGATCCCGGCCCGGCGCGAGGTCCAGGACCCGGCGCGCGAGTACGGCATGGGGCGCTACATGACGGAGATCGAGCTGCTGGACGACGCCGCCTCGCTCGGCCTGCCCCTGGCCGAGAGCCCGCTCGTGCGCGAGCTGGACGTGGAGATCCTGGAGATCAACCGCGCCGGCCAGCGGCTGTTCCTGCCGCACGGGCGCATGCGCCTGCAAGCCGGCGATGTCCTGCGCGTGATGTGCGACGTCGACCGCATCCAGTCGCTGGCCGATCGGCAGGGCATCCGCCTGAAGCCCAGCCGGGCGGGCGCGGCGACGGCGGATCCCGAGGCCGGCGTGCTGGTCGAGGCGGTGGTCGCGCCCGGCTCGGACCTGGTCGGAGAGACCCTCAAGAGCGCCAATTTCCGCAATGCGTACGGCGCCAACGTCGTCGCCCTGCGCCACCGCGGCGCGGTGCTGCACGAGAAGCTGGGGAGCACCGTCCTGTTGGGCGGCGACGTGCTGCTGATCGAGGTGGACCGCGAACACCTGGAGATCCTGCGCAACCACGAGGACTTCGTCATGATCAGCGAGGTGGCGCAGCCGGAGTACTCCCGGCGCAAGCCGCTGCTGGCGACGGCCGTCGTGACCGCCGTCGTCGTGACCGCCGCCCTCGGCGTGCTGCCGATCCTGGTCGGCGCGGTGGCCGGCGCCGTGCTCCTGGTCCTGACCGGCTGCCTGCACGCCGAGGAGGCCTACCACGCCATCGACTGGAAGGTGATCTTCCTGCTGGCCGGGGCCCTCAGCCTGGGCGCCGCCCTCGAGAGCACGGGCGCCGCGCGCCTGCTGTCCGAGCTGCTGATCCGCACGGCGGCGGCGCTGGGCCCGGCGGCGGTCATCTCGGCCCTGTACCTGGTGACGACGTTTCTGACCGAGGTCATGTCCAACAACGCGACCGCCGTGCTGATGGCCCCGATCGCCATCGGCGCCGCCGGGATCATGAACGTGGACCCGCGCCCGCTGCTGATGGCCGTCGCGTTCGCCGCCTCGGCCAGCTTCGCCACGCCGGTGGGCTACCAGACCAACGCGATGATCTACGGCGTCGGCAAGTACCGCTTCCGCGACTTCCTGCGCATCGGGGGGCCGCTGAACGTCCTGCTGTGGCTGCTGGCGTCGTGGCTGATCCCCGTGATCTGGCCGCTGACGCCGCTGGACGGCTGAGCGGCCGCGCGCCGGACCACAATCTCACGCCCGGAGCAGCCATGACGGCCGCGACATTCCGCCCGAGCCCCGCCCGCAAGGTCGCCGTGACCCTGATCGCGGCTTGCTTCGCGTCGGTCCTGGCGCCGGATTCGGCGCGCGCGGAGGCCGTGCCCGTGACGCTGACCGAGACGGCGCCCGGCCACTGGGAACTCCGGCGCGGCGGCGCGCCGTGGTTCATCCTGGGCGCCGGCGGCGATGGTCCCAAGGACCTGCTCGCGGCGTCCGGCGCGAACACCTTCCGCACCTGGGGCGTGGGGCCGGATCTCGGCAGACAGCTCGACGAGGCGCAGCGGCTGGGGCTCGCGGTCGTCGTCGGCCACTGGCTGGGGCACGAGCGCCACGGCTTCGATTACCGCGACCAGGCCAGGCTCGCCGAGCAATTCGAGCGCGTGCGGCGCGACGTGCTGGCGCACCGCGACCATCCCGCCGTGCTGCTGTGGGCCGTCGGCAACGAGATGGAAGGCTTCGCCGCCGGCGACGACCCGGCCGTCTGGGCGCACGTGCAGGACGTGGCGGCGATGATCAAGGAGCTCGATCCGCACCATCCCGTGCTGACGGTGACGGCCGAGATCGGCGGCGGCCGCGTGCGCGCCGTCCACGATCTGTGCCCGGCCGTCGATATCATGGGCATCAATTCCTACGGCGGGCTGCCGTCGCTGCCGGCCCGCTACCGCGAGCTGGGCGGAACGAAGCCGATCATCGTCACCGAGTTCGGTCCACCCGGGGTCTGGGAGATCGGCCTGACCTCGTACGGCGCCCCGCCGGAGCCGACCAGCACCGCCAAGGCCGGGTTCTACCGCGACGCGTTCACCGCCGGCTGCCTCGAGGCGCGTGGGCTGTGCCTGGGCGGCTTCGCGTTCACCTGGGGCGCCAAGCTGGAGGCCACCGCGACCTGGTTCGGCATGTTCCTGCCGACCGGCGAGAAGCTGGCGGCCGTCGACGCGATGACCGAGGTGTGGAGCGGCCGCCCGCCGCGGGACCGGTGCCCGGAGATCCGCGCGTTCGGGCTGGCGGGGCCGGACGTCGTGCAGCCGGGCGACACCCTGCGCGTCGCGCTGGAGGTCGCCGATCCGGAGGGCGCCGCGGTCGCGGCGCAGTGGCAGGTGTTCACCGAGGTCGCCGAGTACCTGACCGGCGGCGACGTGCCGCCGGCGCCGCTCGAGCTGGACGGCATCGTCGTCGAGGGGACGGCGCGGGGGGCCACGCTGGTCGCGCCGGGCGGCGGCACCTACCGCCTCTACCTGACGGCCCGCGACGGGACCGGCGGGGCGGCGACCGCGAGCTCGCCGTTCCGCGTCGAGGGCCCGCCGTTCGGCGCCCGGGTCAAGCTGCCGCTGGCGGTCTATGCCGACGGCGCGCCGCAGCCGTGGGCGCCGTCCGGGTGGATGGGCGGCACGGACGCGCTGGCGCTGGACCCGGCGTGCGCCGACGCGCCGTGCAGCGGGCCGACCTGCCTGGAAGTGCGCTACGACGCGCCCGGCATGTGGGCGGGCGTGGCCTGGCAGCACCCGGCGAACGACTGGGGCGACAAGCCGGGCGGCTACGACCTGACCGGCGCGCGCCGGCTGACCTTCTGGGCCCGCGGCGCCGAGGGCGGCGAGAAGGTCGATTTCGGCGTCGGCCTGCTGGGCGGGGACCGTCCCCACGGCGACTCGGTCCGGGCCGAGCTCAAGGGCGTCAAGCTGAAGCGCGAGTGGAAGCGGTACGCCATCGACCTGGGCGGCCGCGACCTGTCGCGGGTCAAGACCCCGTTCGTGTGGTCGCTCGCCGGACGCGGCCGGCCGGTCAGGTTCTACCTGGACGACATTCGGTTCGAGCCGTGAGTCGCAGCCTCGGGAGATCCGCGCGATGAGGCCCCTGACCGTCCTTGCCGTCTGCACGAGCCGCGCCTGGGGCGGCATGGAGATGAGCCTGGTGCAGACCAGCGCGCGCCTCCGTGACCGCGGCCACCGGGTACTGCCGCTGTGCGCGCCGGGCTCGGCCATCGAGGAGCGGCTGCGGGCCGAGGGGTTCGCGCCCGAGACGGCCGACCTCTGGGGCAAGGTCCACCCGCGGCAGGCCTGGCGTCTGTCGCGCCTGATCGCCCGCCGCGGCGTCGAGTTGGTGCACTGCGACTGGTCGCGCGACCTGTTCACGCTGGTGCCGGCGCTGCTGCCGCACCGCCGCGTGCCCCTGGTGCTGCACAAGCACGTGGGCGTGCTGGCGGCCAAGCGCCTGTGGGTGCACCACGGGCTCTACGCTCGCGTGGACCGCGTCGTCGCCATCAGTGACGTCATCCACCGCAACGTGGTGGCCATGCACCCGATCGACCCGCGCAAGGTGGTCACGATCCACAACGGGGTGGACCCCGCGCGCTTCCGGCCGGACCCGTCGGCGCGCGCCCGCCTGCGCGCGGAGCTGGGCTACAGCGACGACGACGTGGTGGTCGGCATCGTCGGGCGCGTGACGCCCTCGAAGGGCCACCGCGAGTTCCTGGAGATGGCCGCCCTGCTGGCGCCGGCGCACCCGCGGGCGCGGTTCCTGGTGGTGGGCGAGGCCACGCGGGGGGAGGAGTCGGAGGGCCGGGCCATCCTCGACGGCATCGCCGCCGCCGGCCTGGGCGGCGTCGTGAAGGTCACCGGCTTCCGCGGCGACGTCCCCCGGTTGCTGACGGCGATGGACGTCTTCGCCTTTCCCTCTCACAACGAGGCCTTCGGACTGGCGCTCGTCGAGGCGATGGCCGCGGGGCTGCCCACGGTCTCGTCCGACTGCGACGGCGTGCCGGACATCGTGGTCGAGGGGGTCACCGGCCTCATGGTGCCGGCGAAGGACGGCGCGGCGCTGGCGGCGGCCACCGCCCGCCTGCTGGGCGATGCCGGGTTGCGCGCGGCGCTCGGGCGCGCGGGCCGCGAGCGCGTGCTGGAGCGCTTCACCGCCGGGCGCTTCACGGTCTCCCTGGAAGAGGTCTACGAGGAGGCCCTGGCCGCGCGCGCGCGCTGAGCGGGTCGGCGAAGGCGGCGTCAGCGCGCCGAGTCGCCGGAGCCGGCGGTGTCGGCCCCGGCGCCGGCAGCCGCGGCGCTGTCGGCGGGCGCCGGCTCTGCCGCCGCCCCGGGTCGCAGAGCCGCCTCGGCCCCATCGCTCAGGCCGTCCTCGCCGGCCTCGGTCTCGTGCGGCCGCACCAGGAAGACCTGCTCGAGGTATTCCAGCTTCTGCGCCAGTTCCTTGTTGCGGATCCGGTTCAGTTTGGTCGCGGGCAGGGGGCGCCAGTCCGGCGAGGCCGCGGCCAGGTCGTCGCGCAGGCGCCAGCGCCGCTCGTACGTGCGTCCCGACAACTCGCGCACCGCCGCGATCTGGCGCGGCGTGAACCAGTCGCGATCCAGCCCGCGCGCCGCAATCCCCGGGTCCACGCGCCAGGTCCCGAGCTGGGCGCGGTCGATGACGGCGAGGATCTCGCGCGTGTCCAGCTTCGTGCCGCGCTTGAGGTCGCGCTGCAGCCGCTCGCTGTTGACCCGCGTGCGTTCGAGCAATTGCTGCAGGCCGGGATCGGCGATGCCCTCGGCGGCCAGCTTCTCGATCACGGCCCCGTCGATGCGGTAGGAGACGGTGCGGTAGACGTGCCGGTCGAAGACGTTCTCCACCACGAACAGCAGCACGAACGCCGACACTCCCGCGACCAGCGGCGTCGTGAGCCAGCCCAGCGAGATCTCGCCCAGCACGCCGTAGCGGATGCCCTTGCCCCCCTTGAGCAGCCCGATGCCGATGATCGCCCCGACCACCGCCTGGCTGCTGCTGACCGGCACCAGCGGGAACGTGGGCAGGCCGCGGCTGGCCAGGAAGTGCTCCAGGCCCTCGGAGGCGAACAGGAACAGCGTGATGGAATGCGCCAGCACGACGACGAACGCCGCCAGCGGCGACAGGTGCAGCAGGCCGCTGCCCACCGTCTTCATCACGCGCTCGGAGTAGGTGTAGACGCCGACCGCGATGGCCAGGCCGCCGAGCGCGAACAACTGCTGCGCGCCCGTGATGGTCAGCCCCAGCACGCTCACGTCGCGGAACGGGTTGTCCGGCACGAAGACGCCGACCACGTTGGCGATGTTGTTGGCGCCCAGGCTGTACGAGCCGAAGGCGCCCACGGCCAGCAGGCCCAGGCGCGTGAAGGCGTCCAGCTCCAGCAGGTGCGGCTTGTGGCGCAGGATCGCGCGCTTGAGCAGGACGTAGGTGCCGGCGGCCACGCCGGCCGCCAGCAGCGGGCAGGCCACCCAGGTGGAGACGATGCTGCCCAGCGAGCGCGTGTCGGTCACCGTGTCGGCGTAGAAGTTCCAGCCGATGATGGCGCCGACCACAGCCTGCGAGGTGGAGACGGGGATCCGCAGGCGCGTCATCCAGAACGTGGTCAGGCCCGCCGCCAGCGCCACGGTGAACGCGCCGGGCAGCGCGTTGACGGCGCCCAGGCGGCCCAGCGTGTGCGCGGCGCCGGCGCCGCTGATGACGGACCCGAGGACGATGAAGGCCGAGCACACCAGCGCCGCCGTTCGGAACCGAACCATGCGCGTGCCGACGGCCGTGCCGAAGACGTTGGCGGCGTCGTTCGCGCCGAGCGACCAGCCCATGAACAGGCCGCTCGACAGGAAGAGGATCAACTCCATCTCAGAGGCTCCGCTTGATGGCGTAGATCGCCAGCCGGTCGGCGACCTCCTTCGCCTTGTCGGAGACCTTCTCGATGTTCAGCGCGAAGTAGCGCAGGTGGATCTTGTGGGCCAGGTCCATGTCGCAGGAGAAGATGCGGCGCTTCAGCGTGTCGCTGATGGTGTCCGCCTCGTGCTCGTAGTGCGCCACCTTGAAGAGGTGGTCCTTGATCGCCTCGGGATCCCGGAAGAAGGTGCGCGCGGCCAGGACCAGCGACTCCATCGCCTCGCTGCTGGCGTCGGCCAGACGGGCGAAGCCGTCGCGGTGGTCGTCCGGGACCACCGGCTGCTCGACCGAGAACTGGAAGAGGCTGGTCTTGGCCGTGTCGATGATGGTGTCGGTGGTCTCCAGCAGGCCCAGGACGTCGCCCCGGTGTTCGGGAATCAGCGAGTGCCGGTAGAGGTGGGTCTCCACGGCCTTGCTCAGGTCGTCGGCCTTGTGCTCGAGATCGTTGATCGCACGGCAGCGCGACTCGAAGCGCTCGGCGTCGCCGGCCAGGTAGGCGTGGACGCCCTCGCGGAAGACGAGCGCGCCCTGGCCGACGGCGTCCAGGAAGCCGTCGATCTGCAGCGAGAGCTGCTGCGTGGACTTGTTGAACATCGGCATGGCGGCACTCCGGTCGCGGGGAAGAGCTTCTCACAGCCGGCGATGTTAGCAAATGGCGGCGCGAAGGCAAGGGGCAGCCGGCGCGGGCTGCGGCGGGGAGAGCGGGATCAGCGCCCGCCGGCCGCCGGCCGCACCTTCCGCGCCAGCAGCTCCCAGTCGACCATGCGCTCGACCGGGGCGCGGTCGTCGGTCAGGACCGCGGCGCCGGTGACGGGGGCGGACAACAGGCCGCGCGCGAAGCCGTCGGCCAGCGGCGCCAGCCCGGGACCGTAGCCGCCGGCGGGGGGCGTCAGCGCCAGTTCGCGCGAGGAGGCCAGCACGATGAAGTCGTTCGAACCCGGCACCCGCATCCGGTACACCCGCGGGAAGACGGCCTGCAGCGAGGCGCAGATCCCTTGCAGCAGCGGCGCGTCCTCGCGTGCGGCCGAGACGTTCATCGCCACCAGGCCGCCGGGGGCCAGGCGCCCCTTGACCTGGGCGAAGAACTCGCGCGTGGCCAGGTGGAACGGCACGTAGATCTGGTTGGTGTAGGCGTCGATCACCACCACGTCGTAGGTCGGACCCGGCCGCGCGGCGAAGATGCGCCCGTCCTCGGCGAACACCCGCGTGGCGGGGTCCAGCGCGAAGTATCGCCTGGCCACGTCGATCACGGCGGGGTCGATCTCCACGCCGTCGACGGCCAGCGCGGGGTGGAAGTAGCGGTACTGGTTGGCGATGATCCCGCCGCCGAGGCCGATGACCAGCGCCCGCTCGGCCGGCCGCTCCAGCAGCAGCGGCAGCAGCGCGTAATAGTCGTAGTAGAAGCCCGTGAACGGGCTCTCGCGGTTGGCCACCGTCTGGAAGCCGAGGGCGTCGTTGAAGGCCAGGTGGCGCAGCGGCCCCCGGTCGAACACCTCGATGTACTGGTAGGCCGATTCCCGGGCGTGGACCAGGCCGTGCGTCTGTCGCGGCGCCGGCAGCGGCAGCAGCGCCGCCAGCGCCATGACGCCGGCGGCCGCGCCGGCCCCGCGCAGCCGCAGGCCCAGGCCCAGCACGACCACCGCCAGCAGCAGCCCGGCGAAGACGACGATGGTGCGCGCGGTGCCCAGCGCGGGGATGAAGACGAGCACCGGCAGGAAGGTGCCCAGCACGCTGCCGACTGTCGACAGCGCGAACACCCGCCCGGCCGAGGCGCCGACCCGGCCCTGGCGCGCCAGCTCGCGGATCAGGCACGGGCTGGTCATGCCCATCACGACGATGGGCGGCGCGAACAGAACCGCAATGCCCAGCAGCGAGCCCAGGAACACGTAGGCGAACGACGAGCCCACGCCGCCCAGCATCCCGGCCACCGCCCGCAGCACCGGGACGCCCACGAACGGCAGCGCCAGCAGCCAGACGCAGGCGCCGGCCAGCAGCCGCAGCAGGGGGACCAGGCCGTCGCGCCGGTCGGCGAGCCGGCCGCCCGCCATGTAGCCGAACGAGAGCGCGATGAGGATCACGCCGATGATGTTCGTCCACACGTACGTCGAGCTGCCGAACACCGGCGCCACCAGGCGCGAGGCGCTCAGCTCGACGGCCATCACCGACATGCCCGAGCAGAACGCCAGGACGTACGGGTACCAGGCCGCGCGCGTGGCCGTGGCCTCCGCGCGCGCCGCCGCTGCGGTCTGCGTCATCGCGAATCCCCTTCGCCGCCGTAGAGGTGGTCCCACCAGCCCGGCTCGCCCTTCAGCTGGCGGTCGAACCAGGCGATGATCGTCCGCATCCACAGCACCCGCTGCGGGTAGTTGAGGATCCAGTGGTTCTGCCCGTCCACCTTGACGTACTCGACCGGCTTGCCCAGCACGCGCAGCGCCGCGTACATCTGCTCGCTCTCGCCCACCGGGACGTTCGTGTCGCCGGCGCCGTGCAGCAGGAGAAGGGGAGTCGTGATGCGGTCGGCGTGGAAGAGTGGGCTCTGCTCGACGTAGAGGTCGGGCCGGTTCCACGGGTAGCTCTCCGCCGTGGCCACCGAGCTGTAGTCGACGCCCCACCAGCCCTCGCCCCAGTAGCTGGACAGCGCGCTGATGCCCGCGTGCGAGACGGCGGCGGCGAACAGGTCGGTCTTCGTCAGCAGCAGCATCGTCATGAAGCCGCCGTAGCTGGCGCCGATGCAGCCGACCCGCTCGCGGTCGACGAACGGGTGCGCGTCCAGGAACCGCCGCGTGCCCTCGATGATGTCGTCCGCCGAGCCGATGCCCCAGGTGTTGACGTGGCGCGAGGAGAACTCCTGGCCGAACCCGGTGGCGCCGCTCGGCTGCAGCACGTAGACCACGTAGCCGTGCGCGGCCCAGAGGTTCTTCGGGTAGCGGCCGCCGAACTCGCGCGACACCGGGGAGGTGCCGCCGTAGTAGAAGACGATGCAGGGCCACTTGCGGCCGCCGTCGGCCGTGAAACCGGGCGGATAGTGGACGTCACCCAGGATGCGCGTGCCGTCGTCGGTCGTGAAGTCCCAGGTTTCGTGGCGCCCGAACTCGACGTCGGCCAGCGCCTCGCCGGCCGGCGCCGCGAACTCCACGGGCTTGGCGCCCTTGCGCGACAGATCCAGCGTGTACACCCGCTCGGGGCGCTGCGCGTCCTCGCCGTACCACGCCAGGCGCGACCCGTCCGCCGACAGGTCCAGCCCCTTGACCGCCTCGACCCCGGCCGGCAGCGGCGTCCAGCCCGGCCGCGCCGGGTCCCAGGCGTAGAGGCCCACGGAAGTGGTGTCCGTCGCGGTGGCGTACAGGCGCCCCGCCCGGGCGGACCAGGCGAAGTCCCCGATCGAGGGATCGAAGTCGCGCGTGAGCGGCGTCACCGCGCCGGTGGCGCGGTCCAGCAGGAACAGCTGGTCGTCGTAGTCGTTCGGGACGCGGTCGTCCGGCAGGTCGCGGCCCACCCCGCCGAAGGCCGAGGGACCGGCCTTCAGAACGAGCGTGCCCTCGCGAGGGCCGTAGCGCGCCGTGACGCCGCGCGGCACCGCGAGCAGCTTGGTGGCGGCCAGCGTGACGGTGTCCAGCTCGTACAGCTCGTCTTCGTTGAACGGGAAGCGCGCGTCGTCACGCAGGGTGCGCGTGACCAGCAGCCGGCGTCCGTCGGCCGCGGCGTCCTGCACGTCGCAGGTCCAGCGGCCGGCCGTCAGGCGGCGCGTGACGCCGTCCGCCACCGAGACCGCGTGGAGCGAGCCGACCGAGCGCGTGCCCGGCCAGCGGTCGGTCAGCCCGCGCAGGCGCTTGACGCCCGCGGGGTCCTTGGCCTCTTCGCCGCCCAGCGTGTAGACGATGGCCTTGCCGCCCGGCAGCCAGCGGTGGCCGCCCAGGTTCTCGACGTCGCGCAGCAGGGCGCGCGCCGGACCGCCGTCCATGTCGTCCACCCACAGCGTGGAGCGGTCCTCGCGCGTGGTCACGTAGCTGAAGCGGCGGCCGGTCGCGGCCCAGTTGAAGCTGCCGGCGTGGTCGCCGCGGATCGTGCGCACCGCGGCGCCGTCGGCGGCGCGGCGGATCTCGACCCAGGTCTCGCTGTCGGGCGCGGGCACCTCCGGGCGGCGCATGGTGACGGCCACCAGATCGCCGCCGGCCGACAGCGCCACGCCCGAGATGGCGGGGTTGTCCAAGTAGTCCGTGATGCGCGCCGGATGGCGCGGCGAGCAGTCGGCCGCCAGCGCCCTGCCCGCCGCCGCGGGGGTCAGCTGCGCCTTCACCGACCAGTCGCCGGTCGCCGGCTCGGTCAGAACGCAAAGGACCAGCGCGTGCTTGCCCTGCGTCAGCTTCAGGTCGGCCTTCACCGCGGCGGCGGCCGAGTCGGCGGTCGCCCGGCCGCCCACCTTCTCGCCGTCCAGCCAGGCGGCGAACGGCTGTGCCGTCTCGATCGCCAGCCCGGCGCCGGTGAACGCGTCGCTGGACACGTAGGCGACGAGGAACGTCCAGGAGCGGAGGCCACCTCCGCCGGGCAGTTCCAGGCGCCCACCGGACGCCGTCGTCTCGCGCCACGTCGCCGTCGCGCCGTCCGGCAGCGTGACGGCCTGGCCGGCACGCGGCCACAGGCGGGTGGCCTCCAGCGGCGGCTGCGCCAGCAACTCGGCCGCGCCGAAGGTCGACGCGGAGTCGTCCACGGCCAGGGCCGGCAACGGGGCGGCAAACGGGCCCAGGACGAGCCACCGCTCGACGGCGACGGCTGGGGCGTCTGCGGCCGTCGCCGGGACGACCGGCAAGAGCAGGCACAGGGCGGTCGCCGCCACGAGGCGGCCGGGACGGGCGAAAGGCATGGCGATCCTCCGGCGATCGTCGGGTTGGTCGGGCGGGACCGGCCCGGCGGCGACGGTCCCTGAACGCCGCGGCATCCTACCACGCGAATCCGCCGGGCGCGCGGCGCAAAGGTCGCCGCCGCCGCCCCCCGGCGCCAGTCAGCCGCCGGTCAGGCCGGCGGCCGGCGCTTCTTCGCCTGGAACAGCCCCGCCTTGACCGCGCCCAGGAAGCCCGCCCGCATCAGGTCGGGATCGACGGGCGCCAGCCGGCGCACCTGCGCGGGCGTGACGACCGGCAGGTGCTCGAGCGCGTCGAGCCGGTCGGCGATCCAGTCCAGGTCGCTCTCGTCCACCTGCCAGCCCCTGCGGTCCAGCGTGGAGAGGTCCAGCGGGCGCGAATAGCTGCGCAGCGTCTTCTGGCCGACGGTGTTGAAGTAGACCTCGAAGTACGACATCACCAGTTCCCGGAGCGAGCGGTACACCGGCTCGCGGAAGCGCAGCACCGTCGTGTTCGACTTGGCGACGGCGCCCCAGCGGCCGTCCACCGTGAACACGGCCAACACGTGGTCGTCGTCGTTCCAGGCGCGCAGGTCGACCAGGCGCGGCCGGTGGCCCAGTTCGCGCAGGGCGGCGGCGGCGAACATCGCCCCGTCGAAGCAGGCGGCCTTGCGCTCGCGCATCACGCGGCGCGGCGAGCGGGCGCGGTAGTCCTTGTCGTAGCGAAGGTCGTTGAGGAAGAGCTGGATGAGCAGCGGGGTGCGCAGGCGGGCGAGCAGGCGCGCCTCCGCGGGCGTCCAGGTCGCGGGAGCGGAGCGGGGCATGGGCTTCCTTCCTGATCGTTGCCGAGGGGCTCGCGGCCGCGCGGCGGCGGCCGGACCGGTTGCGCACGGCGGCGCCACCATGGTAACGTGCCCGACCGGCCGGCCGATCGCCGGCCGCGCCACGAGCCCGAAAGGATCCGACGATGAGCGGCCGCCTGCAAGCCTTTCGCGAAGAGCGCGAGCGCCTGAACGCGCGCGTGCTCGAGACCGCGACGATGACCACCAAGCGCTTCTTCAACCTGGACACCGCCACCTACAAGGACGGCGCCCTGCCGGCCCGCACCAAGGAGATGGCCGGCCTGGCCGCGTCGCTGGTGCTGCGCTGCGACGACTGCATCGCCTACCACGTGATCCGCTGCGTGGAGGAAGGCGTCACGGAGCCCGAGATCCTGGAGATCTTCGACGTGGGCCTGATCGTCGGCGGCTCGATCGTGATCCCGCACCTGCGGCGCGCGCGGGCGCTGCTGGACGAGCTGCTGGCGGAGCAGGGCGCGTGACCGCCGCCGCCGCGGCCCGCGCGGGAGCCGCCGCATGATCCTCGACGACCTGGACCGACTGGAAGTCCTGGCGGCCCTGCCGGGCCCTTTCGCCGACGCGCTGGCCTTCCTGCGCCGGCCCGGGCTCGAGACCCTTGCCGACGGCCGCTACGAGGCCGGGCTGCGCGGCGTCCACGCCACGGTCAGCCGCCAGCCGGCGCGCCACGCCGGCGAGGGCCGCCTCGAGGCCCACCGCCGCCACGCCGACATCCAGGTGCTGCTCGGCGGCCGCGAGTCGATCGGCTGGTCCCCGCTGGACCACCTCGCGCTGCCGGACACGGCCTGGGACCCGGCGACCGACCTGCAGTTCTTCGCCGGCGCGCCGCAGATGTGGCTGCACCTGCGCCCGGGGCAATTCGCGCTCTTCCTGCCGACGGACCTGCACCTGCCGCTGGTGGGGGAGGACCTGATCCACAAGGTCGTGGTCAAGGTGCCGCTCGCCGAGGCGTGGACGCCCCGACGTTAGGCGGCCCGCCGCCGGCCGGTTCGCGACCGCCGTGCCGCCTCGCGCGCGAACACCGCGTTCAGCGGGCCACGACCAGCTTCTGCGTGGCGCGGCGCGCACCGGCCTCCAGCCGCAGGAAGTAGAGGCCCGCCGCGACCGGCGCCCCCCGGTCGTCGGTGCCGTCCCACTGCGGGAAGAACGCTCCGGCCGGCAGCGCCTCCTCGAGCAGCGTCCTGACGCGCCGGCCCCGGACATCGAAGATGCGGAGGCTGGTCTGGGCGGCCGCGGGCAGCTCGAAGCGCAGGCGGGTGATGGCCGCCACAGGGTTGGGGGCAGGCGGCGCCAGCCGGAAGACCGCCGCCGTCGCGCCGCCGGCATCCGGCTCGCCCGGGACGGCGGACACCGCCGCGCCGCCGCGCCAGAATCCTCCCGACAGGGTCCAGCGCCCTCCGCTCATCGTGCCGGCGTCCGGCTGCCCGATCGTCCCGGACAGGGCCACGCCGGCCCCGCCCGCGCCCGTCGCCCCGCCGCCGTCGATGGTCAGCCAGTCGACGACGGTCTCGGCGGCGGACGGCGCCGCGACCAGCAGCGACAGGCAAAGGAGCAGCCGTCCCGGCGCCGGAAGCGGCCGGCCGTCCGCGCGCGCGGCTCCGCGGCGCCGCGCCTTCATCGCGGCCCCGCGATGATGAAGTTGAACAGCGTGTTGACCGGGCTGCCGGCCGCGTCGAAGGCGCGCAGCGTCACGCCGGAGGTCACTGTCGAGGCGCTGCTGGTGATGAACACGGGCGAGGCCGAGCCGGCGGTGGCGGTGACCGTCGCCCAGGAGGGGAACGGCGACGTGAGCGTGATCACGTAGACGCCCGTCGCCGTGCGCGTCGACGTGTAGCCGCTGCCGTGGGCCGCCGAGCCGTCGCTCCCCACCACGCCGCGGACGATCCGCAGGTTCTCCTGCCCGCCGGCGGCGAAGAACTGGCCCGCGCTCCCCAGCTTCACGTCGCCGCGGACATCGAGCCGGGCAGCCGGGGCGTCGGTGCCGATGCCGATGTTGCCGTCGGTCGCCACGGTCAGCCGGTTGACCGGCGCCGCGTTGAGGCTGCCGATGGCCAGCGCGATGTGCCCGTAGCCGAGCGTCAGCCGCGAGGTCTGCTGGCCGGGGATGGGCAGGTGGGGCGCGCCGGCAGGGTCGGCGTAGAAGTTGTAGCCCAGGTGGATCCCGTCCCCGAAGGCCGGGAACGAGCCGTAGAGGAAGCCGCTGGAGTTGCCCCCGCCGAGGCGCAGGTGGCGGTAGTCGGCGCTGTCGACACCCAGTTCCATGTCCCCGGCCACGGTCAGCTTCTTTTCCGGGGCGTTGGTGCCGATGCCGACGTTCCCGCCGCTGTAGGAGAGCGTGGATCCGGACACCTGCCAAGGCGCGGCGGCGAAGCGGGCGTAGGGCGTGGCCGTCAGCGGCTGGCGGGGGCTGAGCGGCGTGGCGGTGGCGCAGGCGGCATCGTCGCAGACCTCGATCTGGAGCCACCGCTCGTCACCGTTGTAGGCGCCGGCCCCGAACTCGCCGCCGTCGTTGACCAGGACGGTGAACAGGCCGTTGGCGACGACCACGTCGCCGACCACGTCGGCCGCCCCGACCTGGACCCCGCCGACGGGCGGCGTCCCCGAACCGGCCGCGGTCCACAGGGTGAAGCGGAGGGTGACCGGGCCGTTCACCGGCGCCCCGTCGTCGGTGAGCTGGCCCTGATAGGTGAAACCGGTGCCGAGCGGGGCGGCCGGGGCCCGGGCTGCCGGCGCGACCGCCATCAGGACCAGGAAGGCCGTCGCCAGCCGGCGAAGTGGGGTGCTCATGAGGGGGACTTCCTCCCGCTGCGGGTAGACGTCTGGGCAGCTTGGCGCGCATTCCGGCGCGCTTGCCCATACGTCCGGGAGCGCCGGGGCGAACAGGACCGGCGCCGGGGCGGGTCCGGACCGGCCGGGGCCGCCCCGGACCAGCGGCCCGGGGGGCCTCGCCGGGCGGGTCCCCGATGCGCCGGCCGTCGCGCCGGCTGGCTGCAGACGGACGTCGTGCGGCTTGCCGGCGTCCGGCCTGGAAGTCCTGCAGGCACTGGAACAACAGGCGTGCGACGTCGTCCTGATGGACGTGCAGATGCCCGGGCTGGACGGCCTGGAGGCGACGCTGCGCATCCGCCAGGCGGAGCGGTCCGGCTTCGCGCAGCCGTGGATCATCGCCATGACGGCCAACGCCATGCGGGGCGACCGTGAGGGGTGCCTGGCCGCAGGCCTGAACGATCACGTCAGCAAGCCGATCCAGGGCGCCAATCCCGGCGCGCATCACCCACCCAGCTGCGCCGCCAGCAGCTTCCGCGCCGCGCACATCCGCGAACGGACCGTGGCGCGCGGCAGGCCCAGCAGCTCGCCGATCTCCCGGTAGCTGCAGTCCAGGTAGAGCCGAAGGACCAGAGGGGCGAGATAGGCGGGCGGCAGGCGGCCGACCGAACGGAAGACCTGCGCTTCACGTTCCTGCGCGAGTACCTTCTCCTCCGGCGTGCAGTCCGGAGCGCGCAGCGAGTCCTCCGGCAGGGGGCACTGCCGGTGCTGGCGGCGGCCGCAATTGACGGCGCGGTTGTGGGCGATGCCGTAGAGCCAGCTGAAGAAGCTGCGGGAGGCGTCGAAGGAATCGAGGTGCTCGTAGGCGGCGAGGAAGGCGTCCTGGGTGACGTCGCGGGCGCCTTCGGCGCCGCCGGCGATCCGCGCCACCGAATGGCGGATCGAGTCCTGGTACTTCTCGACCAGGCGCCCGTAGGCGGCGCGGTCCCCGGCTCGGACCTGACGGATCACGTCCTGTTCCCAGGCGGTCATGGCCACGATCCCCCGGGAACAAGCTAGCCGCGGCGCGAATCCGCAGCCAGCCCGGCAGTGCGGGGCGGGGCGACCCCGGGACCACGGGCGTCCGCGGGGTGCACCCCGCCGCCGATCGGCGCCGACGTCAGCGGACCACCGTCAGGCGCCCGGTTTCGGCCAGCGCCCCGGTCTGCAGGCGGTAGATGTAGATGCCCGACGCCAGGCCCCGCCCCGCGTCGTCGACACCGTTCCAGGTCAGCGAGCGCTCGCCCGCCTCCATCGGGATCTCGTCGGCCACGGTCCGGACCAGTCGCCCGGAGAGGTCGTAGATGTGCAGCGAGACCTCGGCGGCCTGACCGAGGCGGAAGCGCACGCTGGTCGAGGGATTGGCCGGGTTGGGACTCCCGAACGAACCGAGGCCGCTGTCGTTCGGCAACGGGTCGTGGAGCTCGACGTCGGGATCGTCCAGGTCAGGGCGGATGACCTTGTGCAGGAGATAGATGCGCTGGTTCTCCAGGCAGCAGCGCACCATCCCGCACTGCTCGTTGTACCAGAAGTTGCAGTTGGTGATCTCGCCGTCGGGCCGGATCGTCGCCACGAAGACCCGGTAGGTCGGGATCAGCCCCAGCGGGCAATTGACGTTCTCGACTTCGAGGCAGGCGAAGACGTAGTGGATCATCAGGTCGGGGTCGATCCCGTTGTCATAGGCCGGCGTCGCGTCCGTCCAGGTCTTTCCCGGATACAGCGGCGCGTCGACCCAGAGCACCGGCTCGGGCAGCAGACGGCTCTCCAGGTCCCCGTGATAGTAGACGTCGCCCTCGACATCGCGTTCGTACAGCAGCCGGTGCCGCTCGATGACATCGCGGCCGAGCAGGATCTCGCGCTCCTCGACGACGGCGCCGTTGAACGTGCCGTTGACGCGCGTGTGCAGGCGCAGATCCAGAGCCTTGCCGGGATAGTCGGACGT
The DNA here is from genome assembly GCA_964399195.1 of uncultured Fibrobacteraceae bacterium. Classification (GTDB taxonomy): domain Bacteria; phylum Krumholzibacteriota; class Krumholzibacteriia; order LZORAL124-64-63; family LZORAL124-64-63; genus CAINDZ01. The sequence continues at coordinate 30,214 of CAYNPY010000030.1, forward strand.
GAACCACTTCTCGGTCTGGTCGACGAGTCCGAGGTAGTTGGGGGCGGCGCCCGGCGGCGGGACTTCGGAGTGGATCACTGCCGGAGTCGCCGCCATCAGGACCAGGACCGCCGCGGCGAAACGAATGGGAAGCGCCATGACGTCAGCCTCCTTCTTCCGCTGTCGGTTGCAGGGATGGGCGATGGCAGTCGTCGGGAACGCTGCGACGCACAGGAGAGCCGGCTAGTCCGGGTACGCTGCACCCCTATTACACCTGCGGCCTGAAAGCGTGCGGCGGGATTCCGGCATCGTCTCCGGATCGGCTGCGCCCTTCGCTCGCCCTAACCTCTGCGTTCGCGGCGCGTTGCGGTGATCACGAAGTCGTGCATATTTTTGATTTCGGATCGCATTGCATTTGACGTTCGGGCGTTTGTGTTGTAGCCTGCACAGGCATGACCGGAGCCGCCGGCGCCATCCTTCCGACTCCTGAATGTGCGCGATCGGCACATGTGACCACGGCAGTCCATCGCTTACCGACACCACTCGAGCCCCAAGGGAGGAACGGAATGAAGAAACACCTGCTGACGGCATTGCTCGCCGCGCTGGCCGGATGCTCCGGCGACAACGGCGCGGCGCCCCAGGGTGGCGGCCGCCTGTCGACGCCTCAGAACAAGACCATGGGTCCGAGCGAGATCGTGCTTGCCCTGGACGTCTCGGACGCGGTCACCGCCGAGAACCTGTCGGCGATGCTCGCCGCGACGACCGCTGCCCTGTCGAACCAGGCGCTCGTGCCGGCCGACGGCTCGATGGCCGTCGCCGCGTTCGTCTACGGCGACACCGTGGCGGCGCCGTTCGCCGGCCTGGTCACGGTCACGCCGGAGAATCTGCAGAACGTGATCCTGCCCGGCTTGAACGGCCTGACGGCCGACCGTCTGGTGGGCGGCGCGCAGGCCGATCTCGCCAACGCGCTGGCCGGGGCGGGCCTGCTGCTCGCCGGCGGCGCCGCGAACGACCAGCACGTGATGGTGATCGGCGCCGGCGCGGTCGCCGACACCACCGCGGTCGGCGACGCGGCCGCGGACCTCGCGGCGGCGGGCGCGTTGATCTCGGCCGTCGCCCTGGGCGAGGGCGCGCCGCTGGCCGCGGCCGCCGCCGCGACGGGCGGCTATTTCGCCGGCTCGGTCACGGACCTGGAGGCGGCCGTCGCCGAGGCGCTGACCTTCATGCTGCCGGCCGACCTGACGCTGACCGGCTCGGCGACCGAGCTGGCGCGCGGTCTCGAGTTCACCGCGACCGCGACGCTCTTCCGGGGCAACCCGGACGACTCGTGGCCGCTCGCGGGCAGCGGGATCACCTTCTGGATCGTCAGCGGTCCCAACGCCGGGGGGCCGTTCGCGGCCGCGGCCGACACGGCCGGCCAGGCGACATTGACCTATCTGGGCGACGGCGGCCCCGGCCTCGACACCGTGGTGGCCGCCGCGACGCACCCGGGCACCGGCGCGGCGCTGACCGACACGGTGACGGTCAATTGGCTGAACGCGCTGCCGACCTGCGAGCCCGGCGGACCCTACGCCGCGGTGGTGACGGGCGACACCGTGCGGATCCACCTGGCCGGCGCCGCGGCCGACGCCGACGGGGACACGCTGAGCTTCCACTGGACGCTGCCGTGCGAGGGCGGCTCGTTCGACGACGCCGACTCGGCGACGCCGGTGCTCACGCTCACCGGCGACTGCCTGTGCGCCGAGGGCCTGGTCGTGACGCTGCACGTCAGCGACGGCTTCGACATCACGACCTGCGAGGCCGCCATCGTGCTGGACGACCAGCGGCCGCCCGTGGTCGAAGTCGTCGGCGAGCCGCTGCTGCTGTGGGCGCCGAACCACAAGTATGCGACGTACGGCCCGGAGGCCTTCATCGTGCGCGCCGAGGACGCCTGCGGCGGCCCGATCGACGTGGCGACGGTCGCCGTGGTGTCGGTCACGTCGGACGAACCCGACGACGCGACCGGCGACGGGCGCACCATCGACGACATCCTGATCACGTGCCCCAACATCGTGAAGCTGCGAGCCGAGCGGATGGGCGGCGGCGACGGCCGCGTCTACACCGTCACCTACCGCGTGACGGCGGACAGCGGCCAGTACGTCGACGTCGTGGGCAAGGTCGTCGTGCCGCACGACGCCTCGTCGCCGATCGCGGGCGAGGATCCGGCCGGCGGGTTCACGGTGGGGCCCGCCTGCCTCGACTGCGCCGGGACCTGACGGCGGCTGTGGGTGGGCCGGCGGCCGATGGCCGCCGGCCTTCGTTTGACGCGCGCGTCGCCCCGCCCGCAGGGTCGTCCCGATCGCGGATGGTTTCACGCCGGATTCGCTGCGCGGCCTGGGCCAACGGGTTGCCGAAGGCCAGACCCCGGCGAGTTTCGGACCGTGCCGGGCGCTCCTATGCTGACTTCGCTCGCCCTTCGCTCCAGGCCCTGACCGGCGTGTGACGAGGCGGCCGCTCGAACGTCTCAACCCCATGCACAAGGTTCGTGACGACGGATTCGAGGACGAAACGCTGCTGGCGGCGGCGCTCTGCGCCGGCGACCTGGCTGCGCGCGACCAGGCGGTGACGCGCCTGCTCTCCCGCCACCAGCGACGCGTCTACCTGTGGTGCTACCGGCTCGTCAGGGACCACGAACGCGCGCTCGAACTGGCGCAGGACGTGTTGCTCAGCGCCTGGCGACACCTGGAGTCGTTCGGAGGACGCGCGCGATTCAGCTCCTGGCTGTTCGCGCTGGCGCGCAATCGGTGCCTCACCGAACTGCGCCGCACGGCGCCCACCTTCACGCGCTCGTGCGATCTCGACGGGCTGATCGACGGGCAAGGCGATCCCGAGCAGTGCCTGCTGGAGCGGATCGGCGAGGAGGAGTTGCTCGACCTCATCCGGACCGAGCTCGACGGGCTGGAGCAGGAGGCGCTCTGGCTGCGGTGCTTCGACGGGATGCCGGTCGATGCGATCACGGAGGTGCTCGACATCCGGGACGCCTCGGGCGCCCGCGCGGTGCTGCAGCGCGCTCGCCGCAAGTTGCGGGCCGCGCTGGACCGGCGGGGATCTCTGGAGGCCGGAGCTCGCGCATGACGCCCGACTGCATTCCCGACGAAGCGCTCGCGGCGTTCGTCGCGCCCGGCGCCCGGGACGCCCGGCGGGAGCACCTGGCGGGCTGCCCGCGCTGCCGGGCGCGGCTGGCGTCATATCTGTCGTTCCTGCAGGCGGAAGACGTGGCCGGCGCCGACCCGGACGATGCCGGCGCGCGCCTGGCGGCGTTGCTCCGGCGCCGGCGGCGGGCGGGCGGGATCGGCCGCCGCTTCCGCTCAATCGCCAGGCTGGCCGCGCGCCGATTCCGGCGCGGCGTGTGATTCGCTCCACCCGGTCCTCGTCTCATACGGTGAGAGCGCCTGGTGTCCGCGGCGCTCGTTCGAGCAGCCCGAGGCCGGCCGGACTCATCTGGCCGTGTTCGACCGGAATGGATCCCTCGTCGCGACGCCGGTGGAGGGCGAGCTGCCGGCGGGAACCCGCGAGGCGATTCGGGACGGTCGCGATCGAGACGGCAGGCCGGCCGCCTCGGGTGACGCGCTCAGCCGCCCTCGTCGCCGCCCTTGACCACGGCCAGCGGCGTCAGTTCGACCACGATGTCCACCAGGTCGGCCTGGTTCGCCATCACCGCGTCGATGTCCTTGTAGGCGTCGGGCGCCTCGTCCAGGTCGCGGCGGGAGCGCAGCGAGTGGAGGATGCCGCGCGCGTCGAGCCGCGCCTGCTGCTCGGCCAGGTCGAGCCGCCGTCGGGCCTCCTGGCGTCCCATCCGGCGACCGGCCCCGTGGGAGCACGACTCGAAGCTCTCCGGGTTGCCCCGCCCGCGCACGAGGTAGCTCCTGGTCCCCTGCGAGCCCGGCACGATGCCGAGCTGACCCGCGCGCGCCTGCGTGGCGCCCTTGCGGTGCACGACCACGTCCTGCCCGAAGTGGCGTTCGCCGGCGGCGAAGTTGTGGGCGATGTTCACCGGGTCGTCGAACTCGACGGCGCCGACGACGTCGGCCACGGCTTCCCGGATCCGCGCCATCATCTGCAGGCGGTTCGCCAGCGCGAACTCCACACAGTACTCCATCTCGCAGCGGTAGCGGGCGGCCTCCGGCGTCTCCAGCGGCAGGTAGGCCAGCTGCCAGGCGCGCGGGACCGGCGAGCGCCACTTCTCGTTGAGCGCGACCGCCAGGCGGTTGTAGCGGTCCGCCACCTGCTTGCCCAGGTTGCGGCTGCCGGAGTGGACCATCAGCCACACGCGGCCGTCGGAGCCCTGCTGCAGCTCGATGAAGTGGTTGCCGCCGCCGAGCGTGCCCAGCTGGCGGCGGGCGCGCTCGTACTGCTCCCACACCACCGGCGTCTCCACGGGCGACAGGCCGTCCGGCATCAGCCCGTCAGCCTGCGGCCGGTCGTGCCACGCGAACCCGACCGGCACGCGCCGGACGATGTGCCCGATCACCGCCGCCAGCGCCGGGCGCTCGAGGCGCTCGAGGCTGGTCCTGACCGCGCACATGCCGCAGCCGATGTCGACGCCGACCGCGTTGGGGATGATGACGTCCCGGGTCGCCAGCACGCCGCCGATGGGCATGCCGAACCCCAGGTGGCTGTCCGGCATCAGGGCCACGTGGCCGACGGCGAACGGCAGGTTGGCCAGGTGGCGCGCCTGCTCCAGCGCGCCGGCTTCGAGGTCATCCAGCCAGAGCTTGATCGGGAGCTTTTCCGAATCGATGATCCGCCGCATGCCCGCCTCCTTTTGCGCCGCGCCCCGTCATGATGGCGGCGCGGCCTCGCGGCGGCCAGTCGCCCCTCCCTGCGGTGTCTCGTTGCGCTTCGGCGACCCCGGCCCCACGACTTCCCGGGACCGTTTCGTGACAAGTCGGCCATCCAACAGAGATGGCGCCCGTCCCCACGAAGCCGCCTTGTTCCCGCCACGCCACCCGTGCTAGACTCCGCCGCTCAGGCGCGCCCGGCCCGCGCGCTCCTCGCCCGGAAGCCGCGGGACCGGAGCCGGCAACGTCAGGCTCGCACGCACTCCGTGGAGGCAGGACCCATGAAGACGTTCGTTATCGTTATGATGGCCGTCGCCCTGTTCGCAGGCGTGGCCCTTGCGGACATCAAGGCCGCGCCCGAGAAGCCCGAGGTGGAATCCCACCTGCTGGCCAACCTGACCGAGATCGAGCCGAACAACACCGCCGCCACCGCCAACCCGATCACGGGCGGCGACGTCTACACCGCCGCGCTGAGCCCGGCCGCGGACCAGGACTGGTTCTCGTTCGCGACCACCGGCGGCAACTCGATCTTCGAGACCAGCGCGGGCGCCTCGCCGGCCGCCGGCGACACCAAGATCTACGTCTACGCCAGCGACGGCACCACGCAGGTCGCCTTCGACGACGACAGCGGCGCCGGCCTCTACTCGCTGGTGAACTACAATTTCGCGGCCGGGACCTACTACGTGAAGGTCGTGCACTACAGCGCCACCGGCACGGGCAGCTACAAGCTGGCCTGCACCGTGCCGCAGCCGCCCCAGCCCAACGACGTGTGCGGGGGCGCGATCGACATCCAGGACCAGAGCCTGTCGTCGTGGACCGTCAACCTGACGACCAGCGGCGGCTACACCAACAACTACTCGCCGGCCGTGCCGAGCTGCACCGGCTACTCGGCCAACGGTCCTGACGCGCTGTACAAGATCAACCTCGCCGCCGGCGAGCAGGTCATCATCAGCGAGCTGGGCGACTGCGACACCTCGATCTGGATCGCCAGCGACTGCGCCAACCTGAACACGACCTGCGTGGCCGGCGCGGACGCGGTCGGCGGCTTCTCTGCCGAGACCGTCACCTACACCGCCACGGCGGCGGGCACCTACTTCGTGGTCATCGACGCCTACGCGACGGGCGGCTGCCCGGTCACCGTGACGGTCAACGCCCCGGTGGCGACGGACGCCTCGTCGTTCGGCGCGCTGAAGGCGATGTTCCGCTGAT
>CAYNPY010000031.1:0-2903 GCA_964399195.1 uncultured Fibrobacteraceae bacterium
CCTCGAAAATGACGACGTGGGGCCGCGCCCCGCCCGCTTCATCGGCCATGTCCGCCACTCCATCGACCAAGTCCGCCACTCCATCGACCAAGCCCGCCACTCCATCGACCAAGTCCGCCACTCCATCGACCAGGTCCGCCACTCCATCGACCAGGTCCGCCACTCCATCGGCTGCGCGCCCGTCGGCGACAACCGGGCGACCTCGCGCGGGACGCCCGTCATCGGCGCCAGTGTCCGTCAAATCGTCGCCGCCGACAAGGCGGAACCCCGCGGTCCGCTGACGCGGAAGCCGCCGGGCGCAGCGCCGGCGGCTTCCCTGCGCGGCCCGCGGCCGGCGCCCGCGTCAGGCCCCGCGCCGGAACGGCCGGGCCAGCGCCGCCTTGATCGGTTCGAGCGTGGAATACATCACCGGCACCACGACCAGGGTCAGGAACGTGGCCACGGTCAACCCCGCGATGACGGCCACGCCCATGGGCCCCCACCACTGGCTGGACTCGCCGCCGATGACCAGCACGTCGCGCAGGCGGCCGTGCGCCAGGGCGGAGAAGTCGACGGCCAGGCCCGTCGTCAGCGGGATCAGACCGAGCACCGTGGTCAGCGCGGTGAGGATCACCGGCCGGAAGCGCGTCTGCCCGGCCAGCATGATCGCCTCCATCTTCTCCATGCCGCCGCGGCGCAGCTGGATGATGTAGTCCAGCAGCACGATCGCGTTGTTGACGACCACGCCCGCCAGCGAGATCACGCCCACGCCGGTCATGATGATGCCGAAGGGCGTCTGCGTGACGAGCAGGCCCGCGAAGACGCCGATCAACGACAGGATCACGCTCGAGAGGATCACCCCCGGCACCGTCACCGAGCCGAACTGGCTGACCAGGACCACGAAGATCAGCAGGACGGCGATGAAGAAGGCGTCGCTCAGGAACGCCGAGGCCTCCTCCTGGTCCTCGCTCTCGCCCGTGAAGTCCAGGACGTAGCCGGGCGGCAGCGGGTAGTCGGCGAGCAGAGCGCGCACCTGCGCCAGCAGCTCGTTGCCGTTGTAGCCGGCGGCGACGTCCGCGGTCACCGTCACCGTGCGCCGCGCGTCCAGCCGCTGCACGGCCGCCAGGCCGGTCCCGAACTCCGCCCGGGCGAAGGCGTCCAGCGGGATGATGCGGCCTTCATGGAAGAAGGTGGCGTTCTCCAGGTCCTCCACCTTCTCGCGGAAGCGCCGGCCGTAGCGCACGACGACGTCGTACTCGTCCTCGCCGACGCGGTACTTGGCCGTCTCGCTGCCCTGCAGGGCCGTGCGCACGCCGCCGGCCACGTCGAACGTGCGCAGGCCGTAGCGGCCCGACTTCTCGACGTCCGGAATGACGCGCAACTCGGGCAGCGAGCGGTCGTAGTTGTCGGCGATGTCCACCAGCCCGGTGACGCCGCGGATGCGCTCGCGCACGTCCGCCGCCAGATGGCCCAGTTCGTCGAAATCGTCGCCGGAGATCTCGATGTTGACCGGCTTCCCGGTCGGCGGTCCTTCCTCCATCTTGTCGACCGCAATGCGGGCGCCGGTGATGCCGGCCAGGCGCGCGCGCAGGTCCTCGAGCGACTGGCGCGACGAGCGCGTCCGCTCCGTCGAGTCGACGAATTCCAGGGTGACCCCGCCCTGGTGCGACGGCAGGCCGGAGCCCCCCGAGGACGCGTCGATCGGCGTCCCCACCGAGGTGGCGAAGGCCTTCAGGTCCGGCACCCGGGCCACCTCCGCCTCGATCCGCCGGGCCAGGGCGTCGGTCACCTCGATGCGCGTGCCGCTGGGCGCGTCGATCTTCACCGTCGCGAACTGCGGCTCCACGTCCGGGAACAGCTCCACGCCGGCGTTGAAGGCGCCGAACAGCGCCAGCATCGCCACCAGCAGCGCGTTCATCGCCAGCAGCACGCGCCAGGGGTGCCGCAGGCTCCAGGCCAGCACGGGGCGGTACGAGCGGAAGCCCAGCTCGAGCGCGCGGTCGCCGAGGCGCGGCCGGTCGCCCGCCGCGCGGGGCGGCCGCAGGAAGCGCGAGCAGAGCACGGGATTGAAGACCATCGCCACCAGAAGCGACGCCAGCAGCGTGATGATCACCGTGATCGGCAGGTACTTCATGAACTCGCCCATGATGCCCGGCCAGAACACGATGGGCGCGAAGGCGACCACCGTCGTCAGCGTCGAGGAGATGACGGCGCCCGCGACCTGGTCGGTCCCGCTCGCCGCGGCCGCCTCGGCGTCGCGGCCCTCGCCGCGGTGGCGGTAGACGTTGTCGACGATCACGATCGAGTTGTCGACCAGCATGCCCAGCGCCAGGATCAGGCTGAAGAGCACGACCATGTTCAGCGTGATGCCGAGCATCGACAGCACGATGAAGGTGATGAGCATCGAGAACGGGATGGCCACCGCGACGAGGAACGAGTTGCGCACGCCGAAGAACGCCAGCAGCACGACCACGACCAGGATGAGTCCGCTGATGATGTTGTCCTCGAGCTCCTTGACCATCTTCTTGATCTGCACCGACTGGTCGGCCACGACGTTGACGCTGGTGCCGGGCGGGAAGGTCGGCCGCAGGCGCTCGATCGTCGCGTTCACCTCACGGGCGATGCCGATGATGTTCTCGCCGCTGCGCTTCTTGACGACCAGGGTCACGGCGTCGCGGCCGTTCACGCGGCTGATCGTCTCGCGGTCCTTGACGCCCAGGCGCACCGTGGCCACGTCGCGCAGGTGCACCGGCGGCTCCAGCCCGGGATTCAGCACGAAGCCGAGGATCTCCTCCACCTCGTCGATCTCTCCGCGCACGCGGACCTGGTAGTCGTACTGGCCCAGGCTCAGCTTGCCGCCGGGGATGGTCAGGTTCTGCAGGGCGATCGCGTCCTGGACGTCGACCAGGCCCAGGTTGAAGTAG
>CAYNPY010000031.1:2913-35755 GCA_964399195.1 uncultured Fibrobacteraceae bacterium
AGGCCAGCTTCTCCGGGTCGACGTCGACCTGGACCTCGTTCTCGATGCCGCCGACCAGGTCGACGCCGAGCACGCCGCGGATCTGCTCGAGGGCCTCCTGGAGGTCCTCGCCCGCGCGCTTGAGCGCCTGCAGGTCCACGTCGCCGAACAGGTTCACCTGCATCACGGGGAACGCGTCGGAGCTGCTGATCTCCTGCACGACCAGGTCGTCGCGCGGATCCTCCGGAAGTTCGGGCTTGGCCAGCTCGACGCGATCGCGCACCGACTGCAGGGCGTCGCTCATGTCCACGCGCGAATCGAACTCGAGCGTGATCACGGACATCCCGTAGGACGAGGAGCTGCTCATCTCCTTGAGATCCTCGACGCCCTTGAGCCGCTGCTCGAGCTTGCGGGTGACCAGGTTCTCCATGTCCGCGGGACTGGCGCCGGCGTAGGGCGCGGTCACCATGACGTAGGGGATCTTCACGTCCGGCGACGATTCGCGCGGCAGCTCCAGGTACGACTTGACGCCGAGGATGATCGCCAGCGCCATGAAGGCGAAGATCATCGGGTAGCGACGGATGGCGCCGGCGGTGATCTTCATCGGGCGGCCTCCGTCGCGGCCTCGGCGCCGATGCGCGGGCCGGCGCCGGCGGCCCGCACCACGTCCGGGTCGCCCGGCAGCGTGCCGTCGGGCGCGGCCGCCGTCTCGGTCACGTTGACCAGGCTGCCTTCGGCCAGCTCGCGCTGGCCCCGCACCACCAGTTTGTCGCCCGCGCGCAGGCCGTCGCGCACGACCACGAGCAGCCCCTGGTCCTCGCCCAGCGTCACGCGCCGGCGCTGCGCGCGGTCGCCCTCCACCACGAAGACGTGGTCGCCGTCGTCGGCGGCGATGACCGCGTCCCGCGGCACGACGACCACGTCGGCCAGCGTGTGGCGCGGCAGGCGCGCGCGGCCGATGACGCCGCTGTGCAGCCGCAGGTCGGGGTTCGGGATCTCGATCTCGACCGGGAACTTGCCGGTCCGCACGTCGGCCTCGGCGCCGACCCAGGTGACCTGGCCCTGCCCGCGCTCGCCGGCCTCACCCAGCGCCACCTCGGCGGCGTCCCCGACGCGGACCCAGCGGATGTCGGTGTCCGTGACGTACGCCGACAGCTTCAGGCGGAAGGGGTCGATCACGCGCAGCACGGGCTGCCCGGCGGCCACCATCGCGCCGAGTTCCACGTAGCGCTCGGCGACGACGCCGGCAAACGGCGCCCGGACCGCCGCCCGCTCCCAGCGGCGCCGGGCGATGTCCGCGGCGGCCGCGGCCTGCGCCTGGGCGCTCTCGGCGGTCAGCAGGTCGAAATCGCTGGCCTTGCCGGCGGCGTGCAGCTGTCGCGCGCGGTCCAGGTTGAAATCCTGCGTCTTGAGCTGCGCCGCCGCCGCGTCCATCTCCGCCCGCAGGATGGTCCGCTCCTGCTCCAGCAGGACCTGCCCGCGCCCCACGCGCGCGCCCTTGGCGGCGGCGATCGCCGTCACCGGGCCCGTCTCCTCGGCCGCCAGGTCGGCGCCGCGCACCGGGCCGACGGGTCCGGAGATCTCGTGGTACTCGGCCAGCGAGGCGGCCGCCAACTCCAGCACGCGGACATTGCGGGCGACTTCCCGCGGCGCCGCCGCCGGCGTGCGGGAACACGCGCCCACCAGGCAGATCAGGGCCAGGCCGGCCAGCGGCACGAGCCTCCTCACGACGGGATTCCTCACGGCGGGATTCCTCACGGCGCGTTTCCTTTCGGCGGACGGGGACTGTGATCGCCTCCGACGCATGACCTATTCCTGCGCCAGCAGGCCGGGGATGTCGGCCAGTCGCTCGGCCGGGTCGCGGCCGATCGCGCGCTTGAACGAGGCCGTCAGCGCCAGCACTTCGTAACGCGCGTCGATGACGGCGGCCTGCGCGTCGCTGCGGTTGGCCTCCGCGACCAGGACGTCCACGTAGCTGGCCGTGCCCAGTTCGAGCTGCAGCAGGCTCTGTCGCCGCGCCTCTTCGGCGCGCTCCAGGTTGACCGAGACGGCGTCGAGCGTCTGGCGCGCGCTGTCGAGGCGGGCCAGCAGGTCCAGCACCTCCACCTCGACGTCGCGACGCTGGGCGGCCAGCTCGGCCTCGCCGCGCCGGATGCGCCCGTCGGCCTCGCGCACCAGCCCGCGCGTCAGCAGGCCGTCGAACAGCGGCACCGTGAGCGCGACCGACGCCCGCCACGTGTCGTGGCCTTCGTCGAACAAGCTGTCCGTGGTGCGCCCCACGTAGCCGTAGGCGCCGTTGATGGTCAGGTAAGGCAGGTTGTCGGCCTTCGTCGCCTGGCGACCCCGCCGCTGGATGTCCACCAGCAGCGCGCCGGCGGCCAGGTCCGGCCGGCCGCGCGCCAGCCCGAGCGCCGCCGCAACGTCGATGCGGCCGGACTCCGGTTCCGCCTCCGCCCTGACGGCCAGCGGCGCCGCCGGGTCGCGGCCGAGCAGCGCGTTCAGCCGCGCGCCGGCCGTGCGCAGGCCGGCCTCGGCCCGCGTCAGTTCCGGCACGGTGTTGGCGCGGCCGACGGCCGCCTGCAGCGTGTCCAGCTGCGTGGCCAGGCCCAGCGCGTGCCGCAGCCGGATCACGGCCAGGATTTCGTCCTGATTGGCCAGGTGCGCGCGCACGGCGCCGATCCGCTCCGCCGCCGACACCACCTGCTGGAAGGCGGCGACGACCTGCTCGCCCGCCTGCTGCTCCACCGCGCGCACCGCGTGCTCCTGCCGGTCCAGGCCCAAGCGCGCGGCGCCCACGGCGCCCAGCACCTTGACCGGATTCAGCGTCCAGTTCAGGTTCAGGTTCGCGCGCCAGTAGGTCTGCGCGGGAATCTCCGACGCCGGCGGGATCAGCGAGCCGAAGCCGGCCAGCCAATCGTCGAACCAGGGGTCGGCGCCGGGCACCGGGCCGAAGCCGCCGCCGCCGCCGAACGTGCTGTCCAGGGCGAAGCTCGGATCGCGGCCCCGGCTGAAGTCCCCCACCAGGTCCACCGTCGGCAGCCCGGTCGCCAGCGCCTGCTTCATCTGCCCGTCCAGCTCCCGCCGCCGCCAGCGCTCGGCCACGACGCGGTCGTTCGCCTGCAGCGCGGTCCGCAGGCAATCCTGCAGCGTCAACGCCTGCGCCTCGCCCGGCACGGCCCGGATCACGGCGGTTTCGGCCGCGGTCGCCGGCCGGGCCGCTCCCGCCGCGAGGCCGCAGGCCGTCGCCACGGCCGCCGCCAGCAGGCCGCACAGGTTTCTCGGCATCGTCAGTCACCTTTCCCGGTTTGGTCGCCCGCCCGCGGACGGCCCTCGCACAGGTGGGCCAGCAGCGCGATCTCGGCTTCCGAGCGCGGCGGGCGGTTGAACGCGTCCGTCACCACGGCGCGCCCGACCTCCGCCAGCAGCGTGAGCACCTCTTCCCACTCGGCCGCGTCCAGGCGGGCGGTGGTGATCTCCCCGGCCAGGCCGTGCGTGAAGATCGCCATCTTGCGCAGCAGGATCATCCGCTCGGGTTCCGCCAGGCCGGCCAGCGACGCCACTCCGGACATCCGGTCCAGGAGCGTCCGCATCACCAGCGCTCCGGTCTCGTCGCCGTCGCCGGCCGCTCCGAAGGCCGCGTCGTACAGGGCCGGCTCCCGTCGCGCGAACTCCAGCACGCCCGCGCCCATGTCCAGGAACGGTTCCCCGCTGCGCACGACCTCCGTCTCGGCGATCACGAGTTCCGCGATCCGCCGCCGGACAGCCGCCGCGAGTTCTTCCATCCCCCCGAAGTTGCTGTAGACGGGGGCTGTCGACGCGCCGAGCTTCTCCGCCACGCGCCGGGCGCTCAGTTGGGCGATCCCGCGCTCGCGCACCACGGCCAGCGCGGCGGCCAGTACGTCCTCGGCAGTGAACTGGTTGCGCGGCATGTCGATGGTCCGTCCGTGCGGAGACTCAAAGGGCTGCGCGAGCGTCCCCCGACGCGCGCATGACGGCCGTTATATAACATCCGTTATCACCGGGCGCAAGTGCGCGTCGGCATCAGCCGGCCGTCCACGGCCGCAGCACCAGCAGCACGCCGCCCAGCGCCAGGCCGGCCGCCAGGGCGGTGCGCCGCGTGAAGCGCTCACCCAGGAGCAGGGCGGCCAGGATCAGCGTGTAGATGGTGCTGGTCTGGTTGAGCACGGCTGCCTTGCCGACGGCGGTGTGCTTCATGCCGGCGATCCAGAGCATCAGCGCCACGTACGAGCCCAGGACCGTGCCGGGAACGGCGTGGCGCCAACCAGGTCCGGGCCGCAGCGCGCGCAGGCGCGGACCGCGGCCGGGAAGCAGCAGGGCCGCCGGCAGCAGCACCGCCAGCGCCCCCACCTGCCGGACCGCGGTGGCCCACACCACGTCGGCATCGGCCAGGACGGGCTTGGCCATCACGACGCCGGCGGCCAGCGAGGCCATCGAGGCGACGCCCAGCAGCACGCCGGCGGCCATCGTGCGCCTCGACGTCCCGCGCGGCGGGTCCAGGCGCGAGGCGACCACCACCGACGCGATCACCAGCCCCATCCCCGCCACCTGCCACCGGTCCAGGCGTTCGCCCAGGAACAGGAAGGCGCCCAGCGCCGTGAACGGGGAATACAGCGTGTCGACCACGGCGTTGATGCCGGCGCCCACGCGGTTGAGCGCGGCGTGGAAGAGGGTGTCGCTCAGCGCGATGGCCACCACGCCGCTGCCCAGCAGCAGGGCGTAGTCGCCGGCCGGCGCCCGCCCCAGGAGGCTGCCTCCGGTCAGGGCGAGCGTGGCCAGGAACAGCGCCGTCGAGAAGCCGACGCGGAAGAGGTTGAGCGCCAAGGGCGGCATCGACTCGCCCGAGCGCCGGAAGCAGATGACCGCGAAGGCCCACACGAGCGCGCAGGCCAGGGCGTAGAACTCCCCCATCAGGCCTCCGGCGGCGGCGCGGCCGGGACCTCGCCCAGCGGCACCGTCAATTCCGCGCGGAGCCCCGCGCCGGGGCGCCCGTTCAGGCTGAGCGCGCCGCCGACCGAACGCAGGCGTTCCCGGATGCTGAAGAGGCCGAATCCCGGCGGGCCCTCGCGGCCGGCGCCGGCCAGTTCGTCCCCGGCGGGCAGCCCGCGGCCGTCGTCCTCGACGACCAGGCGCAGCGAGCGCTGACCGTGCACCAGGGTCACGCGCGCGCGCGTCGCCGCCGCGTGCTTGGCCACGTTGGTCAGCAGTTCGCGCGCGCACTGGTAGACCAATCCCCGCAGGTCCTCGCTCAGCGCGAGCGGATCGGTCGCACTCTCCGCTGCGTCGACCTCGCAGGCGATGCCGGTGCGTTCGGTCCACTGGCGCGCCAGCCACGCCAGCGCCGCCTCCAGCCCGGCCTCGTGCAGGACCGGCGGGTAGAGCTCGAACGAGAGGCTCCGCGCCTCCCGCATCGCGTCGTCGAGGATCCCGATCGCCTCCTCCACGACGCGCGCCTGGTCGGCGATCCGTTCGGGGTACTTCAACAGCGTCACCTTCGCGCGCGCGGCGAACAGCAACTGCGCCAGGCCGTCATGGATGGCCACGGCCAGCTGCCGGCGCTCGCGTTCCTCCGCCACGGCCAGTTGCGCGCCGAAAGCGCGCAGGCGGTCCTGGTATTCCAGCAGGCGGCGCTCCGCATCCTTCTGTTCGGTGATGTCCCGCACGACCGAGAACACGAGGCGCCGGTCCGGATAGGGGAACGAGGACCAGGAGAGCCACCGGTGGGCGCCGTCGCGGCAGCGGAAGCGCGTGCCCAGACCGGACACGACCCGGTCCTCCGCGAGCGCGCGCTGCGCCGCCACGAGCAGGTCGCGATCCTCCGGATGGATGAATTCGAGCACGGGCCGGCTCATCAGTTCGTCCCGCGACCAGCCCAGGACCCGCACCCAGGCGGGATTGACCTGCTGGAGCGTGCCGTCGAAGCCGCCGACGGCGAGCAGATCGAGCGAGACGTTGAACAGGCGGTCCCGCTCCTGCTCGGCCTCCACGCGCGCCGTCACGTCCGTCCAGGTGCCGCTGGCGCGCACCGCCAGGCCGTCATCGGCGCGCTCGATGGCGCCGCGGGCCGACAGCCAGACGTGGCGCCCGTCGCGGCAGCGGAGGCTGAATTCCACGTCGAGCTCGCCGGCCGCGCCCATCAGCTGTCCGCGGAGCCGCGCCGCCAGTTGCGGGCGCTCGCCGGCCGGCACATGGCGCGACAGGTCCGCCAGGGTGGTGCCGAACTCGCTCGCCGACCACCCGGTCAGGGCCAGGACGCCCGGGGGCACGCGCAGCCGGTCGGCCCGCACGTCCCAGTCCCAGACCCCGCCCTGCAGCGCCGCCAGCGCCCGCGCCGCCCTGTGCAGCCGCCGACGCAGGCGCAGCGCCCAGACCAGCGCGGCGGCGGCGGCCAGCGCGCCGACCAGCGACCACGGTCCGGCAGTGCCGAAGGCCATCGCCGTCACCCCCGCCCGCGCCGCAGCGCGCGGGCCAGCCACCAGCCGAGTCCGAGCAGGCCGCAGGCGCCGGCGGCGATCAGGAGACCGCGGGCGCGCCCGCCGCCCGGGTCGCCGCCCGCGCCGGCCGCGGCGCCCAGCCACACGTAGGTCAGCAGTCCGGGCAGGGCGCCGGCCAGGCCCCACGCGTAGGGGCGCAGCGGCGCGCCCCCGGCCGCGAGTGTGTAGCTGACCAGCGCGTAGTTCAACGGCGAAAGCCGGGCCGCCACGTGCCATCCGGCGCCGCCCGCCGCGGCGGCCGCCTGCAGGCGCTCCAGTCGCGGCCGGCCGGCGATCAGACGTGCCACGCGCGCCCGCAGCCAGACCCGGCCGATGACCCGCATCAGCAGGCCCGAGGCGCCCAGTCCGAGCGCCGCCCACGCCGAGCCCGCGGCGGCCCCGAACACGAAGCCCCCGGCCAGCCCCAACGCGGCCGCCGGGAGTCCGGCCGGCACGAGCAGCAGCCACATCCCCAGGTAGAGCAGCGGCGTCCAGGGCCCCAGTTCGGCCAGCCACGGCTGCCACTGCTCGCGGCAGGAAGCCAGCAGGTGCGCGCCGAAGGCCAGCAAGGTGAGGATGACGACCGGCGCCGCAAGGGCGCGCCACGCCTCGCGCGACGGCGGCGATGGGGATTGGGGCTGCGGCGTGGTCATCGGGTCAACGCGCGGGCAGCGGAAGGGCGGCGGTCGCGGGTGCGGGTGGTGGAGCCAAGGGGGATCGAACCCCTGACCTCTTGCATGCCATGCAAGCGCTCTCCCAGCTGAGCTATGGCCCCACCGGATGCGACCGGCCGCAAATATAGCATCGACCCCGTGACTGTCAAACAATCCCCCATCTTGACTTCCGGCGCCGCGAACGGTTAAATGCGGCAGCGACCGGGCCCGCCGCCGCGGTCACCGCTTCGGGTGCCGGAGTGGTGGAACTGGCAGACGCGCTGGACTCAAAATCCAGTGTCCTTCGGGACGTGTGGGTTCGAGCCCCACCTCCGGCACCACCTGCACCGCCCGCGGCCGCGCCCCGCGGCGCCCCCTGACGGACCGCGCGCCCCCTGACAGACCGAGGGACGGCAGGATCGCCGCCCCTCGCCTTGTCCGCCCTCACGGCAGCCGCGTCTGCGGCACGACTACCGCTCGGACATGTAGGGATACGGAACCGCGCGCGGCGGGTCAAACGTCTCCTTGACCGCCCGCGGCGTCACCCACCGGATCAGGTTCAGGTAGCTGCCGGCCTTGTCGTTGGTGCCCGAGGCGCGGCTGCCGCCGAACGGCTGCTGCCCCACGACGGCGCCGGTCGGCTTGTCGTTGATGTAGAAGTTGCCGGCCGCGCCCTGCAGGTCGTCCTTCATGCGGATGATCACCGCGCGGTCCTGGGCGAAGATCGCTCCCGTCAGCGCGTACGCGGCCGAGCGGTCGCAGACCTTCAGCATCTTCGCGAAGTCCTTGTCCGCGTAGACGTGAAGCGTCAGCACCGGGCCGAAGATCTCCTCCACCATCGTCTCGTACAGCGGATCGAGCGCCTCGATCACCGTCGGCTCGATGAAGTAGCCCAGCGAGGCGTCGCAGCCGCCGCCGGCGATGATGCGCGCCTTGCCCTTGGCCTTCTTTGCGCGGTCGATGAAGCCCTTGATGTCGTTGAAGGCGCCCTGGTCGATCACCGCGCCCATGAAGGTGCGGAAGTCGGCGACGTCGCCCATGCGCAGCGCGGCCACCTCGGCCAGCAGCTTCGCCTTCACCTGCGGCCACAGGCTCTGCGGGATGTAGGCGCGGCTGGCGGCGCTGCACTTCTGGCCCTGGTACTCGAAGGCGCCGCGGACCATGGCCGTCACCAGCGCGTCGACGTCGGCGCTGGCGTGCGCGAAGATGAAGTCCTTCCCCCCCGTCTCCCCGACCAGGCGCGGGTAGCAGCGATAGGACGCGATGTTGCCCCCGATCGTCCGCCACATGTCGTGGAAGACGCCGGTCGAGCCGGTGAAGTGCACGCCGCCCAGCTCCGGGGCCGCCATCACCGGGTTGCCCACCTGGCCGCCGCTGCCGGGCACGAAGTTGATCACGCCGTCGGGCAGGCCGGCCTCCCGCAGGATCTGCAGGATGTACCAGCCGCTGAGCACCGAGCTGGACGCCGGCTTCCAGACGACCGTGTTGCCCATCAGCGCCGGCGCCGTCGGCAGGTTGCCGGCGATGCTGGTGAAGTTGAACGGCGTCACCGCGAACACGAAGCCGTCCAGCGGGCGCTGCTCGAGCGTGTTCCACGTGCCGGGCGCGTTGCGCGGCTGCTCGCGCAGGATCTGCTCCGCGAAGTGCGGGTTGTAGCGCCAGAAGTCGATGAGCTCCGCCGCCGAGTCGATCTCCGCCTGGAATGCCGTCTTGCTCTGCCCGAGCATCGTCGCCGCGTTCAGGAGCATGCGCCGCCGGCCCGCCAGCAGCTCGGCCGCCTTCAGCAGGATCGCCGCGCGCTGCTGGAACGGCATCGCCGACCAGCCCGGCCGCGCCTTCTCCGCCGCCTTGATCGCCGCCTTGACTTCCTTCTCGCCCGCCTTGTGGTAGCAGCCCAGCTTGTGGGCGTGCTTGTGCGGCATCACGCAGTCGGCCAGCCGGCCGGTGCGCACCTCCTGGCCGTCGATCACCAGGGGGATCTCCACCTGGCGCGCAGCCATCTCCTTCAGCGCGGCCTTGAGCTCCGCCTTCTCCGGCGAACCGGGCAGGTAGCCGAGAACGGGCTCGTTGCGGGGGGTCGGAATGGTGAACATGACATCGGACATGTCGTCGCCTCCGGAAGGACGGGCCCGGCGGGCGCCCGCGGGTTTCCCAGACGATGGCAAACCGCCGCTCCGGGCGCAAGAAGTTGGTTGTTGTTTGCTGCCAAGGTGTTACAATGGAAGCCGTAAGTTCGGCGACCCGTCCCGGTCCCCGACGCGCCGGCCCCGCGAACGCCGCCCACCCCAGGAAGGGATCATGACGCAGTCCCCGCAGATCCTCCAGACCATCGAATCCCACATCCTCGAACTGCAGAAGCTGCACCCGGCCGCCAGCGGCGACTTCACCGGCCTGCTCAACGACATCACCTTCGCGGCGAAGATCGTCAGCCGCGAGGTGACCAAGGCCGGCCTGGTCGACATCCTCGGCGCCACCGGCGAGTCGAACGTGCAGGGCGAGACGGTGCAGAAGCTGGACGACTACGCCAACGCCGTGTTCCTCAAGTGCCTCGGCACGCGCGGCCAGGTCTGCATCATGGGCAGCGAGGAGATGGCTGACCCCGTCTTCAACGAGTCGGGCCCCGGCTCGCACAACTACGTGGTCGTGTTCGACCCGCTCGACGGCAGCTCCAACATCGACGCCAACGTCTCGGTGGGGACGATCTTCGGGATCTGGAAGCGGCGCTCGCTGCTCAACCGGATCGGGCCGACCGATCTCCTGCAGCCCGGCCGCCAGCTGGTGGCCTCCGGCTACGTCATCTACGGCTCGAGCACGATGTTCGTCTACACCGCCGGTCACGGCGTGCACGGCTTCACGCTGGACCCGAGCATCGGCGAGTTCCTGCTCAGCCACGAGAACATCACGACGCCGTTCGAGGGCCCCATCTACTCGGTCAACGAGGGCAACGAGCCCAAGTGGTCGCCCGAGGTCACCGAGACTGTGCGCCAGCTGAAGTTCGGCCGGCAGGGTCCCAACGGGAAGAAGGTCGCCGGCAAGACCTCGCGCTACATCGGCTCGCTGGTGGCCGACTTCCACCGCAACCTGCTCTACGGCGGCGTCTTCCTCTACCCGCCGACGGTCGACAAGCCGGGCGGCAAGCTGCGCCTGATGTGCGAGGCGGCGCCGCTGGCCCTGGTCGCCGAGAACGCCGGCGGCTACGCCAGCAACGGGCACGGACCCATCCTGGACGTGGTGCCGGACCAGCTCCACATGCGGGTGCCCCTCTACATCGGCAGCCGCGGCGACGTCATGTGGATCGAGAAGATGATCGGCGGCGGGCAGGACTAGGCCTCCGCCCGCCGACGCGCGGCAAACCGAAGGGCGGCCCCGGGAGGCCGCCCTTGGCTCAGCAGGGATTCGCCCGACGCCTCAGACCTGCGGGTCCATCTGCTTCTGCAGGCCCTTGGTCTCGACCACCAGCCCCAGCGCGTTGTTGCGGCAGCGCGGCCGGTGCTTGACGCCGGCCGGCACCAGCAGGGCCTCGCCCTGGCGCACCTCGATCTCGCGCCCCTCCATCTCGACGATCAGCGAGCCCTCGAGGATGTAGACGAACTCGTCCTTCTCGTGGGCGTGCGTGATGTAGTCGCCGCTGTAGCGGACGATGAAGGCGTGGTAGCGGCCGTCGATGTCGGTCAGTTCCACGGGTCGGAAGACCTGCGACAGGCCGCGCGCGAGTTTGAGCACCGAGAACTTGGGCACCGTGATCGACTCCCCCGGCCGCCGGCGCAGCCGCGCGTCAGTTCTTGCCTGTTTCTTCCTTCAGCAGAGCGGCTTCCGCCGACGCCGGGTGCTTCGCCAGCAGGTCGCCGCCCATCTTCCACGCGTCCTGCTTGCGCCCGAGGGCCAGGTAGCAGGAACGCGCCTTGTACATGGCCGCGGGCGCCCACTCGCTCTGCGGGAAGCGCGCCAGCAGATCCTCGAAGCGCTTCGCCGCGTCGGCGTGAAGGCCGTCCGCGTAGTCCAGGTCGCCCAGCCGGTAGAGCGCGTCGTCCGCCTGCTCCGAACGCTCGAAGCGCTGCAGGAACTCCGCGTAGCCCTGCCGGGCCAGGTCGTTGTTGCCGCGCGTGCGGTCGGCCTCGGCGGCCGCGAAGATCGAGCGTCCCTCCTCCGGCAGGGCGTCGGTCCCGCCGGAGGCGCGCGGCGGCTTGTACTCGCCGAGCGTGGGCACCCCCTGCCGGCTGGCCAACAGGTCGACGCGCGCGGACAGCTCGCGCATGTACTGGGCGTTGTCGTCCAGTTTCTGCATCAGCTGGTCCAGGCGCGCCGAGACCTGCGAGAGCTTCGCCAACCTCATCGCCGAGGTCTCGTCGCCCGCGTCCCGCTCCAGCCGCATCAGCTGGTTGAGGGCCTGCATCTCCTGCAGGAGGCGCTTGTTCTCCGCCTGCAGGCGCGCGACCTGGTCGCGGTTCTCCTGCACCGACGTCTCGATGCGGTTGAGCTGCGGGGCGCATCCTGCGAACAGGATGAGCCCCGCCAGCAGCAGCGGCATGCCGCGCATCGCGTTCACCATTCCCCTACGGGCGCTCGAAGTGCGCGCGGCGGTTCTGGGCCCAGGCGGCTTCGCCCGTGCCGGTGGCGAACGGGCGGCTCTCGCCGTAGCTGGTGACGCGCAGGTTGCCCGCGGGCACGCCCAGGGTGACCAGGTAGTCGCGGGCCGCCTTGGCGCGCTTCTCGCCCAGGGCCAGGTTGTACTCGATCGTGCCGCGCTCGTCGCAGTGGCCGGCGACCATCACCGTCACGCCCGCCTCCTTGAGGATGCGCGCGTTGCCCGTCAGCACGCCCATCGCCGCATCGTCGAGGTCGTACTTGTCGTACGCGAAGAAGACGTCGTTGATGCCGTACGCCGACGGGTCGAGGTTCGCGTAGTCGGGACCCTTCGGGGCCTCCGGCTCCGGGATCGGCGCGGGCTTCACGACTTCGGCCGGCTTTTCGACCGGAGCGGTCTCCGTCACCACGGGGGGCTTCTTGCTGCAGCCGCTGAAGGCCACGAGCGCGAGCGCGCCCAGCAGCAGGACCACGGTCAGGCGGGGGATCGTTCCGTTGCGCATTGCCTGTCTCTCCTTGCGTTTTCCCGCCCGGCTAGTGGGACCAGGCGGGGGTGATGTCGGGATCGCTCCCGAACGTCAGCTGGCGGAAGCCGCCTTCGACCACGTCGTAGACGTAGAGCTTCGAGGCGCCGGTGCGGTCGGAGGCGAAGACCAGGTGACGCCCGTTCGGCGCCCAGCTCGGGTCCTCGCTGTTGCGCCACGACAGGTCCGTCACCACGCGCCGGTCCTCGCCGCCCGGACGCATCACCACGATCTGGGTGACCACGTCCTCGCGCGTGGCGTACGCCAGCCATTCCCCGTTCGGCGACAGGGTGGCCGAGTCGTTGTACTTGCCCTCGAAGGTCAGGCGCCGCTTCCCGGCTCCTTCCTTGTCCAGCATATATAACTGCGGGGTGCCGGTGCTGTCACTGGTAAAAACGAGCTCGCGGCCGTTCGGCGCCCAGCTGGGGCTGATCTCGATGGCCGGCGAGACCGTCAGCCGCTTGATGATCTGCCCCTCCGGGGTGATGCGGTAGATCTCCGGATCCCCACCGCGGGACAGGGAGATCAGCAGCTCCCGCCCGTCCGGACTCCAGTCCGCCCCCAGGTTCAGGCCCTCCTGCGCGATCACCTGCCGCACCTGGCCGGTGGCCGTCTCCAGGGTGTAGAGCCCCTGCTGGCCGCCCCGGTAGCTGGTGAAGGCGATCTTCGTGTCGTCGGGCGACCAGTCCGGGCACAGGTTGAGGGTCCGGTTCGCCGTCAGCCGCAGCAGGCCCTCGCCGTCGTAGTCCACCACGTAGATGTCCCGCCGGTTCCCCTGTCCCCGCGAGAAGGCCACGCGCGTCAGGGCGATGCCCTCCCCACCGACGGCCGTCCGCACCACCTCGTCGGCGAAGTGGTGGGCGGTGGTCCGCACCTGGTCCGCAGCGGGCCGGTAGCGCTTGGTCAGCACCAGTTGGCGGTCGGGCCAGGTCAGGAGGTTGAGGTTCACCGTCAGGGGCCACTCGCCGCTGGCCGGCGCCTCCACGGTGCCCTCGATGGTCCAGCTGAACGGCAGGGACTCCGGCTTGTAGCCCGGGCCGCCGACGTTGAACAGGCCGCTCAGCAGCAGGTCGTTGCCCACCACCTCGCGCAGCTTCGCGGCCGCCTCCTGGGCGGCGCGCCCGCCGGACAGCGCGCGGAAGTCCCCCATGCGGGCATCGGTCTTGAGGACCGCCTGCTGGGTGTGCTGGATGTTGACCTCGGTGCGGCCTCCCTGCGCCGCCGCCGGCGAGGCCAGCAGCAGCGCCGCCGCCAGCGCCACCAGGGCGCGCGCGACCGGGCGCGTCGGGGTTGTCAGGCTCATCAGTTTCCCGGCTCCAGGTTGAAGTCGAAGGTCACGCCGAGGTCGGTGCCCCGGTACTGCGGCGGCAGTTGCGGCAGGCGCGTGGTCTGCACCGCGCGCACGGCCTCGCGGTCGTAGACCCCGATGCCGCTGTTGCGCACGAGCTTCACCTGCGACACCACGCCCGCCCGGTTGATCACGAAATGCACGCTGCAGGAGACCAGCGCCCGGTCTCCGAACCCCAGTTGCCGCGGCTGCCAGTTGGCCACCACCCGGCTCTCGATCGTCTTCAGGTACCAGGCGAACGGGAAGTCGGTGTCCGTGCCGCTGACCGCCGGGCCGGTCACGCCCGTGTCGGCCCCGGGCTGGCCGGCCGGCGTCGCGGCAGCCGCCACCGGCGCGGTGGTCTTCGGCGCCGGCTTGGCCGCGGCCGGCTTCGGCGCTTCCTTGGGCTTCTCCTTCGGGGTCTCCTTGGGTTTCTCCTTGGGGACCTCCTTCGGGGGCCGCGGCACCTCCGGCTTGACCGGCGGCGTCTCGACCGGCGCCTGCGCGACGTCCTGCGGCACGTCGGGCGCCGCCTCCTGCGGCCGCGTCCGCGGCGCCTCCACGAGCCGGACGGCGATCACGTTCGGCATCCGCGCCGGCTGCGAGGTCACGCGGTCGCCCCACAGCAGCAGCGCCGCGAACGCCGCCGCGTGCAGCAGCACGGAGGCGGGAACCGCGCGCGCGTACATCTCAGCGCTTCTTCGGCGGGGCCGCCACCGGCTGGTCGGCCACCAGGCTCAGGTTGACGAAGCCCTCGCGCTCGACGGCCGCCATCAGCTTCAGCACGAAGCCGTACGGGACCTCCTCGTCGCAGCGCAGGTAGACCGGCACCTTGTCCTTCTGGTCGGCCCACGGCGCCAGCAGGCCGGGCAGGTCGTCGAGAGGCACGGCCTGCTCCTGGAAGAACACCTGGCGCGTGGCCGTCACCGAGATGACCGGCCCTTCCTTGACCACCACCTCGCGCGTCTCGGTCTCAGGGAGGTTCACCTCCACGCCGCCCTGGATGTAGGGCGCCGTGAGCATGAAGATGATCAGCATGCACATCGTCACGTCCACCAGCGACGTGATGTTGATCGAGGCCATGGCCTGGTAGCCGCGACGGCGGGCCGGGGCCATCAGATCGTCTCCCGTTCGTGGCGCTCGGGGCGGCGCGGCGCCTCCCGCAACGCGCCGGACGGCGCGGCGGGCGAGGCGGCCTCCTCCAGGATCGTCCGCAGCCGGTCCATCTCGTTGGCGACCAGGTCGATCTTGCGGACCAGCATGTTGTAGAAGACCACGGCGGGGATCGCGGCGCCCAGGCCGGCGACCGTCGTGATCAGGGCCTCGGCGATGCCCGGCGCCACGACGGTGAGGTTCGCGCTGTGCATCGAGGCCATGCTCCAGAAGCTGGCCATGATCCCCCAGACCGTGCCCAGCAGGCCCAGGAACGGCGCCACGGTCACGGTCGTCGACAGGATGATCACGTAGCGCTCGAGGTGCTCGATCTCCAGATAAGTGATGCGCTCGCTCGCGCGCCGGACGCCGGGCAGATCCCGCGCGGCGCCGGCCTCCACCAGCAGGTTGCACAGGGGCAGGTCCGCGTTGCCGCGGCACCAGACCTCCAGGTCGCGACGCTCGTAATTGCCCGCCAGCCAGCGGTCGCAGTGCTCCCAGAACGCGAGGTGGCCGCGGCGCAGGCGCGCCAGCGCGCGGGCCTTGTCGATGAACACCGCCCACGACAGCACCGACAGGACCAGCAGCAGCAGCAGGATGAACTTCCCGAAGAACGTCGACGTGTCGATCAGGTTCATGATGTCGCCGGCGGTCAGCGCACCGAGGACGGGCGCCGGCGCCAGCGCAGCGGCGAAGGAATGAGCCATCGGCTCTCCTTGGCGGAGCGTGGGTTCAGGTGGGGCCCGGTCTTGCTCCCTCCGGACCGGATCCGCCCGGGCCCTCCTGGCCCGGCGCCGCGCCGGGCGCGGCTCGCGAACGATGGACGGCCGACCGGTGGCCCGGCGGCGCTGCAACCCGGAAGATGCGTCCGGGTTCCCCCGGACGCCAGCGGGCGCTCAGGCGCGCCCGCGCATCGCCTTCAGGGAGAAGGCGTCCGCGAAGTCGAACTTGTCGATGAAATCCCGCAGCGAGTCGCGCTCCCGCTTGCGCAGCAGGCCCGCCTCGACCAGGTGGAACACCACGCGGCCGAAGTCGATGGTCTCGCGCACGCCCCAGGCGCGGAAGACCTCGGGGGCCATGACCCCGTAGCGCTCGCGGCCCAGGTCGCGCACCGCCTCCAGGAGATCCTCGCCGGTCACGTGCCCGGGCTCCTCGCGGGCGGCCACGGCCGCTTCCAGCGCCTCCAGCACGAAGAAATAGGCGTCGGGGCGGAAGACACCACGCCGGCCGGCCAGTTCCTCGATGGTCTGCAGCAGGTCCCGGGTGTCGCTCACGCCTCACATCCCCGGGGCGCGCCGGTCGGGCGCCGCCCCTGTCTTATTGTAGGCCCGTCCGACCATCTGTCAACTCCCGCGCCGGAAACCTGTCGGCAGCGGGCCGCGGGTCAGCAGACGGTCATAGAGGTCCAGGTACCGGCGCACGACGCAGCCCGCGCCGAAGTCGCCGGCAGCGTCCCGCCGGGCCTCCTCCGCCAGCTGGTGGCGCAGCACGTCGTCGCCCAGGACCGCCAGGGCGGCCGCGGTCATGCCCGCCACGTCGTGGGGATCCCGCAGGTAGCCGTTGACCCCGTCGTGGACGAATTCGCCCGCCCCGCCCCGGCTGGTCACCAGGGGCACCACGCCGCACGCCATCGCCTCCAGCGCGACCAGCCCGAACGACTCGTGCAATGAAGGCAGCAGCAGCAGGTCGCACGCCGGGAGGATCCCTTCCAGCCCGGTCACCGAGCCCAGGCAGGTCGCGCGCTCCAGCAGCCCGCGCGAGGCCAGGGCTTCGCGCACGGACGGCATCTCGGGGCCGTCGCCGACCAGCAGCAGGCGCGCCGGGATCCGCGCCGCCACGCCGGCGAAGACCTCCACGACGGCCTGCGCGTTCTTCACCGGCCGGAAGTTCGAGACGTGGACCAGCAGCTTCTCGCCCGGTGCGGCGAAGCGGGCCCTGACCGCCTCGTCGCGCCCCGGCGCGTAGAGGCGCGCGTCGACGAAATTCGGGATCACTTCGATGTCGCGCCCGCAGCCGAAGACCCGCACCGTCTCGTCGCGCAGGAAGCCCGAGACCGCGGTCACGGCGTCGCTCTGCTCGATGAGGAATCGCGTGATCGGGAAGTACGACGGCTCCTGCCCCACCAGGGTGATGTCCGTGCCGTGCAGCGTGGTGACGACCTTCACGCGGTCGGCGCCCAGCATCTGGCGCGCCAGGTAGGCGCCGGCCGCGTGCGGCACCGCGTAGTGCACGTGCAGGATGTCCAGTCCGCAGCGCAGCGCCACGTCGTGCATCGTCGAGGCCAGGCTCAGCGTGTACGGCGCGTGCTGGAAGACGGGGTACGACGGCATCTCCACCGGGTGATAGAAGATGTTCCGCTGGTACGGCTCCAGGCGGAAGGGCAGGTGCGTGGCGATGAAGTGCACCTCGCAGCCCAGGCGCGCCAGGTGCAGGCCGAGCTCGGTGGCCACCACGCCGCTGCCGCCCTGCGTCGGGTAACAGGTGATGCCGACGGCGGGCATCCTCATGAGCGCCACGGCTCCGGCGGCAGGTCGCTCACGACGGGCGCCTGCGCGGTCGTCACCGCTTCGGCCCGCCGAACCCCGGCGCGGCGGCCCCAGCGACGGGCGCGGTCTTCGATGCGCTCGAGGAAGGCCGGATCGTTGATCACGGTCGCGCGCCGTCCCTCCTCCCGCTGCAGCTGGCTGCGGTAGAAGGCCAGCGCCGCCAGCTTCGCCGGCCAGTGCTCCCCGACATCGAACAGCAGCGAGGGCGCGCCGTCCTCGGGCGTCACGTGGCCCACGGTCTGCACCTCCCAGCGCTCGGCGGGGGCCGGCAACTCGGTCGCCCCGTGCAGGCGCACCGGCGGCAACGGCGGCTGCCACGCCGCCAGGCGCGCCAGGAACACCGCCCGCTCGACCAGGCCCGGCGTGGCCTGGTGGTCCGGATGCCGGCGCGGCTCGGGCGCCGTGACCAGCCAGCGCGGCCGCAGTCGGCGGATGACCGCGACCACCGCGGCCGCCTGTTCGCGGTCACCCGCGTCGATGAAGCCGTCCGGCAGGGCCAGTTGCGCGCGTCCGGCCAGCCCCAGCGCGCCGGCCGCGGCGACCGATTCAGCCCAGCGCTCCTCGGGCGTAGCGTTGGTGCCCAGCTCCCCGCGCGTCAGTTCGAGCGCCCACACGCGGCGCCCGCGGGCGGCCAGCGCGGCCATCGCGCCGCCGAGCCCGATCTCCGCGTCGTCCGGGTGCGGCGAGACCACCAGCAGGTCGCAGGCGGGCGGCGACTCGTTGATCATCGCGTTCCTCTCCCGGGCGCTCGCGGCGCCCTGTGCGGTTCAGCGCACAAGGTACTCGCGCCACCGGCCGCCGGCACCGCTCTCCAAGTGCTCCCGCGCGGCGCCGAGCAGCGCCGCCGGGAGCCCCTCGCCGAACAGCGCGACGGCCGCCAGCGCGGCCAGGCCCCGCTCCTGGCGCCGGCCGTCGGGCAGCAGGTGCGCGGGCAGGCCGGCCGCATCCTGCTGTCTCCGCCGGCGACTCTCGGCCTCCACCATCGCCGCCACGCCCCGCGCCCAGCGCCGCGCCCGTCCCTGCGCCAGGCGGGCCGCGCGCTCGGTCCCGAGGCCCAGTTCGGTCACCAGCAACTGCGCCAGATCGCGCTCCGCCCGCGCCGCGGCCGCGCGCGCCAGCGCGGCCGCCCCGTCCGCAGCCAGCCCTCGCGCCGCCGATCCCGCCAGGAGCGGGCCCGCGTCGTCGCCGGGCCGCAGCAGCCACGCGAACAGGCGCGGCACCAGGGGCGACCGCGCCAGGCCCAGCTCCCCGTGCACGGGCGCGATCTGTTCGAGGTAAGCCGCCTCGCCGGGGCCCACGACCACGGCCACCGGCCGCAGCAGCCAGTCCTGCACGGCGCTGCGCAACAGGACGCCCGGCCGCAGGTCGGCCGCCGCCGGCAGCGCGACGCCCGGTCCCAGGGCGCGCCGCCGCCCGCTCTCGGCGACGTACAGGTGCCGCGCGAGAGAGCGTTCGGAAACCGGCACCGGCAGCCCGGCCGCGCGCAGTTCCCGGCCCCGCTGCCGGGCCAGTTCCACACAGCGCTCCCGGCGCGGCGCCAGTCCGGCGTAGAACGCGTCTGCCGCCGCGTGCAGCAGCGGGTCGTTGCCCCGCACCACGACCAGCGGCTGGCCGGCGAACACCCGCCGCACGGCGGCCACGTTCAACCTCGACCAGTCGTGGTCCTCAGCCAGCGCGCGGGCCCACAGCGCGGCCAGGTCCGCCAGCAAGGTTGCGCCCGGCCTGGCCGCGGCCGCCGCCGCCAGCAGCGCCGCACCGGGCCGGCACCACGAGCGCGCCGGCGTCGGCCCGATCATGCCGCGCGGCACGGCGCCCGCCCGCGCCGCGGCCCAGCCCTCGGCCCGCACCAGGCCCGCCGCGGGATCCCAGCCCGCCGGCGCGAGCGCTTCCAGAAGGTCATCGTCGTCGTCGGCGCACCAGAAGACCGCGACGGTGGGACGCCCCTGTTCGGTCCGGCGGCGCGCCAGCGCCAGGGCGGTGGCGATCTTCAGCAAGGTCAGCGTCGGGCCGCCCAGGAAACCGGGCTGCTGCCCCGTCACGACCGCGCCGGCGCGGCCGGCGGTCAGGGCGGCCAGGGCCACAGCCTCGTCGGCGGCGGCGGCGGCCTCCGCCGCCTGTCGCCACGGTCGACCGGCCGCCTCGCCGAACAGCGGCGCCGGCCCCGGCGGAGCGGGCGCCGCCAGCGCCGCCGACGCGTCCGCCGCGGCGCTCCCGGCGAGCAGCCAGCGCGCGAAGGCCGCGCCGCCCGCGCCGGCGGTCGCCAAGTCGGCGCCGGGCGTCCATGCCGGCGTCATGCCCGTTCCTCCTTGCGATAGGCCAGCAGCCAGCGCGGACCCGAGCCCAGCGGCGCGCCGTCGTAGTCGCCGGCGCCGGCCACGCGCCGCAGGCCCGCGGCCGCGGCCAGGGCGTCCAGGTCCGCCAGGCCGTAGAGCGTCACGCGCTCGGTGTAGCGCACGCCGCCGGGTCCCACGTCCAGCCGCGCCGCCTCCCGTTCGCGCCCGGGCAGCGGCCGCAGGCTCACGTCCTTGACCACGCAGCCGGCTTCCAGCCGCCGCGCCTCCCGCACCGCCAGCGGCCCGGCCTCGCGATCGCGCGCGCGGGGACCGGCGGCCAACTCCGCGCGCACGCGGTCCGCGTCCAGGTAGTCCAGGAACCAGTGGCCGCCGGCGGCCAGCACGCGCCCGATGCCCGCGGCCACCTCCCGGTCGCCGCCCTCTTCACCCGTCCGGCCGAAGTACCCGAAGGCCGTGAACAGCGAGAGCACCGCGGCGAAGCGCCGGTCGGCGAACGGGAGGGCGCGCATGTCGCCGCGCACCAGCGCCGCGCTCCCGCCGCGGGCCCGGGCTGCGCGCAGCAGGGGCGCGGAGAGGTCCAGGCCCACCACGCGCACGCCGGCCGCGTCCAGCAGCGCCAGGTGCCGACCGTCGCCGCACCCGAGGTCCAGCACGGGCGCCCCGCCCGCGGCGGCCAGCGGCGCCAGGCGGGGCAGAAGATCCAGGCAGCGGCGCGCCTCGGCCGCGTCGCGGTGCGCGTAGAGGACGGGATAGAAGGCGCCGAAGGCCCTGCTGCACCAGGAGTCAGCCACCGCCCGGCTCCGGAGCTTCCCAGGCGGTCTCGCCGCCCAGCGGGATCCCGCGGCTCAGCACCGAGTCCCGCGCCGGCTCGACCCGCTGCGGATGGTCCACGGTGTAGTGCAGGCCGCGGCTTTCCGGGCGGGCCAGGGCGCAGATGACGATCAGTTCGCCGAGCAGCGCGATGTTGGCCAGCTCCGCCACCTCGGGGGCCGGTGCCGCGCGCCGACGCACCGCCTCGACGGTGCGCCGGATCGCGCGCACGCGCCCGAGCGCGATCTCGAGCCGCTCGCGATCGCGCACGATGCCCACGTAGTCCCACATCACGCGCCGCAGCTCGTCCCAGTCGTGCTCGACGACGACGGCGGGGGCCGCGCCGGCGGTCGACGCCCCGGTCGGCGCCGCCGCCACCGGCAGCGCGCCGCCGCCGGCCGTCAGCAGGCGCGGCTCGGCCGCCACCGCGGCGGCCGCGCGTTCGGCGAAGAAGACCGCCTCCAGGAGCGAATTGCTGGCCAGGCGGTTCGCGCCGTGGATGCCCGTGCACGCGGTCTCCCCGATCGCGAACAGGCCCGGCAGCGTCGTGCGCGCGTCCAGGTCCGTCGCCACGCCCCCGCACATGTAGTGGGCGGCCGGCACGACCGGCACCGGCTCGCCGGCCATGTCCAGGCCGAAGCGGCGGCACGCCGCCACCAGGTTCGGGAACCGCTGCTCGACCATGGCGCGGTCGAGGTGCCGCAGATCCAGGTACACGCAGGGTTCGCCGCTGGCCTTCATCTCGCGGTCGATGGCCCGGGCCACGGCGTCGCGCGGCGCCAGGTCGGCCTGCGGATGGTGCCGCGGCATGAAGCGCTCGCCGTGACCGTCGATCAGCACCGCGCCCTCGCCCCGCACGGCCTCGCTGATGAGGAAGCTCTTGGCCGCCGGATGGTAGAGGCACGTCGGGTGGAACTGCACGAACTCGAGATTGCGCACCTCGGCGCCGGCGCGGAACGCCATCGCCAGGCCGTCGCCGGTCGCGATGTCCGGGTTGCTGGTGTAGAGGTACACCTTGCCGCAACCGCCGGTGGCCAGCACGACGGCGTCGGCCAGATGCAGGACCACGCGTCGCGTCCGCCGGTCCAGCACGCGCGCCCCGACGATGCGCGCGGCCGCGGCTCCGCCCAGACCCGCCTCCGCCCCACGGACCAGTTCGAGGCCCATGTGGTCCTCGTCGACGGTGATTCCCGGATGCGCGTTGCAGGCCGCCAGCAGGCGTCCTTCGATCTCGCGGCCGGTCAGGTCGCGGCAGTGCAGGACGCGCCGCCGGGAATGCCCTCCCTCCCGCCCCAGCGCGAAACCTTCGCCGCCGGGTTCCCGCGTGAAATCGACGCCGTACCCCAGAAGGCGCTCGATGAGGCGGGGCCCGGCCTCCACCATCCGCCGGACCGCGTCCTCCCGGCAGAGCCCGTCGCCTGCGGCCAGCGTGTCCTGCACGTGCGCCTCGAAATCGTCCAGCGGCGACACCGCCGCCGCGATGCCGCCCTGCGCGTAATTCGTGCTGCTCTCGCGGCTTTCCTTCTTGGTGACGACCCGCACCGGCCCCGTGCCCGCCGCCAGCAGGGCGAACTGCAAGCCGGCGATGCCTGAACCGATCACCAGGCAACGGCTGACCACGGTCTCGGGGGAATCCTGGGGCGCCACGGGAAACCGTCCGGAAGGGGGGGATCTGGCCCGGAAACCGCTGGGAACACGCACGATGATTGCGCTAAAGGCCAGCGGATGGCGGACGATCACTTTCGTGCCGTGGAAGATAACCAATCCGGCGGATGCCTGTCCACCAGGAGGATGTACCGTGAAATCCCGTGCCCTGTTCGCCCTGCTCGCGGCGGCGCTCTTCGTGTCCGGCTGCGAGATGAACGACAACAACGAGTGGCAGCGCGTGGTCTGCTCCGTGCAGTCGATCAACGCCGGCGCACCCGTCGTCTCGGCCGCCCTGAACACCGGCTCGGACGCGACCAATCCGACGGACGACTACGTGCCGCTGGACGTCGTGCCCGTGCTCTTCTGGGCGCGTCCCGGCAACGCGATGATGACGATTCCCGAGGAAGGCGCCTACAGCTCCTTCATCATCACGTCGTACGACGCGGTCTGGATCCCGGGACCCGGCGCGCCGGCCGAACTGGCCGAATACAACACCACCCGCGGCCTGCTGAGCGCCCGCGTCCCCATCAACGACGAGTTCGCCGTCCAGTTCATGCTCGCGCCGCAGGCGATGAAGCAGGAACCCTGGTATCCGGACCCCGCCGGCAACGAAATCTTCACGGCCGACCTGCGGCTGACCTTCTACGGGCACGAGGAAGGCAGCACGAACGAGGTGGCCATCCCGGCGGGCACGTCGGTGACGTTCCTGGGCACGATCAGCGAGAACAACTAGCCGCGGGCGCTTCCACGGCGGACGGCATCGAGGCGCTCCCGGACCAGGTCCGGGAGCGCCGTCGCGCCCGTCCACCGGACCTGCTGCGCGAGCACGCGCAGCGGGGCTCGTCCGTCCCACCGGTCCGCCAGCTTGACCCCGTCCTTCGCCGTCGTCACCACCGCCGCCGGCCGCGCCTCCGCCAGCGCGCGGTCGATCCGCTCCAGCATCCGCCGGCCGTACGGCTCGTGGTCCCGGCAGCGGATCGCCAGCAGCGGCGCCTGCGGCAACTGCTTCCCGGCCGCCGCCTCGAACGCCGCGGGCCGCGCGATGCCCGACAGCAGCGCCACCGCGCCGGTCGGAGCCGGGCCGTCCCGGAACCCGTGCTCGCGCCGGAAGCCGGCCACGAGCGTTCCGGGCAGGCCGCCGTCCGGCGCCTCGCCCGCCCCGCCCGACTCGACCAGCCAGACGGCTGCCCGCGCGGCGCCGGCGGCCGACTCGCGCCACGGACCGAACGGGGCGGCAGCGCCCGCCTGCGGCAGCAGACGCCCGGCCGGCGCCCCCGCCGCGGGCGCGATGATCAGGACGTCCAGGTGGCGCCCGACGCGGGCCGTCTGGTGCCCGTCCTCCAGCAGCAGCACGTCCAGGCCCGGGCAGTGCCCGGCGAGCCAGGCGACCCCGGCGGCGCGCCGCCGGGCCTGCACCACCGTCCAGCCGGTCTCGGCCAGCACGCCCGCCAGCAGCCGCGCCTCGTCACCCGCCCCCGGGGTGCCGGCAGTGACGGGGCAGGGCCCCGCCAGGCGCGAGCCGTACCCGCGCGTGAGCACCGCCCCGCGCAATCCCGCCGCGGCCAGGTCCAGGGCCAGCTGCGCCGTGACCGGGGTCTTGCCCGTCCCCCCCAGCGCCAGGTTGCCCACCGAGACGACCAGTGACGCCCCGGCCGGGGCGGGCCGGCCCGCCGCGCGCCGGGCCTGCCAGCGGTCCACCAGGCGCGTCCAGGCGGCCGCCAGCGCCGGCGGCCCCGCCCGGTCTTCCGCCTGCCAGGCGGCGGTCAGCCTTCTGACTGCGGCCGGGCGCAGGTCCACGACGTTCACGGGGCGCTCCCTTCGCCGTGGAAGAAGGCGGCCAGGAGGCCGCGCAGCCGCGCCGCCTCCTGGTCGGGCGTGCCGGGGCCCGGCTCCAGCGGGCGGCCCACGCGCACACGGACCCGGCTGCCCGGCAGAGGCACCACTGTCCGGTCCCAGGTCCGCAGCCTCAGCGCCGGCCCGGGGACCGCCAACAGCGGCACGACGGGGCGCCCGGTCAGGGCCGCCAGCTGCCCGACGCCGTCGCGGATGTCCCCGAACGGCCCCTTCGGACCATCCACCGCGATGCCCACCGGCCGCCCCGCTTCCAGCACGCGCCGCAGCTCCACCAGGGCGCGCGCGCCGCGCTCCCCGGTGGCGCCGCGCACGAACCCGAACCCGGAGCCTCGCAGGACGCGCACCAGGATGGCGCCGTCGTCCGAGCCGCTGACCAGAAGGCACGGGCGCGCGGGCTGGACGAAGAGCAGGCAGGGCAGGATGTCGCGGTGCAGGCAGGCATAGATGACCGCGCCGCCGGCGCCGGCCGCCGGCGCGGCCGGCGGCTCGAGGCGGACCGTCGCCCGCAACAGCGACCACAGCGCCGGCGCCGCCGCCAGCTTCAGCCGCTGCGGCCCCACGTCAGGGCTTCCCGTCAGGCGCGCCGGCCGGCCGCAGCATCGCCAGCGCGGCGTCGGCCGCGCGCTCCCAGGCTCCCGGCTCGCCGCAGAGCTGGCGCAGCCGGCGCATCTCGCCGTAGTAGGCCTGCCGGTCCGCCGGGCGGGCCAGCCAGCTCAGCAGCTCGCGGGCCAGCGGCAGCGGGCTGGCGTCCTGCTGCACGTGCTCGCGGACCGCCTGGCGCCCCAGCACGAGGTTCGCCAGCCCGATGTGCGGCGTCCGCACCAGGCGCCGCCCCACGAAGGCGGTCAGCGCGCCGGTGCGGTAGACGATCTCGTGCGGGACGCCCGCCAACGCCGCCTCCAGGCTGGCCGTGCCGCTGCAGACCAGGGCCAGGTCCAGGCGGGGCAGCAGCGCCGGCAGCGGCTCGGAGCTGAACTCGGCCGCGGCGTCGAAGGCCGCCTCCACGCGCTGGCGCGCCACGCCCGGCGCCACGCTGACCACGAAGCGGACCTCGCGGCCCGACAGGTGCCCGGTGATCGCCTGGCTGGTCACCTTCAGCACCGGCAGCAGCGCCGCCAGTTCCTGCCGGCGGCTGCCCGGCAGCAGGCCGACGACGAGCGGACCCTCGCGGCGGTTCAGGCGCTCCTCCCGTCGCCGGACCGTCGCCTCGAAGCCGAAGGCGGCGCCGTAATCGTCCAGCAGCGGGTGGCCCAGCGGCTCGACGGCGAATCCCAGTTCGCGGAAGAAGCTCGTCTCGAACGGCAGGATGGTGCCCAGGCGGTCGATCCGGCGCCGGTAGGCGGCCGCGCGCCAGCGGCCCCACGCCCACAGCTGCGGCGCCACCAGCCAGAACACCGGCACGCCGTGGCGCCGCGCCGCGCCGGCGAGTTGCCCATTGAAGCCGGGAAAGTCGATCGGCAGGAAGAGGTCGACGCCGTCGGTCAGGTGGCGCGTGAGGCGGCGACGGGCGCGAGCCAGCGCCGGCACCGCGCGCAGGATCTCGCCCACGCCCATGACGGCGACGTCCTCGGAGCGCCCGACCAGCTCGACGCCCGCGGCCGCCAGCTGATCCCCGCCCAGCGCCGTGACCCGCAGCGACGGATCCCGCCGGCGCAGCGCCGCCGCCAGACGCGCGCCGTAGCGGTCGCCGCTCGCCTCGCCGCAGGAGATGAAGACGTGCCGGGGGGCGGCTCTGCCCACGGGTCGCTCCTTGCGGCCGGCGGCCGCCAGGTCAGCGGACGATGCCGCGGTCCGAGCGCCTGATGAAGGCCATCAGGTCCTCGATGTGCTGCGTCAGGCGGCAGTCGGCGGCGATGCGCTCGAGCGCCTGCGTCACGTTCAGTCCCGAACGGTAGAGCAGGCGGTAGGCCTTCTTGAGGTTCTGCAGGTCCTCGTCGGTGAAGCCGCCGCGCTTGAGCCCGATCGCGTTGATGCCGGCCACCTCGATCGGGTTGCCGGCCACCTTGATGAACGGCGGCACGTCCTGCGGCAGGCGGCTGCCGCCGCCCACGAACGCGTAGGCGCCGACGCGCACGAACTGGTGCACGGGCGTCATCCCGCCCAGGATGGCGTTGCTCTCGATCTCGACGTGCCCCGCCAGGTTGACCGCGTTGGCCAGCACGGTGCGGTCGCCCACCTTGCAGTTGTGCGCGATATGCACGTACGCCATGAGCAGGTTGTCCGACCCGACCCGCGTGCTCGCGCCCTCGCCGGTGGCCGGATGGATGGTGCAGAACTCGCGGATGTCGTTGTTGTCGCCGATCTCCACGTACGACACCTCGCCGCGGTACTTCTTGTCCTGCGGCTCGCAGCCGATGGCGGCGCCGTGGAAGATGCGGTTGCCGCTGCCCATGATCACGTGGCCCGTCAGCAGGACCGCCGAACCGATGACGCAATCCGGCCCGACGACCACGTCCGGCCCGATGATGGCGTACGGCCCCACCTTGACGTTGTGGCCGAGGCGGGCGCCGGGGTCGACCACGGCGGTGGGGTGTATCTCCGGCTCGTTCACGGGGCGCAGGCTCGGCACCTTGTTCACCTTCACGGGGTCCCTCCTCCTCTGAGCGGCGCGGCTCAGGCGTCCACGATCGTGGACATCAGTTCCGCCTCGGCGACCAGGGCGTCGCCGACCCAGCCGGTTCCCCGCATCTTGCACAGGGGCCCGCGCAATTTGAGCAGTTCGAGCTCGAAACGCAACTGGTCTCCCGGCAGGACCGACTGCCGGAACCTCGCCGCGTCGATCCCGCTGAAGTAGACCAGTTTCCCTCGCGGATCGTCCACGCTGCTCAGCAGCAGCACGCCGCCCACCTGCGCCATGGCCTCGATGATCAGCACCCCGGGCATGATCGGGTGCCGGGGGAAGTGCCCCTGGAAGAACGGCTCGTTGATCGAGACGTTCTTCAGGCCGACGACCCGCCGCCCCGGCTCCAGCTCGGTGATCCGGTCCACCAGCAGGAACGGGTAGCGGTGCGGCATGATCTCCATGATCGAGGCGATGTCCCAGTGGACGGGCTCGCGCGGCGGGTAGATGCGCGGCATCTTCCGCTCGGACTTCGCCAGCAGCCGCGTGAACTCCACGTTCGCGGCGTGTCCCGACAGCCGCGCCCGCACGTGTCCCTGCAGCGGCATGCCGAGCAGGGCCAGGTCCCCGATCAGGTCCAGCACCTTGTGGCGGACGCACTCGTCGGGGTAGCGCGTCACCTGGCCGCCCTCCAGCACGCCGTCGTTGTAGACCAGCGCGTTCTGGAGGCTCCCGCCGAGGGCCAGGCCCTGCCGGCGCAGGCCCTCGACGTCGCGCAGCAGCGCGAACGTGCGCGCCGGGGCGATCTCCTCGCGGAACGTCCGCGGCCGGATCTCGAAGGTCGCAGCCTGCGTGCCGATCAGCGGATCGTCGTACTCGATCTCGAAGCTGATCCGGAAGTCCTCGGCCGGCGCGGCCTCGAGCCGGGCCTCGCCCAGCGTGAGCGAAACCGGCCGCATGATCTTGTGGTACGTCGCCGGCAGCCCCTGGTCGCGCAGGCCCGCGCGGTCGAGCATCTCCACGTAGGGCAGGCTGCTGGCGCAGCCGGTCACGGGCGGTTCGCCGCCCTCGAGCCGGATGAAGCAGTTGGTCACGCCCATCCCGTACAGCGCCGCCAGCACGTGCTCCACGGTGTGGATCGTCACGCCGTCGCGCGACAGCTTCGTCGCCCGCACCAGGTCCGCGGCCGGGGCGGCGTGTTCGACGAGCGCCGGGATGCGGGTCTCGCCGTCCGGTCCCGGCACGACGAAGACCAGCCCCGTGTTCGGCGGCGCGGGCTGGAACGTCATCCGCGCGGGCTGGCCCGAGTGCAGGCCGACGCCCTCGACGGTCACTTCGGTCTCCACGGTGCGCTGCAGCCAGAGCACGATCACTTCCCCTTCCCGGGTGCATGGTCGCCGGATTTCCTGCCGGCCGCGCGGTCCTCCAGGGCGCGCAGCCGTCCGAGAGCGGCCGGCAGGCGCCGCAGCGCCGCCGTGATGCGGAACGACTCCTGGAAGTCCAATGCCGGGTAGCCGAAGACGGCTGAGCCCGCCGGCACGTCCTTCATCACGCCCGCCTGGGCGCCGATGCGGGCGCCGTCGCCCACCTTGATGTGGTCGGCGATTCCGACCTGCCCGCCGGTGATCACGCCGTCGCCCAGCACGCAGCTGCCGGCGATCCCCGTCTGCGCGCTCAGGGCGCAGCCGCGCCCGATCCGGACGTTGTGCGCGACGTGAACCTGGTTGTCCAGCTTGCTGCCGGCGCCGATCACCGTGCGCCCGGTGGTCGCACGGTCGATGGTCACCAGCGCGCCCAGTTCGACGTCGTCCTCCACCACGGCGATCCCCACCTGCGGGATCTTGGCCTGCCCGCCGGGTCCCGCCAGGTAGCCGAAGCCGTCGGCGCCGATGACCGTTCCCGCGTGCGCGATGACGCGGTCGCCCAGACGGCAGCCTTCGCGCACGACGACGTGCGCGTGCAGCACGCAGTCGGCGCCCACGGTCGCATCGCAGCCGATGACCACGTGCGCCGCGAGCCTCGTGCCGGCGCCCACCCGCGCGCCGGCCCCGACCACGCAGTACGGACCCACGGCGGCCGCCTCCACGACGGCGGTCGCCTCGACCACGGCCGTCGGGTGCACGCCCGGCGGGAAGAGGCGGTCGACGGCGGGCGCGAAGCGGGCCAGGACGCGCGCGAACGCCTCGTAGGGGCGATCGACCACAACGGCGGGACGACCGGGCTCCAGGTCCGCGGGCACCAGGAGCGCGCCGGCCGCGCTGGCGCGACCCTCGGCCGCGCGCCGCGCATCCGCCACGAAGGACAGGTCCCCGGGACCGGCTTCCGCCAGCGCGGCAACGCCGGTGACCACCGGGTCGTCCCCGCCCAGCAGGCGGCCGCCGACCAGGGCAGCGACTTCACTCAGGCGCATCGACGTGGCCACGAGGTCCCGCTCACCGTTGCCCCGCGGCCGCGGCCCGCTCCGGCAGCCGCGCCGCGGGAGACATCAAAGCGCCCCCCGCCGTCCGGGGCGAGGGGCCAACCGCTTCCGAATGCGTCCCTTGCCAATGTCCCAGCCCGCGGCGCGGCTGTCAACCCCGAACCGCGCCGGGCGGGCCCGGGGGGCTACTTCTCGCCCCGCACCAGGGCCTGCAGAACATCGTTCGTCAGGTCGAACTCCGGGTTCACGTAGAGGACCGAGACGGCTGCCGAATCGATGATCAGGCCGTAATTGCGTTCCTTGCCCAGCCGCTCGACGATGGTCTTGACCTGGTCGAGGATCGGCTGGATGCGCGTCTTGTACTCGGACTCCGCGCGCTGGTCGATCGACTCGCGGAACTGGAAGTACTCCGCGCGCTGCTTCTCGAACTGCTGCGTCTTGGTCGCCAGGGCGTCCTGGCCCAGCAGCAGCTTCTGGCTCTCGATCTCCTCCATCAGCGCCGTCAGCGCCTTCTCCTTCGTGCCCACCTCGCGCTCCAGCTCGCGGATGAACTTCTGGTACTGCTCCTGGGCGTCGCGCGCCGCTTCGTACTCTTCGGCGATGCGCTGCGAATCGATGATGGCCAGCGGCTTGAGCTCCGCCGCGCCGGCGGTCGCCGCCGCGAGCAGCACCGCCGCCAACGCCCACCAGGTCCGGGTCCGAATCATGACACGCCTCCGTCGTCGACCCTGCCGGGCCACCGTCTAGAAGAAGTTGCCGATGGTGAAATGGGGTTCCCAGGCCGGACCGCCGGCCCGGTCGAAGCCGTAGCCGTAGTCGAACCCGATGTTGCCCATCATGGGAACCTCGACCCGCAGTCCGAAGCCGGCCCCCTTGCGCAGGTCCGCGAGGTCCGCCTGGGAGAAGCTGTTCCAGACGTCCCCCATGTCCAGGAAAGTGAGCAGATGGACGGCCGTGGTCAAGGGATACAGGATTTCCGTGTTGAAGATCGAGAAGAACCGGCCGCCGATGAAGCTCGGGTTGCCCCGCGGCACGACCTCCAGGTCCTTGTACCCGCGCAGCGGCAGCCGCCGGTTGCCGCCCAGCCGGTAGCGTTCCCAGTCGGGCACGCCGTCGGCCGAGCCGAGGCCGTGGATCAGCCCGAAGAACCCGCGCAGGTGCAGCGCGAAGCCGCCCGGCAGCCGGTTGTAGAACGAGTGCTGGAACATGTGCTCCTGGAACTCGATCCGGC
The DNA here is from genome assembly GCA_964399195.1 of uncultured Fibrobacteraceae bacterium. Lineage (GTDB taxonomy): Bacteria > Krumholzibacteriota > Krumholzibacteriia > LZORAL124-64-63 > LZORAL124-64-63 > CAINDZ01. Next base: position 32,985 of record CAYNPY010000031.1, read on the forward strand.
CGCCCAGCGGCCCGCCGGCGTACTCGAACGTGTAGCTGGTCTTGGAGCCCTGCGTGGGGAAGAACGGGCTGTCCGTCGAGTTGCGGTTCAGCGACAGCTGGATGCTGCTCTTGGACTGGGGCCAGTCGATCCGGTCCAGGCGCTGCCAGGGCAGGTCGCTGGTGCCGAGGGACCTTTCCAGATCGTCGAGGTACTTGACGTAGGAGCCGCTGAAGTTGTCCAGCCGCGTCTGCGACCACTCGTAGCGCAGCCCGACGCGGCTGTAGCGCGTGCCGGGCAGGCGCCGCCCGAGCCGCGCGTTGAAGCCGCGCACGCGGCTCTCGTAGAAGTCGTCGTAGTTGTACTGGAAGCGGTCGAAGATATCCACGCCCACCAGGGTCGGCGTGCCCCGGAACCAGGGCTCGGTGAAGCTGATGTCCAGGTAGCGGCGCCGCGTCCCGAACTGCCAGGTGAAGCCCAGGTTCTGGCCCTTGCCGCGGAAGTTCGTCTCGGCCACCTGGATGAAGCCGCTGGCCGCCGTCTCGGCGCTGTAGGACATGCCGAACATGAACTGGCCGGTCTGCTTCTCCTTGACCTTCAGGTCCATGTCCACGTCGCCTTCGGGCGTGGGCCGGATGTCCGGCTGGACGTCCTCGAAGAAGCCGGTCTGGAAGATGTCCCGCAGCGAGGAACGGATGCGCGAGTTGCTGAAGGTCTCGCCGGGGAAGATCCGCAGCTCTCGCAGGATCACGTTGTCGTGGGTCTTCGTGTTGCCGGAGACGGTGATGTCGCGGATGTTCGCCGGCCGGCCCTCGATGAAGGTGAAGGCGACGTCCACCACCCCGTCGCGCAGCTCGCGCTTCGGCTCGACGGTGATGTAGATGTAGCCCTGGTCCGCGTAGACCTGCTGGAGGTCGTCGAGGGTCTGGAGGTACTCGTCCTCCTTGAACACTTTGCCCTTCTCCAGCAGCACGCGGTCCGCCACCGCCAGGTCGTCGAGCACCGTGTTGCCGCTCCAGCGGACGTCGCCGACGAAGTACTGGCGGCCTTCGCTGATCTCGATCGTGATGTCGAGCCGTTCGCGGTCGGGGCTGAAGGCGAAGGTCGTGTCGGTCACGGCGGCGTCCAGGTAGCCCTGGTTGCGGCACCAGGTGACGATGCGTTCCTGGTCCTCCTCGAACTGCTTCTTCTTGAACGCGCCGCCGCGCAGGAAGCCGGTGGTGCCCTGCTTCATCGCCCCGCGCAGGCCGTCCTCGCTGAGGTTCACGTTGCCCGTGAAGCGGATGGACTCGACCTTCACCTTGCGGCCCTCGTCGATGGTCACGACCAGGTCCTGCATGTTGCCGCCGTCGGTCCGCGTCGAGTCCGTGTGCAGCGTGGCGTTGTAGTAGCCCTTCTCCTGGTACAGTTCGCGCAGGGGCTCGAGGTCGCGCAGCACCGCCGCCGGATTGGCGAACTGGCCCACGGTGACGGGGAACGCGTCCGCGAGGTCCTTCTCCTTCACCTTGTCGTTGCCCCGGAAGGTCACGCTCCGCACGCGCGGGAACTCGCGCAGGTTGACCACCACGCGGACCCCGTCGGGCTCGTCGATCCGGTAGAGGAAGACGTCGGCGAACTTGCCGGTGTCGAACAGGCGGCGGATGGCCTCGGCCGCGGCGTCGGCGGTCAGCGGCGCGCCCTCGGCCAGCCCGGACCAGGCCAGCACCTGCCGCGGACCCACCGTCAGCGCGCCGACGACGTCCACGGCCTTGATCACGCCCGGCTCGGCGGCCTGCGCGTCCGCGGCCAGTCCCGGCACGCGGGCCGCCGGCAGGGCCGAAGCCAAGGCCAGCGCCAGGGCCAGCGCCCATGGACGCGCGTTGCGAAGCAGGTCTGGCAAGGATCTCCCCATCAGCGGGTCCTGTCGACCCGTCGGGTTGGCGGCAACGGCGGCGGCAGTCTAGCACCCGCCATCCGGTTCCACAACGTCCTAGCGCGGCCGCGGAGCTGGTGGGGCGCGCGGCGCTCCGGCGCGGCTCCGTCCAGGGCCTGGCGCGCCAGCGGGCATGCAACCCCCGCCGGGGGCGGAGGTTCCCGCCGGCGGGGTCCCGGAAGATAAGGCGCGACGGCCCCGGACACAATCCCGACGGTGCGGCGAAGGAAAACGGCGCCCCCCTTCCGGGGAGCGCCGCGACCGGATCGCTGCCGGCCGGCGTCAGCCGGTCTTCACCTCTTCGCGGGGCTCCACCTTGAACGACAGCTTGCCGCCCTTGACCCCGATCACCATGCGGCTGCGGCTCATCACCTCGCCGCGCAGGAGCTTCTCGCTGAGCGGATCCTCGACGTGCTTCTGGATCGCGCGGCGCAGCGGCCGGGCGCCCAGCTGCGGGTCGAAGCCCACTTCGCACAGGAAGTCCTTGCAGGGCTTGGTGAAGTCGAACTCGATCTCCAGGTTGCGCAGCCGGTGGCTGACGTCGGCCAGGAGGATGTCGACGATGCGGGTGATGTCCTCGCGGTCGAGGGCCTTGAAGGTGATGATCTCGTCGATGCGGTTGAGGAACTCGGGGCTGAACGTCTTGCGCAGGTCGGCGTCGATGTTGCCCTGCACACGCTGCTGGTTGTGGTCCGCCTCGTCCGAGCCGAAGCCCACGCCGCGGATGCCGTGGGTCTTCCGGCTGCCGACGTTGCTGGTCATGATCAGCACGGCGTTGCGGAAGTCCACCGTGCGGCCGAAGCTGTCCGTCAACTGCCCGTCGTCCAGCACCTGCAGCAGGATGTTGAAGACGTCCGGGTGGGCCTTCTCGATCTCGTCG
>CAYNPY010000032.1:0-16989 GCA_964399195.1 uncultured Fibrobacteraceae bacterium
CCGGCAGGCGAAAGGGCCCCGACCAGCGGTGGTCGGGGCCCCGGTCCGGGCGCGACTGTAGCGCGGCGCCGGTCTGCTGACTAGTCGATCACTTGATCATCGTCATCTTGCGGCTGGTCGTCTCCCCGCCGCTGGTCATCCGGCAGAAGTAGGTGCCCGACGGCGCGCGGTTGCCCGCGTCGTCCAGGCCGTCCCACATGGCCGTGTGCGTGCCGGCCGAGCGCGCCTCGTCCACCAGCGTGCGCACGCGGCGGCCCGCCATGTCGAACACGTCGATGCGCACGTGGCCGGCGCCGGCGATCACGTACTCGATCTGCGTGGCCGGGTTGAACGGGTTGGGGTGGTTCTGCGCCAGGTGCAGCACCTTGACCGGCACGTCCCCGGTCACCGGGGCCACCGGCGAGTAGAGCGCGTTGGCCGCGTCGGCGGCCTGCTCCAGCTCGGCCAGCGTGGCGCCGTAGACCAGCGCGTAGGCCACGATCGCCTGGCCGCCGTTCGCCGGCAGGTTGGCCACGCTGGCGGTGATCGCCGACCAGTCGCTGGCCGTGGTCGCCGTGGTCACGCCGAGCGTGCCGCGCATGAAGCGGTTGCGGTTGCCGTTGTCGATCGTCGCCAGCGGGTAGACGTACGTCGGGTTGCTGATCAGCCGCAGGCTGGTGGCCGGCGTCGAGCCCAGCAGCACGATGCCGAAGTACGGCCCGCCGGTGCTGTACATGTAGGTCATCTTCCGCACCGTGTCGGTGTGGCCGAAGTTGGCGCCCGAATCGTTGATGTCGAAGTCGCAGAAGACGCCGTTGTAGAGCGCCGGCAGCGCGACGGCGCCGTTGTTCGTCAGGCGGTACTCCAGGATCACGAAGCGGTCGTTGTTCGGCATGCCGAAGGTCATGCTGGTCTGCTCGACCTTCAGCGGCTTGGGCAGGGCGTGGCCCGCGTCGGTGAACACCGACTGGAAGGTCTGGTCCGAGCCCGTCGGGCCCAGGTCCCTGACGCGGCCGTTCGGCGACGAGGAGACCACCCACTCGTAGGTCTCGGGCGTGGTGCCGCTGAAGTCGCGCGCGCAGACGTAGTTCGCGTCGACGCCGGCCCAGAACGAGCCCAGGAACAGGCCGCCCGCGCCGCCGGCGTAGCTCATGCCCTCGCCCTCGACGCCGGCGTCGGACATGTAGCCGATGATGCCCTGGCTGGTCACCGTCAGCGCGATGCCGCCCAGGTCGTGCGTGCGGAATGCCGGCAGGCCCACGTACCAGTCGATGTCGAAGGTGCGCTGGAAGCCGCCGGTCGCCTGCACCGTCAGCAGCATCGTGAAGGCGTAGCCCTGCGGCGCGCCGGCCGCCACGTTCAGGCTGAACGTGTCGGCGGTGTTGTCGCCGGTGCCGCCGCCGGTGGCCAGGTCCGGGAACGCGGCCGCGCCGTCGACCACCGTCACCCACGGGTTGGCGACGACGGCGAGCGACCCGGTCACGCCGGTGCCGACGACCGTCTGGCTGGCGTTGCTCAGCCGGAAGGCGAGGGGGCTGACCTGGCCCGGGTCCAGCACGTGGTCGCCGGCCGGCTCGGGCAGCACGGTCACCCAGCTGATGTCCGGCCGCTGGTCAAGGGGCACGGCCTGCACGGCCGCCAGCGCATTGACCAGGCCCGAGCCGAAGACGTTGTCCTTGCCGACCGCGCCCAGGTCCAGCGCCGTCTGCTCCATGAGCGAATCGAGGCCCGCCGGCGAGAGCGACGGGTTCTTCTGCAGCATCAGCGCCGCGACGCCGGCCACGTGCGGGCACGACATCGAGGTGCCGCTCCACGTGTCGCCGCTGTAGCCGCCGCCGACCACGGTCGAGTTGACGCCGACGCCCGGCGCCGCCACGTCGGGCTTGGTCAGGCCGGCGCCCGGCAAGTACGGCCAGTCGTTGTAGGGATCCACGTCGTTCCACTTCGCGGGGCCCCACGACGAGCTGGTGTAGACCGTGTTGTTCTTGTAGCCCGTGCCGCCGACCGACAGGACGCCGCCCAGGCTGGAGTACGGCACCGCCAGCGGGTTCCAGGGCGCCGGCACGCGCGCGGTCAGGCCCAGCTCGATGGGGGGGTCGTAGTTGTTGTGGTCGTTGCCGGCGGAGTTGCAGAGCAGCACGCCGGCGTCGCGGATGTTGGCGCAGTTGTCGCGCTCGGCGCGCATGAACGACGCCGGGATCGCGCCCGAGAAGCCCAGGGACATCGTGATGACGCGCGCGCCGTTCTCCACGCAGTACTGCTCGGCGGCCCAGATCGTGCCGAGCGAGCCGCCCGTGCCGGCGCTGTTCCACACCTTGATCGGGATGATCTTCGCGCCCGGCGCCACGCCCGTCAGCACGGTGCCGGTGCCGTTGCCGACCACCGTGCCGGCGGTGTGCGTGCCGTGCCCGGCCGAGGCCGAGTCGTCGTTCGGGTTGTTGTCGCCATCGCCGAAGTCCCAGCCGCGCCAGTCGTCGATGAAGCCGTTGCCGTCGTCGTCGATGCCGTTGCCGATGATCTCGCCGGGATTCGTCCAGATGCGCGTGGCCAGGTCGGGGTGCGCCAGCCAGACGCCGGTGTCGATGTGGCCGACGACCACGCCGGTGCCGTTGAAGCCCAGCTCGCTCCACACGCGGTGGGCCTTGACGTACTTGACGCCCCAGGCGGTGTCGACGGCGGCGGGCGCGAACGTGACATCGCGGCCGTCGGGGGCCTTGTCGGCGCGGACCGCGTCGTAGCTCGCCTGCAGGTTGTCGTGGTACATGACGCCGTCGCCGGGCAGCTCGCTGAGACGGGCGATCATCGGCGCGTTGGCCTCGAACGACAGGGCGCCGGCGATGTACAGCTCGCGCAGGTTCACGACCTCGTCGCCGGGAGCCGGGTTGGTCAGTGCGCCCATCGCGCCGCTGGCGGTGGCCTTCATCTTCCGCTTCAGGGCGGCCAGGACCCGCTCGCGCCGCTTGTCGGGGCGGCCGCGTTCGGCGCGGTCCAGCACATCGTCCGGCACGCGGTGGTTGCCGTTGAAGATCAGGATGACCGGGACGCGGCCGTTGCCGTCCTTGGCCGCCAGGGCGGCCTCCAGTCCGGGATCGACGGTGAAGGCGGCGGCGGGCTCGGCCGCGGCCAGCGCGATCACCGTTACGGCCAACAGCAACAGCGGCAAGAACTTGCGTGGCATATTGGAGTCCCCTCGCTCGGCTGTGCGGGCGCTCCCGGGCGACGGGCGCGCGGCGCCGGCTTCCATGTGGGGCCCACGCGGCCGGGGCCCTTGAGCGTCGATTCGGGGAATCAGACTCAAGACCTGGCGATGCGGGCGGACAGGGCATCGGCGTGAGTCTACCAAAAACCTGTCGAAATAGCAATTGCGGCCCCCGGGGGCTCCCCGGGGCCGGAACCGGCGCCCCGGCCGGGCGGTTCAGGGCAGGATTTCGACCGTGTGCGTCAGCGCCACCCCGCCGGCGGCGAGCATCGCCGACACCGAGCAGTACTTGTCCTGCGAGAGGGCGACGGCCCGCTGCACGCGCGCCGGATCGAGGTCCCCCTCCAGCCGGTAGTGCAGGGCGATGCGCGTGAAGACGCGCGGGTGGTCCTCCGCGCGCTCGTAGGCCGCGCTGACGGTCAGCCCGCGCAGCGGCTGCCGCATGCCCTCCAGGATGCTGGCCACGTCCACGCCGGTGCAGCCGGCCAGGCCCATCACGACCAGCTCCATGGGCGAGGGCGCCGTGCCGCCGCCGCCGTGCTCGGCCGGGGTGTCGGTGACCAGGGCGTGCCCGGTGTGCGAGCGGTGCACGAACTGGCGGCCGCCGGTCCAGGTGCAGGTGACGGTCGGGGTGGTGTCGCTCATCATGGTTTCCCTTCCTCGCGCGCCGAACGCCGCGGTCAGCGCTTCGGGCGCAGCGGCTGGTGCTGCTCCTGGTCGATGCGCTTCATCAAGGAATTGACCTCGGCGCCCAGCAGGAAGACCAGGCCCGACAGCCAGAACCAGACCATGAGGATGACCAGGCCCGCGATGGAGCCGTAGGTCACGTCGTAGCTGCTGAACTTGCGCAGGAAGTAGCGGAAGCCCGACGAGGCGCCCATCCACAGCAACGTGCCGGCGACGGCGCCGGGCAGGATCCAGCGGAAGCGCTGCTTCGCCTCCGGCGCGATGTAGTAGAGGATCGCCAGCGACACCAGCGTCAGTCCGAACGCCATGGGCAGGCGCACGCTGGTCCAGAACGTGTTCGTCTCGCTGGCGATGTTCAGCACCTCGAACACGTTCTGCGTGACGCGCGGGCCCACCAGCACGATCACGAACGCCAGCACCCACAGGAAGGCCAGCACCAGCGTCAGCCAGATCGAGAGGATCTTCTGCTTCAGGAGGTTGCGGCGCGGCCGGATGTTGTAGGCCCGGTTGATGGTGGTGATCAGCGCGCCGGTGGCCATCGACGCGCCCCACAGCGAAGCGACCAGGCCCAGGCCGAACAGCCCCTTGTTGCCGGCCGGCAGCAGGCCGAGCACGGTGTCCACCACGTAATTGGCGGCTTCCTCGGGCATCTGCAGGCTCAGTTCCTTCAGCAGTCCCGTCTGCAGCGCCTGGCCCAGCGGGAACAGCCCGATGATGTTGAGAAGGAAGATCATCAGCGGGAACAGGCCCAGGACGTTGTAGAACGCGATCTGCGCGGCCATGCCCATGCAGTCGTCGTGGGCGATCCCCCGCTGCAGGCGCACGAGGAACAGCCAGGCGCGTTTGAGGCGTCGCGTGAGGATCCGCATAGGGCAGGTACGATGCGGCAGGACGGGGCGCCGCGCAACAGCAAAGGTCCGGGCGCCGCCGTCAGTCCCCGGCCTCCGGCTCCCAGGCCGGCCCCTCGGTCTCGAACCCCTCGCGCACCAGCACCAGCACCGCCCCGTTGGGCACGATCAGGTAGGCGCGCTTCTCGAAGGTGATCTCGACGGCCGCCTTGCGCATGAACAGCACGTAATCGCCTTCCTGCGCCTGCATCGGCAGGTAGTGGGCGCGCGCGGCCTGGTCGCCCTCGCTCCAGGAGTCGTCGGTCATGTCCAGCGGGTTGACCACGGGCACGCCCGGCCCCACCGAGACGACCCAGCCGCCGGCGGCCTGGCGCGAGGCGATCGCCGTCTGCGGCAGGTAGAGCCCCGCGTTCGTGCGCTCGTCGCCCTCCTCCGGCCGCACCAGCAGGCGGTCCCCGACGACGATCAGCTTCTTCTTCAGGCGCGGCATGGCTCGCATCAACTCCAGGGTTGCAGGTGTTGGCCGCCGTCCACGTGCACGGTCTGCCCCGTCAGGGCCGGGGCCGCGAGCACGAACAGAAGGGCATCGGCGACGTCATCGGGTGTCGGGTAGCGGCGCAGCGGCAGCGCCTCCTTCGGGGTGCGCTGGTAGCCGCCGGCCGGGACGTCCGGCGGCAGCACGGCGCCGAGGGCCAGCTCGTTGACCCGCACGCGCGGGGCCAGCGCCAGCGCCAGGCTGCGCGTCAGGCCGTGCAGGCCCACCTTGCTGACGGTGTAGGCGAAGTGGTCGCCGCCGGGCCGCAGCGCGCGACCGTCGTTCAGGTTGACGATGTCGGCGGGGCCCTCGCCGGCCAGCTGCGCCGCGAAAGACTGGGCCAGCAGGAACGGCGCGCGCAGGTTGACCGCCTGCGCGTGGTCCCACTCCGCGGCGGTCGTCGTCGCGGCAGCGCCCGGGGCGAACACCGAGGCGTTGTTGACCAGGATGTCCAGCGGCGCGGCGCACAGGTCGGCCGCGCGGCGGCACAGCGCCGAGGCCGCGCGCGCGTCGGCCAGGTCGCCGTCGACCAGGAAGGCGCGGCCGCCCAGCACCTCGATGCCGGCGGCGGTCGCCCGCGCGTCGTCCTGAGAAGTCCGGTAGTGGATCACGACGGTGGCGCCGGCGCGCGCCAGGGCAGAGGCCATCGCGCGGCCCAGCCGCCGCGCGCCGCCGGTGATCAGCGCCGTGCGTCCCTCGAGGCGATTCCGCGTGTCGCGGGCCATGCCCTTCCCTTCCCTGGTCACCGTGCCCTTACTGCGGCCGCAGGCGCACCACGATAGCACCGCCGCCGCCCCAGCGCAGCGGCGCCTCGCGCCACGAGGCCACCAGCGACGGGTGCGCGTCGCACCAGCGGCGCACCTCCGGCCCCAGCACCGGCACCCCGCCGGCCGAACCCTGCCCCTTGCCGTGGACGACAAGCACCTCGGCCTGGCCGCGCGCGGCGTGGGCGCGCAACTGGAACTCCAGGCGCTCGAGCGCCTCGGCCAGCTTCAGCTTGCGCAGCAGGATCTCCGGCGGGCGGCCCGGCTCGCGCCGCGGGTCGGGCGGACCCTGGCCGACGTCGCCCGAAGTGTCCACCGCGTCGCGGCGGATCGAGCGGCGCCGGCCGCGCTTCGGCGCGGGCGGTCCGTCGTCGCGGCGCTGCCGGCGCGGGGTCATCTCAGTCCTTCAGCCGCACGACGGTGGCGCCCCAGGACGAGGCGTCCGTCGCCAGCCCGTACGATTCCACATCGTCGCGCGCGGCCAGCGCCGCATGCACCAGTTCGCGCAGCGCGCCGATCCCCTTGCCGTGGATGATGCGCAGGTCGCGCAGCCCCGCCTCGCGGCTGGCGTCCAGCCAGTCGTCGATGAGCGCCCGCGCCTGCGCCGGCGGGAACATGTGCAGGTCCAGCACGCCGTCCAGCTCGAGCGGCCGCGGCCCGGCGTCGTCCTGCTCGGGATGTTCGTCCCCTGCCCGCGCGTCCATGCCTTCCCTTCGGTGACGGTTCCGCGAGCATGATAGCGCACGCAGCAGGGCCGCGGCCAGAGCCGCCACCGCCGCCGCCTGCAGCCCGGCGGCCAGCGCGCCGCGCGCCGGCGGCGGCACGGGCAGGCCCAACCCCGCCAGGAAGACCACGAGCAGCGCGGCCACGCGCGGCGGCAGCAGCACGCAGGCCAGCGCGGCCGTCACGAGCCGGACCGCGGACAGCGCCCGCTCGAGGCGGCGCTCCTTCGCCGAGGGCTCCCGCTGCGGGTCCGCGGTCCCGGGCGGCGGGCCCAGCGCGTCACGCAGCGCCCAGACCCCGTCGCTGCGCGCGAGCGGCAGCAGCGACCACGCGATGGCCGCCAGCGTGGCGACGGCGGCCGCCCCCGCGTGCGGGGCCAGATCCGGGCCGCCGACCGCCGCGGTCACCGCCAGCGCGCCGGCGGCCCCGGCCTGGAACGCCGGGCCGGCCAGGTCCACGCGCACGCGGGCGGCCCGCGGCAGCAGGCGCACCGCACTGACGTCGGCGAACAGCACCGGCACGATCACCAGCACGCCGACGCCGACCGCGCCCGGCGCGTAGCCCGACCGCCGCAGCGCCGCCGCGTGCCCCAGTTCGTGCAGCAGGGCGCCGGCCGCCACCAGCAGCAGCGCCGGCACGGAGAAGCCGCCGGCGACGTCCCACGGCCGCAGGCAGGCGACCGCCGCCAGGCCGGCCGTCGCAGTGAAAGCCAGGCCCGCGCCGGAGGCCAGCGGCGCCAGGCCGGCGGCCAGCGCGCGCACGACGGGCGCCGGCACCAGCGTCGTCCGCAGCGCCGGCCCCCGGACCGCCCGCGGCGGCGGCGGCATCGCCGGCACGCGGCGGCCGTGCAGGGGCAGCAGGGCGCGCCCCGCCTCCGGGCTGACCACCAGCACGCGACGACCGGTCACCACCAGCCACGGCCCGCTCGGGTGCGGGCGCACCTCGAACCGGCAGTCGCCGGCGCCGCGGACCCGCCAGTGCCGGCTCACGCGCCCAGCCTGGCCAGGCCCAGCAGCACCAGCCGCAGGCCGTGGAAGCGGAGCCAGGCCTCGCCGTGGTGCTCGCGCAGTTCCTGCAGCGTGGGTCGCCCCGTTCGCAGCACGTCCAGGTCTTCGTCGGCCAGCCCCGCGGCGGGATAGAAGCGGTCACCGGTCAGGTCGGCGAGCACATCGCCGCCCCAGACTTCGACCTCGCGCTCGAGCACCAGGCGCAGCGGGAGGTCGCGACGGTTGCAGCCGTCGGCGAACGCGCGCCGCAGATCCTCGCGGGCGCCGGGCGCGGCATCCGCATCGTCATTGCAGCGGTCGCCGAAGCAGGCGCTGCTGTCGCGCAGCATGGTCCAGTACTGCCACTGCGCGGGCCGCTCGCGGATAACGGCGATGGCCCAGTCGAACAGGCGGCGCGTCACCTGGCCCGGGTCGTCGTCGGGGCCCGGCCGCAGCGACGGCGCGCCGTCCCAGACGACGTCGCCGCCTTCCCAGCGCAGCGCCACGCGGTGCAGCGGGCAGCCCAGGCGGCAGGCCAGGCGCGCCAGGCCGGTGCGGACCAGGATCGCGCGCCCGGGCAGGTCGTAGCGCAGGCCGCGCTCGCGGGTGCCGGCCGGTCCGTCGTCGCCGCTGTTGCCGTCCAGGTAGGCCAGCACGGGCCGCCCGGCGCGGACCGCGCCGACGACCGCGCGCATGAAGCCCGGCTCGCCCACGGCGGCCCAGCGGACCTGCTCGCGGTGGCCCAGCCGCCGCTGCAGCGGCAGCACCGTCTCGCGGAAGCGCGGCAGCGCGCTCGCGTTCAGCAGCACCAGCGGCGACAGCCCGGCGTGGAGCCAGGGCTCCGGCAGCAGCTGGTACGGCCCGGTGTGCAGCGAGACGGTGATGCCCGCGGCCAGCGGCGGCGCGTCGGCCAGGAAGGTGCGGCCCGGGGACAGGAGGTCCATGTCCCCGGACCACAACCCGGCGAGAGCCTCCCGTTCCCTCGCCAGGATCCGCGCCTGCTCCGCCCGCACCGTCTCCAGGTCCGCCGGCGCCGCGCCGGGGAACAGCGCCCGGAAGTTCCACAGATCCCAGCCCGCGGCGCGGGCCCGGCCACCGGAAGCGCGGTCCGGCCGCCGGCCGGGCCCGCCGCTCCCCGGAGCGGCAGGCCGCGGCGGGCGGCCGGGATGCGGCTCACCCGGCTGCGGCCGAGGGCTCAAAAGCCGCCGCCGCTGACCGGGCCGGTGCCCGAGATGTCGCTGCCGGGGTACGGGTCGCCGGTGATGATCGGCGCCACGTTCTCGTCGAAGACCAGCTTGTCCGGGATCTTGCAGCTGCAGCAGACCGACACGTCGGTGTCCAGCGGGCCGGTGTCGCCGCTGCCGGCCAGCAGCGGGGCGAACTCCAGGCGCTGCTCCAGGTCGGCGGCGCCCAGCCGGGTCAGGCTGGCCTCCAGTTCGGCGGCGGTGAAGACGGGGTCGCGGTTCTCGTTCACGGTTTCCCTCCTTGGTTCGTGAAGCGCTGTCGGTGGACGCGCCCCTTTCGCAAGCAGGGAGCCCGGCGGTCGCGCCGGGGTCAAAGCGTTGAGAACTCGCGAGGTTGAGGCGGGGCGGGCGCGAAGCGCCGGCAACGCGTCGACAAGCGGCGGCGACAGGCGGGCGGGGGTTGTCGGCGTCGGGAACCCGGCGGCGGGGAGTGGCCGGGCGGCGCGCCAGCCGGCGGCAGGCGCCGTCTATTCGCCGTTGTGCAGGACCACGAAGTCGGTCCCCGGCGGCAGGCTGCGGTACATCTCGGCGTAGTGCTCGGGGGTCAGGCGCAGGCGCACGCGCACCAGATCGGGCGCGCCCTGCCGCAGCATCCGCCACTTCTCGCTCAGGCCGCCGGGCAGTTCGGCGGGCGGCAACTCGCCCTTCTGCTCGGCCTGGCCGCCGGTCACCTCGAGCGCCAGCCCCTCGCGGAAGCGCACGCGGTACAGCGACGGCACCGGGATCGCCTCCTCTGGCGTCGGCGGCACCAGCACCTCGCCGGTGGCGGTGCCCACCTCGGGCCCGACGATCTCCATGCGCGCGCCCGGATGCGGCGGGTCGATGCGGGCGCCGGTCCACACGCGCTCGTGCCAGTTCTCCGGCAGCCGGGCGGCGGAGCCCCAGCGGCGCGGCGTGGCCACCTCGATGTCCGACACGGGGAAGGTGCGCATGACGACGCCGCCGAGCACCAGCTGCAGCGTGCCGCCGGCCGGGTCCAGCACCAGGAAGAACGAGTCGGTGCCGGCCTTGCTCAGCCAGTCCTTCAGGTCAGGGTTGGGCGGGAACACCGCCGGGGCGCGGGCCGGCGCCGGCTCGTCGGCGGCGGCGTCCTTGTCGGCGTCCTTGCCCGCCGCCGGTTTCTTCGCCGCGGGCTTCTTCGTGTCGGACTTCGCCGGCGCCGGCTTGTCCGCCGCCGCGGCAATGCGCGCGCCGGGCAGGGCGCCCAGCACCAGCGCCATTCCCGCCATCAGCAACACCGCGCGCAGCGTCTTCATCCGGATCCGCCTCAGTAGATGTACACGGGAGTCCCGAGCGGACTTTCCCGGTAGACCGTGGCCAGGTCGTCCTTGCCCAGGCGGATGCAGCCGTGCGTGACGCCGCGGCCGAGCAGCCGTTCGTAGAGCGTGCCGTGGATCATGTAGCCGTCGCCCAGGTCCAGCGCGTAGTCGCCGAGCATGCCGTACTCGATGCGCTCGCTGTCCCGGCGCGGGATCGCTTCGCCCCGCTCGATGTAGTCCCAGTCGGGGCGCTTCCAGACCGGATCGGTGCGCTTGTTCTTCACCTTGTGGATGCCGCGCGGGGTGTCGAACACCCACTGGCGGCCCTTGCGCTTGGCGGTGTCGCGCTCGACGAGCTTGTAGCCGGACCCGGCCGAGCACACGGCCGTCAGCGTCGTCGTCGAGCCCTTGCGCAGTTCCAGCCGGTTGTGCGTGCGGTCGACGACGATGTAGACCTTGGCCGGCGGCCTCGTGAAGCTCGCTTCGAGCTTGCGGCGGGCGGCCTTGTCTCCGCCCGAGTAGGCGAAGTCGGCGTCGCGGTAATGGTAGCCGGAGCGGTCGATCGCGAGCAGCGCCGCGCCCGCCAGCACGACCAGCGCCCCCAGCGCGATGCCGATGCCGGTGAGCAGACGCCGCTTCATCGCGCGCCCAACTGGCCGGCGGCGTGCGCGCGCGCGAGATCCGACAGGTCGCCGGTGCCGTCGCCGCCGATGATGGTCACCTGCGTGCCCACCGACACGCGCTCGAACAGGTCGTCCATGTCGCGGTTCGCCAGGGCCACGCAGCCCTGGGTCCAGTTCGCGTCACGGCCGCCATCGCCGTGGATCTCGATCAGGTGTCCGATGCGCGCGCCGCGGGCGATGCGCCCGGCCTTCTTCGCTTCCGCGAAACGGCGGCGGTCCTCGGCGTTCGGGTAGTCCAGCATGAGCGCCTTGTAGTAGATCGTCTGCCCGCGCCCGCGCTTGGCCGTCACGCGGTAGCGCCCCTCGGGCGTGGCCCCGTCGCCCGCCACGCGCTTGTCGTTGAGCATGTTCTTGCCGAAATCGGCGCGGTAGGTCCGGGCGCGCACGCCGTTGCGGTAGAGCGCGACTTCCTTGCGCTCCTTGTTCACGATGATCGCGCTGCCGCCGCCCTTGGTGGAGGCGATGGTCTCGTTCTGCCATCTGCGCCACACGGCAACCTGTTCCGGGTCGGCGAAGCGCTCCACCACGCGCACGCCGCCCAGGCGCGCGTTCCGCGCCGCCTCCGTGGCGCGCGTGGCCGCCTTCACGGCCGCCTCGTAGTTGCCCTCGTTGAGCATCAGGCGGGCTTCATCCGCCTGGGCCAGGGCCTGCGAGAGGAGCTTCCGTTCGTACGGAGGAAACTTGATGCCGTCGGCCAGCCGGTCGGTGTCCGCCACCAGCGCGGTGGACCGGGACACGGCCGCCTCGGCCAGCTCGCGCGCCGCCGCCAGGCGCTGCCCCGCCGCCGCCAGCGCCGTGGCCGCGTGGGCGGCCGTCTTGCGGTAGCTGGTGGCCGCGATGCGGTAGTCGCGCCGCCAGGGGAACGCCGCGCCCTGCCGGCGGTCCTCGGCGATCGAGCGGTCCATCTGCAGGCGGACCATGGCGATCTCGGCGGGCAGGACGCCGTCGCCGGTGACCGCGGCCTTGACGGCCTTTTCGGCCTCGAAGCGCGCGGTCAGGGGGGGATGATGCCAGCCCTGCAGCCAGGGCCACGTCCAGGCGACCGCGGCGGCCGCGACCGAGAAGGTCACGGCCGCCGCGATGATCAGACGCCGGGAAGGTCGGCGAAGCTCCATCGATACTCCAGATGTCCGTCCGGGCGACGTCCGTGTCGCACCAACGATCCCGGTGTTTGGTCGACCTTAGCGCTTCTTGGCGGCGCGCAGGGCGATCGCGTTGTTGACGTCCGCGGCGATGGTGTTGGCGGCGTTCATCGCAGCCTGGGCCTTCGTGCGGGCCTCGTTGAAGCGGCCGGCGGCCAGCGTGCCGTCAGCGTCCGCCACCTGCTGCTCGACGCCCATCAGGTCGCTCTGCAGCATCTTGATGTCCAGCTCGGAACCCTTGCCCACCGGGGCCTCGGCGACCAGGCGCTGGGCCTCGACCAGGGCGGCGCGGGCGGCGGCCAGGGCGTTCTCGGCCTCGGCCTTCGCGGCGGCCTTGTTGGCCTCGGTCGTCTGGATGCCGGCCTCGGCGGTCTGCTTGGCCGTCAGGGCCATCGCCTCGGCGTTCTTGAACGAGCGGAACAGGGCGAACTTGCCCTTCTGGGCCTCGACCTCGGCCTTCATCTGGGCCATGGCGTTCTGAGCGTCGCTCAGGGCCTGCGGGGCGTACTCGGCGGCGCCGGCAGCCTGCAGCTGGGACAGGGCGGCCTCGGCATCCTGGATCGCCAGCACGGGCTCCTTCGAGCAGCCGGCAAGCAGCGCGATGGCGGCGATGAGGATCACCGGGATGGCAGCGTTACGAACGAAGCGCATTGTCGTCTCCTTCTTTTCCACGCGACTTGCGGCGGGAGATCATCCCCCCGTCGCCCACTCACGGTCGCGCCTCCGCAAGGACTCCCCGGGCGAACCCGGGGTAACCTCGACGCGGTGCGCCCGTTACACCTCAAGCCGGCCCGGCCTGTCTGCCGGGCGGCGCAGTGCTCTGGTTGCGACCGGACCGCCTCGGCGGCGCCGGTCGTCGGGCGGGGGACGCCGCTGTCGCTCCCCCACATAGTGCTGCTGTACGTCGACGACGTCAACGACGCGCCGTCAGGGCCCCGCGAACCGACTGTCAACAAAAGGCTTACGCTAGGATGTCTATTCCGGCCTGAACCACGTGGCCGACAGAAGCGGGTCGGGGAACCCCGGCGCCGCCGGCAGCTGGCGGACGCCCGTGCGACGGACCGAGGCCCTCGCACGTTTTCGCTGGCGCTCATAATATGAACCGCAAACGGGGATACAAGTTATTTTTTTCGGCAGGCGCCGGCGGCCGGCGGCCGGGAGAGGCCCGCCGCGGTCGCTCAGCCCGCCCGCACCTCGAGACGGTAACCGGAGAACTTGCGCAGGTTGATCACCCCGCCGTCGAGGATCAGGTACTGGCCCTTGATCCCCTCGAGCCGGCCCCCGACCACCGGCGTCTTGTCCAGGTTCAGGCTGACCACCTTGGCCGGCCAGGCCAGCACCGGGTAGCGGAAGCGCGCCGGTTCGCGCGCCGGCGCCGGCAGCAGCGGCACCCCCCACTCGACCAGCCGCTCGGCGATCCGCGCCGCGAACGGCGCCAGCTCGTCCGCCGGCGGATCACCCTTGAGCAGGCGCGACCAGTGCGTGCGGTCGGCGAAACCCTCGTCGCTCAGCCTCTTTTCCAGCAGCCCGACGCTGCGGCGGTCCGGCAGCTCGGCCAGCGGCACCGCCGCCACCGCGCCCTGGTCGATCCAGCGCGCCGGCAGGTTCGCCCGTCGCGTGATGCCCACCTTCGCCCCGCTGGTCAGCGATGCGTAGAGCACATGCGGCCGGAAGCACTGCGCCTGGGCGAACGCCTCGTCGCGGCAGGGATGGTCCGGCTGTCCATGGTGGCACAGCTCGGGCCTGACGATGCAAAGGTCCGCCTCGGCGCGCGTCTGCGAGCAGGGGAAGCAGTAGCCGTCGCCGAACGTCGACTTCGTCGCGCGGCCGCAGAGCGTGCAGCGGATCTCGCCGAGGAAGCGCAGTTCGAGCTGCCCCCCCAGCAGCGGCGTCAGCGCGCAGTCGGGCGCGGGTTCGGCGCCGACGGCGGCGTCCTTCAGGAAGTAGGCGACGGTGTCGCCCGGCTCGACGCGCATCTTGCGCAGGATGCCGGTCCAGACGACCGGCGGCGGGCTGGCCGCGGACATGGCGCCTCCCGGCGTCGGGGTGTGGCCGCGGGCCGTGCGCCCGCGACGAGCCCAGACTAGCGGACGGGCGCGCGGGGCGCCACGCCGGCCGGCGGGTGACAGGCCGGCCCCCAGCGGCTATGCTGCGGCCCGGCGCGCACCCCGGCAGGAGAACGGATGCTCAACCGGATCTGGACCTTCTTCTTCATCGGCGGCTTCGTGGCCGCGGTCGGCCGCTCCCTGGCCGGGCACACGGGCGTCTGGCGCGAGATGGTCGGCGCCTCGTTCGACATGGCCAAGACGGGGTTCGAGATCGCGCTGGGACTGACCGGCGTGATGTGCCTGTGGCTGGGCATCATGAAGATCGGCGAGCGCGGCGGCGCCGTGGAGTTCATCGCGCGCGTCTTCGGCCCGCTGGGACGACGCCTGTTCCCCGGGATCCCCGCCGGCCACCCCGCGCACGGCAGCATCGTCATGAACATGGCCGCGAACATGCTGGGCCTGGACAACGCGGCCACGCCGGTCGGCCTGAAGGCCATGGGCCAGATGCAGGAGCTGAACCCGGACAAGGACACCGCCAGCAACGACCAGATCCTGTTCCTGGTGATCAACGCGTCGTCGGTGACCATCGTGCCGACGACGATCCTCGCCTTCCGCGCCCAGCTGGGCGCCGCCGACCCGACCGACGTCTTCCTGCCGATCCTGGTCGCGACGTTCTGCTCGACCATGACCGGCCTGCTGGTCACCGGCGTGATCCAGCGGCTGCGCCTGTGGGACAAGGTGGTGCTGGCCTACCTCGGCGGCATGACGGCGATCGTCGGCGGGCTGGTGGCGTACTTCGCGAGCCTGGACCAGGCGGCGCTGGAGACGCAGTCCTCGCTGCTGGCCAACGGGCTGATCTTCGGGATGATCCTCGCGTTCCTCGGCGCCGGCATGCGGCGGCGCGTCGACCTGTTCAACGCCTTCGTCGACGGCGGCAAGGAAGGGTTCCACGTCGCCATCGGCATCGTGCCCTACCTGGTGGCGATGCTGGTCGGGATCGGCGTCTTCCGCGCCAGCGGCGCGCTGGACCTGATCCTGGGCGGCGTGCGCGCGCTGGTGGAGACCATCGGCGGCGACACGCGCTGGATCGAGGGCCTGCCCACCATGCTCATGAAGCCGCTCAGCGGCAGCGGCGCGCGCGGCATGATGATCGAGACGATGAAGAACGCCGGCCCCGACTCCTTCGCCGGCCGCCTGGCCTGCGTGGTGCAGGGCAGCGCCGAGACGACGTTCTACGTGCTGGCCGTGTACTTCGGCTCGGTCGGCATCCGCCGCACGCGCCACGCGGTGGCGTGCGGGCTGGCGGCCGACCTGGCGGGGTTCGTGGCGGCGGTGGGGATGGCGTATCTGTTCTGGGGGTAGGGCGATGTTCTCCAAGCGATGCCCGTCCTGCGGATACGCCTTCACCATGCGGCGCTATTTCGGGCTGCGCTCGTACCGGTTCCCCTGCCCGGGGTGCGGGACGCCGCTGGCGACGAGCATGCGGCGCGCCGTCATCGCGGTCTTCGCGCAGGCGCCGCTGCTGGCGCTGGTGATCGGCCGGGCCGTGGAAAACCCGTGGTACTGGGTCGCGCTGCCGCCGGTGTTCTTCGTGTGCTTCGTGATCCACTACGGGTTCTTTGCGGTCATGGCGGACGCGCCGCGGACTCAATGACCTGTCACGCGTTGCGCGCGGCGTCCGGGACGACGTTAACGTGTTGTCTTTTATACAGATGAGAATCATGACCAGGGGAGCAGCCGGCAATCGGCATCTGATTTGATCATCGTCAAATCGAACTTGCAGACTGTTGGGCGCCGCTGTATTCTATTTCGACCCTCATCGAAAGAGACTGCCATGTCCGAGCAAGACCACGCCCTGAGG
The DNA here is from genome assembly GCA_964399195.1 of uncultured Fibrobacteraceae bacterium. Classification (GTDB taxonomy): domain Bacteria; phylum Krumholzibacteriota; class Krumholzibacteriia; order LZORAL124-64-63; family LZORAL124-64-63; genus CAINDZ01. The sequence goes on from CAYNPY010000032.1 coordinate 15,959, forward strand.
CTCCTGCAGGCCCTGGCCGACCCGAATCGCCTGCGCCTGGTCGCCGCGCTGCTGGAGCAGCCCGCCTGCTGCGAGGAACTGGCCGAGCGGCTCGGCCTGACGCCGCCGACGATCACGCACCACCTGGGCAAGCTGGACCAGGCGGGGCTCATCAACCGGCGCCGCGAGCAGTACTACACCGTCTGCGAGGCCCGGCCCGGCCCGCTGCAGAGGACGCTGCGCGAGCTGGTCGAGGCCACCGCCGACACCGGCGGCGCCGAGCAGGCGCGCCTGGACCTGGCCCGCCGCCGCGTGCTGGAGGCCTTCTTCGAACGCGGACGGCTGCGCCAGCTGCCCGCCCAGCGCAAGAAGCGGCTGGTGGTGCTGGCGGCGCTGGCGGCCGACTTCGAGCCCGGGCGCGAGTACGCGGAGGCCGAGGTCAACGCGATCATCACCGCCCGCTTCGCCGACTACTGCACGGTCCGGCGCGAGCTGGTCGACGAGCGGCTGCTCGGACGCGACGGTCTGCCGCCGCGCTACCGGCGCGCCGGGGAACTGGATGTCAGGCCGCTGCCGCGGCCGGCGACCTTCGACGCGATCGCCCGCGGCGGTGCCGCGACACCGAACGGAGAGATGGACGACGTGAACGGGAGCGACCGGGCCGCGCGTCCGGACCTGCGCCGGCGCAAGGAGTGGATCGAGCTCTACAAGCAGGCGCGCAAGGCGGCCGGCGTGTACGGCGTGCGCAACCGCGAGAGCGGGCGTCTGCTGCTGGGCAGCAGCGTCAACCTGCACGGGCCGCTGAACCGGCACCGCAGCGAGCTGCGGAACGGCAGCCACCGCTGCGCCGAGCTGCAGGCGGACTGGGACCGGCTGGGCGAGGACATGTTCTCGTTCGAGATCCTCGACCGGGTGCCGGACGCGCTGGAAGGACTCGAACGCGACGAAGCGCTGAAGAAGCTCGAGCAGAAGTGGCTGGCGGCCTGCGCGCCCGGCACCGCGGCCTGCTACAACAGCAGCCCGAAGATCAGGGTGCGGCAGTTTTGAGGCGC
>CAYNPY010000032.1:17089-32692 GCA_964399195.1 uncultured Fibrobacteraceae bacterium
GCGGCGCCGCTTGACGCCCGCGGCGCGCCGCCGCACCATCGGCACGCCCCCGCGCCCCGCGCCCTGCCCGATGGATCCAGGAGGTCCCGCCCGATGCGACGCGCGTCCCTGAACCTGCTGCTGCCCGCTCTGGCCCTGGCGCTGGCCGCCGCCGCGCCGGCCGTCGCCGGCTTCGCCGACCACTTCGCCGACGCCACGCTGCGCGTCGACCTCAACCACACCGGCGACAGCAATGAAGAGATCGTCGCGCTGGACCGCCTGCACATCGAGGGCCCGTGGGCAGGCGCGCGCGTGAAACTGGTCGACACGCTGGACCTGGGCCGCTACCGCGCCCGCCTGCTGGACGCCGCCAGCGGCGAAGTGCTGTGGTCGCGCGGCTTCGACTCGTACTTCGGCGAGTGGAAGACCACGGGACCGGCCGGCGAGGGCGTTCGCCGCACCTACCACGAGTCGGTGCGCTGCCCGCTGCCGCTGCGGCCGGCGGTCATCGCCCTGGACCACCGGGGCGCCGACAACCAGCTGCGCGAGGTGTTCCGCGCGCCGGTCGACCCCGCGTCGCCGGAACTGCGCCGCGACCCGGCTGACGCCGACCTGGTCGTGGTCGAGGCGCACGTGGGCGGCCCCCTGGCGCAGTGCGTGGACGTGGTGATCCTGGGTGAGGGCTACACGCAGGACGACGCCGCGAAGTTCGAGGCGGACGTCAGGCGCTTCGCCGCGGCGCTGCTCGGGCGCGAGCCGTTCGCCTCGCTGAAGGACCGCTTCAGCGTGCGCGGCGTGCTGAAGCCGTCGCAGGAGCGCGGCTGCGACGAGCCCACGCGCGGCGTGCACCGCAACACGGCGCTCGGCTGCACCTTCAACTCGCTGGGCAGCGAGCGCTACCTGCTGACCGAGGACAATCGCGCCATCCGCGACGCGGCGCGCGCCGCGCCCTACGACGTGCTGTCGGTCATGGTCAACCATGCCCGCTACGGCGGCGGCGGCATCTACAACCTGTTCAACACCTTCACCAGCGACAACCAGTGGAGCGGCTACGTGTTCGTGCACGAGTTCGGCCACGGCTTCGCCGGGCTGGCCGACGAGTACTACTCCTCCAGCACCGCCTACACCGACTTCTACCCCGCCGGCGTCGAGCCGGTCGAGCGCAACATCACGCGCCTGCTCGACGGACGGCCCAAGTGGGCCGGCCTGGTCGGCGCCGGCGTGCCCGTGCCCACGCCGTGGGCCAAGGCCGAGCACGACGCGATGGACGCCGCCTACCAGAAGCGGCGCGGCGAGTACGACGCGCTGATCGCGAAGCTGATGACCGGCGGCGCGCCGCAGGCCGAGATCGACGCGGCGATCCAGGGCAGCGAGGACCTCTCGCGCTCGCACCAGGACCGCCTCGACGCCTGGTTCGCCGCCCAGCCGCAGTTCGGGCAGGTCGGCGCGTTCGAGGGCGCCGGTTACCGCGCCACGGGCGTGTACCGCTCGCAGCTGGACTGCATCATGTTCACGAAGGGCCTGAAGGACTTCTGCGCGGCGTGTTCGGCCGGCATCCGCGAAGTCCTCGAGGCCGCGACCGACCACCCCTGAGCGACGGAGACTCGACGATGAAGCTTCGCCACCTCGACCTCAGCGCATTCGTGCTGGCGGGACTGCTCGCGGCCGGCGGCTGCCAGGGCCAGTCCGCGGAACGCCAGCCGGGCTCCGGCGCCGCGACGGCCACCGCCGCGCTGCCGGAAGCGACCGGCCGCCTGGAGGGCGGCCTGCGCATTGTGACCCTGGACCCCGCGCAGCCGGCGCCGGTCGTGCGCGTGTACCGCGGCGACTACGTGCAGGTGGCGCTGACGACCGGCGAGCCGCTGACCGTGACGATCGATTCGCTGCAGCAGTCGTGGACCTGGCCCGTGCCCGAGGGCGGCAAGCCCTACCTGACGATGTCGGAGGCGGGCGCCTACGCCTTCACGGCGGGCCCGGTCAGCGGCACGCTCGAGGTGATCGACTACCGGGCAGCCGCCTACCGCGAGCTGACGTCGGCCGAGGCGGCGAAGACGATCGCCAACCTGAAGCCGCTGGTGCTGGACGTCCGCACGCCGCGCGAGTTCGCCGAAGGCCACCTCGAGGGCGCCACGCTGATCCCGATCCAGCAGTTCCAGTCCAGGCTGGGCGAGCTGGCCGCGCACCGCGACGAGCCGGTGTTCATCTACTGCCGCACCGGCAACCGCAGCACGGTGGCGGCGAAGCTGCTCATCGACGCCGGGTTCACCAACGTGATGAACCTGCGGCGGGGCATCGTCGAGTGGAAGGCGGCGGGGCTGCCGGTGGTCCGGTAGCTGCCGGCCGCGGCGCGCGAAGAGGGGCCGGCCCCCGGTGGGGCCGGCCCCTCGCGTCAGTCACCGTGCCGCCGCGCGCTACGGATTGGGCCCGTCGTGGCACTGCCAGCAGGAGACTCCGCTGCCCCCGCCGCGGAGATCCGCGCCGTGGCAGGGCGTGCACGACGCCGCGTCGTCGCGCTCGGCCTCGTCGCCGTGGACCTCGGGATCGGCCCAGCCGAGCGGGTGGATCGCGTACGGGCCCACGTGGCACTGATAGCACGAGACGCCGGACCAGTCGCCGCGGTAATCGCTCCCGTGGCAGGGCGCGCAGACGATCGGCGTGTTGATGCTCGCGGCGCGGCCGTGCTGCGTGTAGTGCGCCCAGCCGAGCGGGTGCCCGCCCGGCCCGTCGTGGCATTCGTAGCAGGAGGTGGCCGCCCAGCCGCCGCGGTAGTCGGCGCCGTGGCAGAGCGCGCAGGAGGCGGCGCCCCCATCCTCCACGGCATCGCCGTGCTGCGAGGCGTTCCCCCAGTTCGCGGGGTGGCCCCCGATGCCGTCGTGGCAGGCGGAGCACGACACCCCGGACCAGCCGCCGTCGTAGGTGAGACCGTGGCAGGCCGTGCAGGCGCCGGCGCCCCCGGCGGCGACGACAGCGCCGCCGTGCTGCGACTCCTGACCCCAGCCCGCGGGGTGGCCGCCGACTCCGTCGTGGCACTGCGAGCACGAGACGCCGGACCAGCCGCCCGCGAAGTCCGCGCCGTGGCAATCGACGCACGCGGCCGCGCCGGCCGGCCGCACCGCGGCGCCGTGCTGCGACGCCAGCGCCCAGCCGAAGGCGTGCCCGCCCGGTCCGTCGTGGCACTGGAAGCACGAGACGCCGCTCGGGCCGCCGGTGAAGCCGTCGCCGTGGCAGGCGCCGCACGCCGCACTGCCGCCCTCGCGCGTGGCCGCGCCGTGCTGCGACGCGCCGGCCCAGCCGACGGGATGCCCGCCCGGCCCGTCATGGCAGCCGTAGCAGGAGACCGCGGACCAGCCGCCGGCGAAGTCCGCGCCGTGGCAATCGGCGCAACCGTGCACGGCCTGCCCGGCCGCGGCCGAGCCGTGCGCGTCGCCCGCGGGCCAGCCGACGGGATGTCCTCCCGGTCCGTCGTGGCACTGGTAACAGGAGACACCGGAGCGCCCGCCCGCCAGATCGGCGCCATGGCACGAGACGCAGCCGCCCGTGCCGCCGGCGCGCACGTCGGCGCCGTGCCGCCCCGGCTCCGCATAGCCTTCGCCATGGCGGCCGGTGGGGCCGGCGTGGCACTCGTAGCAGGAGACGCCGGACCAGCCGCCGCGATAATCGGCGCCGTGGCAGGTCGCGCAGCCGGCGACCGCCGCCCCCAGTGCGGCCACGCCGTGCGCCGACGGAGCCTGCCAGCCGACGGCGTGCCCGCCGGGCCCGTCATGGCAGCGATAGCACGAAACCCTGGCCGCGCCGCCGCGGTAGTCGGCGCCGTGGCAGGCGGCGCAGGCCTGGCCGCCATCGGCGATGACGGCGGTGCCGTGCCGGTCGGGAGAACTCCAGTCGGCTTCGTGGGCCGCCGCCAGGGTTTCGTGGCAGCCCAGGCAGGAGACGCCGCTCCAGCCGCCGTCCTGGTCGGCGCCGTGGCAGGCGGCGCAGCCGGCCGTGCCGCCGACCAGGGCGACCCTGCCGTGCGCGTCGGCCGCCGCCCAGCCCTCGGGATGACCGCCGGCCCCGGTGTGGCAGGCCTGGCAACCGGGAACCGCGCCTTCGCCGCGCAGGTCCCCGCCGTGGCAGGCGCGGCAGTCGGCCACGCCTTCGCGCGCGGCATACCGGCCGTGGAAGGCGCCGCTGCCCGGCTCGAGCCAGGCCTGGTCGTGGGTGGCCGGCGCAGCGGCCGGAGCCGGCGACTCGTCGTCACAGGCCGCCAGCGGCAGCAGGCAGCACAGCATCGCCAGGTGCAGCAGGTGCGAGAACGGGCGACGCATTCGCGGGTGCGGGCGCGGGCAGGTCATCACGCAGGCCTCCGGTCGGATCCGGTGTCCAGGGGTGCGGCAAGTTGTGGCGCCTGCGGTGCGTGGCTGGACTTCCGAACTACGGTGCCGGAGGATCGGCGTCGAATCAACAGGATCTTGAGATTGCGAATATCAAAATCAACAAGGCCGGTGACCCCGCTTGAAGTTCGGCCCGGTCTTGCTATTCTCAGCCTCCCGTTACTGGTTTGACAACCAACGTGCGCCGCGGGCCTTCTCCCGCCGGCGCGGCCCGGTTTCCAGCCTGGAGGTCGCCTGTCATGGCGTTCCGCGATCAGGATGCACTCGACTATCACAGCCAAGGCCGTCCCGGCAAGACGGAGGTCGTCCCCACCAAGCCGTGCTTGACCGCGCGCGACCTGTCACTGGCGTACTCGCCCGGCGTGGCCGTGCCCTGCCTGGAGATCGAGAAGAATCCGGCCGACGCCTACAAGTACACCAACAAGGGCAACCTGGTGGCGGTGCTCTCGAACGGCACGGCCGTTCTGGGCCTGGGCGACATCGGGGCCCTCGGCGGCAAGCCCGTGATGGAAGGCAAGGGCGTCCTGTTCAAGCGCTTCGGGCACGTCGACGTCTTCGACATCGAGGTCGATTCGCACGACCCCGAAGAGATCATCAAGTGCTGCAAGATGCTCGAGCCGACGTTCGGCGGCATCAACCTCGAGGACATCAAGGCGCCCGAGTGCTTCTACATCGAGGAACGCCTGCGCGAGGAGATGAAGATCCCGGTCTTCCACGACGACCAGCACGGCACCGCCATCATCTCCGGCGCCGGCCTCATCAACGCCGCGCGGCTGCAGGGCAAGGAACTCAGGAAGCTGAAGGTCGTCGTCTCGGGCGCCGGCGCCTCGGCCATCGCCTGCGCCAAGTTCGCCGAGCTGCTGGGCGTGCCGCGCGAGAACATCACCCTCGTGGACAGCAAGGGCGTCTGCTACAAGGGCCGCACCGAGGGCATGAACAAGTACAAGGAGTACTTCGCGCACGAGACGAAGAACCGCACGCTGGCCGACGCCATGAAGGGCTCGGACGTGTTCTACGGCTGCTCGGTCAAGGGCCTGGTCACCCAGGACATGGTGCGGTCGATGAACGCCAAGCCGATCGTCTTCGCGATGGCCAACCCCGATCCGGAGATCTCCTACCCGGACGCGATGGCCGCGCGCGACGACCTGATCATGGCCACGGGCCGCTCGGACTTCCCGAACCAGGTCAACAACGTGCTGGGCTTCCCCTTCATCTTCCGCGGCGCGCTGGACGTGCGGGCCCGCGCCATCACCGAGGACATGAAGCTGGCCGCCGCGCACGCGCTGGCCGACCTGGCGCGCGAGCCGGTGCCGTCCTACGTGTCGGCGGCCTACGGCGGCCAGGCGTTCGAGTTCGGCCCCGAGTACATCATCCCCAAGCCGTTCGACACGCGCGTGCTGTCGCGGGTCGCGTTCGCTGTGGCCAAGGCCGCCTGCGAGGGCGGCGTCGCGGGCGTGCCCATCACCGACTGGGACGCCTACCGCGAGCGCCTCGAGAGCATGACCAACCGCTCGCTCCTGGTGATGCACAACATCCGCGCCGCGGCCAAGCGCGCCCCGCGGCGGATCATCTTCGCCGACGGCGAGAGCGACCGCGTGCTCGAGGCCTGCCGCGTGACGCTCGCCGAGGGCTTCGCCAAGCCGACGCTGCTGGGCAGGCCCGACGTCGTCCACAAGCGCGCGGCCGAGCTGAACATCGACCTGAAGGGCGTGCCGGTGCTGGACGCCACGGGCGGCGACCGCCACGAGGAGCTGGCGCGGATGCTGTTCGCGGCGAAGGCCCGCCGCGGCTACGACATCGCCAAGGCGCGCCGCATGGTCCAGCTGCCGATCCACCAGGGCTGCATGCTGCTGCGGGCGGGCGAGGCCGACGGCATGGTCTGCGGCGCCCAGCGCTCGTACGTGGAGACCCTGAAGATCGTGCTCTCGCTGGCCGAGATGAAGGAAGGCGTCTCCCGCGTGGTCGGCATGCACGTGCTGCTGATCGAGGGGCGCGCCTACGTGTTCGCCGACACGACGGTGAACTTCAAGCCGGACGCCAAGCAGCTGGCCGACATCGCCGTCCAGGCCTGCCGGGTGGCGCGCCAGTTCGGCATCGACCCGAACGTGGCGATGCTGTCGTTCTCGACGTTCGGCGACAACGAGCGGGAAGAGGCGCGGGCGGCCCGCGAGGCCGTGGCGATCCTGCACCGCGAGCATCCGGACGTGCGGGTCGAGGGCGAGATGCGCGCCGACGCGGCCGTGCTGCCGGGCCAGCTGGCGAAGCTGCTGCCGGACAGCCGCCTGAGCGCGGCGCCGAACGTGTTCGTGTTCCCGGACCTGCAGAGCGCGAACATCGCGTACAAGCTGGTCGGGCACATGGGCAACCGCGAGATCATCGGGCCGCTGCTGGTCGGGCTCAAGCAGCCCATCCACATGGTCTCGCTGGAGTCGACCGTGGACGAGATCGTCAACATGGCGGCGCTGGCCAGCTACGAGGCCGGGCGCTAGCGGCCATCACGGCTGGTCGATGGAAAGGGCGCCGGTGGCGAGGCCGGCGCCCTCGTTCGTGCAGCCCGCGCGCGGCCGGCGGTCAGTTCATGCCCCACATGTGCATGGTGTTGACGTCGCGGCCCATGAGCTTGAGGTAGTAGAAGAGCTGGCTCTTGTGGGTCTGCAGGTGGCAGTTCATGCTCAGGAACTGCCGGCCCAGCGGCTGCTGGTCCTGCGGCGCCCAGGGCGCCGCCACCAGCAGGCCGTCGAGCTTCGCCTCGCCCGCCTCGCGGATCATGGCCAGCGCCAGCTGCTTGTCCTCGGCCAGCAGCCGCCGCGCCTCGGCGACGCTCTCGACCGTCGGCAGCGCTTCGGCCGGCGGCAGCATGGCCTCCATCGGGATCTCGTCGCCCGCCGGCGCCCCTTCGCAGGCGCCCTCGGGCATCCCCCAGTCGCCGGTCAGGAAGCCGCGGCAGCAGAAGCCGCAGGCGTTGGTCAGGTGCATCAGCAGCTGGCCGGTGGTCATCCAGTTGCGGCCCGAGGCGGGCTTCCAGCCCAGGTCGGCGTCGCCGACCATGGCCATCAGGGCGTCCGTGGCCCGGTACGTGTCCTCCATCTCGGCGTTCAGCAAAGCGGTCCAGTTCATGGCAGTGCTCCTTGCAGACGGCGCCGGCGGCCTGCGCCGGTGCCGGGGGTCGGCCTGGGGATTCGCCGGACACCATACCACGGACCGTGGCGAAAATAAAGCGAAAATTAGCGCGGTATTCGCTTGCGCCGCCGGCGGCCTGCGGTGATCGTGGCGCCCGGAAGATAACGACTTCCGCCGATACCGGCTATTATGAGGAAGATCGCCCTCCGCGGGCGACGGACTCCACGGACCCGGGAGGGGCCGACCCGTGACGTTCTGGACTGCGCTGTTCTGGCTGTGCCTTGCCGGACTCGTGTACGTCTACGCGGGCTACCCGCTCCTGGCCTGGCTGCTGGGCCGGGTCCTGGACCGCCGCCTGGTGGCCGGCCCGCAGGGCGCCGCCCGTCCCCGCGTCACGGTCCTGATCGCCGCCTACAACGAGGCGCGCCACATCACCGCCACCGTGCGCAACAAGCTGGCGCAGGACTACCCGGCCGAGCTGCTGGACGTGATCGTGGTCTCGGACGCCTCCGACGACGGCACCGACGACCTGGTGCGCGCGATCGGCGACCCGCGCGTGCGCGTGCTGCGGCAGGAGCCGCGCGCCGGCAAGACCAGCGCCCTGAACCTGGCGCTGCCGCAGGCGACCGGGGAGATCATCGTCTTCTCGGACGCCAACTCGCTCTACGCCCCGGACACCGTCAGCCGGCTGGTCGACTGCTTCGCCGACCGCGACGTGGGCTATGTCACCGGGCGCATGGTCTACAAGGCGCCCGACGGCTCGCTCAGCGGCGAGGGCTGCTCCGCCTACATGCGCTACGAGAACCGGCTGCGGGCCTGGGAGACGCGGCTGGGCTCCGTCGTCGGCGTCGACGGCGGCGTGGACGCCATCAGGCGCTCCCTGTACAGGCCGATGCGCGCGGACCAGCTGCCGGACTTCGTGCAGCCGCTGCGCGTGCGCGAGCAGGGCTACCGCGTGGTCTACCAGCCGGAGGCGCTGCTCTACGAGGACGCGCTGGCCGCCACCGGCGACGAGTACCGCATGCGCGTGCGCGTCTCGCTGCGCGCGTTCCACGCGCTGAAGGACATGGCCGCGCTGCTGGACTTCGGGCGGTTCGGGATCTTCGCCTGGCAGCTGTGGTCGCACAAGGTGCTGCGCTACCTGGCCTTCGTGTTCATGGCCGGCTGCTTCGTCTCGGCGTGGCTGCTCGCCAACCGCGCCGGCACCGCCTTCTGGAAGGCGGCGATGGCGGCCCAGCTGCTGTTCTACGCGGCGGCTGTCTGGGGCCATTTCGCCGCGCGCGACGCGCGCGGCGTGCCGCGGCCGATCGGGCTGGCCACCTATCTGTGCGTGCTGAACCTGGCCAGCGCCCACGCCTTCTGGCAGTTCCTGCTGGGCCGCAAGCAGGTCACCTGGAAGCCGCGCACATGAGACGGCCCCGCTTCGAGCGGTGGGAGCGTCGGGTGCCCGCCTTGCCGATGCCGAGGCTGCTGCGCCGCCGCTGGCTCTGGTTCCTGGTGATGGCGCTGGCGACGCTGCCCTTCTTCGTGACGGTGCCCATCGCGCTCCGGCGCCACCCGGCCATCGCCCCCCTCGGCGACCAGTTCCACGTCGTGCTGATGGCGGCGGTGACGATCCTGCTCTACTGGCGCGGACCGCTGCGCGGCCGCCTGGGCTACGCGACGCTGGCCGCGGTCGCCGGCGGCGCGCTGATCGAGTTCCTGCAGCCGCTGTTCGGCCGCTCGGCGCTGGTCAAGGACTTCCTGCTGGACCTGGTGGGCATCGGCATCGTCGCGGGGTACGTGCTGTGGAAGGGCCACCGCCGGCGCTCGGGGCTGGCGCTGATGTCGGTCCTGCTGCTGAGCGTGCCGGCGCAGCTCTATTACCTGCCGGGCGTGATCGCGGCCAGCTACGAGTCGCGGCGCTCTTTCCCGCTGCTGGCGGACTTCGAATCGGGCCGCGAGCACTGGATCTGGACCAGCAACTTCAACACCAGGCTCCAGTTCACGCGCGTGCCGGACGGTCCGGACGGGCCCACCGGGGTCCTGCGCGTGACCGCGGCCCCGCCCGACAACTGGCCGGGCGTGAAGGTGCGGCGGTTCTCGCACGACTGGTCCGACTACCGCGCGCTCGAGTTCGACGTGCGCGTCGTGATCGCCCCCGGCGACAGCGTGCCCATGTCGCTGCGCCTGGACGATTTCCCCGGCACGCGCGAGAACCGCGGCGCGCGCTTCGGGTTCTTCGCCGACCGCCGCTGGCGCACCGTGCGCTTCGAGCTGCCCGGCGCCATGCTGGCCGACGGCTCGCGCCCGCTGGACACCTCGGACCTGGACCTGATCCTGGTCTACCTGCCGCGGCCGCAGGCGCCGGTGGTGTTCGAGCTGGACAACTTCAGGGTGCGGCGGTGACGCGGGGCCGGCGGCCGGCGCGCCCCGCCCGCGGGAAACGAGGACGGCGGCCCCAGAGGGCCGCCGTCGCGCGTCGCGAGCGCTGGCGCGGGCGATCAGCCGCCGAACCGCTGCGCCGCCACGTTCCAGTCGACGACGTTCCACCACGCCTCCACGTAGGCCGGCCGCGCGTTGCGCTTGTCCACGTAGTAGGCGTGCTCCCAGACATCGACCGTCAGCACCGGCACGTTGGCCGTGCGCAGCGGCGTGTCGGCGTTGCTCGTGTTGACGATCTCGACGCCGCCGGCGGCGTTCCTGACCAGCCACGTCCAGCCCGAGCCGAAGTTGCCGACGGCGCTGGCGGTGAACTTCGTCTTGAAGTCCGCGAACGAGCCGAACGCGGCGTCGATCGCCTTGGCCAGCGCGCCGGTCGGCTGGCCGCCGCCCTTGGGGCTCATGCCGGTGAAGTAGAACGTGTGGTTCCAGACCTGCGCCGCGTTGTTGAAGATGCCGCCGGCCGGGGCCTTGCGCACGATGTCCTCCAGCGAGGCGTTCTCGAACTCGGTGCCCTTGACCAGGTTGTTCAGGTTGGTCACGTACGCCTGGTGGTGCTTGCCGTAGTGGTAATCGAGCGTCTCGGCCGAGATGTGCGGCTCCAGGCCGTTGCGCGCGTAGGGCAGCTCGGGCAGCTTGTGCTCCATGGTCCTCTCCCCGTGGCTTATGGTTGCGGGCGGTCCGGCCGGAAGCCTTCGGCCCGTCGTCGGTCGCATGCGGGCAGGATAACGACGCGGCCGCGCGCTCGCAACGCGCGCCCGCGGCCGCCGGCGCGCCCGGCGCGGGCTCAGCCGCGCCGCGCGAACACGCCCAGGAACGCGCGCAGGCGGCCCTCGGCCAGGTTTGCGCGCAGGTTGCGCGACATCAGCGCCGCCTCCGGCCCCAAGAGCAGGCGCACGCTGACGGCCGCGGCCGCATCGCCGGCGGACTGAAGCGCCTTCTGCACCGCCACCGCCTCGTCCAGCCAGGCGATGGTGGCGGCCGTGGCCTCGCTCCACTGCACGGTCTCCAGCCCGGCCCGCGCCAGCGCGGCCAGCCAGAACTCCGGCGTCACCACGTGGCTGGCGGCCGCCTCCCGCGCCCACGGCACCGGGTAGGCGGCGTCGGCTACCGCCGGACCGGCGAAGATCTCGCAGCACGCATAGCGTCCGCCGGGCCGCAGGTGACGGGCCACCGCCGCGGCCCAGGCCGCCTTGTCCGGCGCATTCATCTGCGCCTGCTGCGACCAGACCAGATCGAACCGCGGACCGGGCAGGTCCAGGGTCGCCGCGTCCGCCTCGACGAAGACGATGTCGGCGGTGTCGGCCGCGCGGGCGGCCAGGGCGCGCGCGACCCGGCAGTACTCGCCGACCACCTCGACGCCGGTCACCGCGCCGTCCGGTCCGACCAGCCGGCGCAGGCGGCGGGCCGGTCCGCCGATGCCGCAGCCCAGGTCCAGCGCGCGCTCGCCGGGCCGCGGCCGGGCCAGGCGCGCCAGTTCGTCGGTGGCGGCGCGGCCGCCCGGATGGAATTCATCGACGCGGGCCAGCAGGTCGGCGGCCGCGGCGTTCGCGCCGTCGCCGCCCGCGGCCGCCAGCGCCGCGGTGATGGCCTCCAGCAGCCCCGGTCTTCCGTAGTGCGCCTGCAGGTCCGGCCGCGCCTCGCCCATCACCACTGGCCGGCGTAGCCGGTGCCGAACGGCTCGGCCTGCTCCTGCAGCCGGCGCCAGTGCCAGTGCGCGATCTGGCGCAGGTGCAGCGCGTCGTGCGCGCACCACGAGGCCAGCAGGTCGCCGGCGCGGATCGCGCCGAACTTCGGGTGGTGGTAGGCCGCGTCCCAGTCCGGGCGCGACAGGCCGCGCAGCCAGGCGAGGGAGCGCCGCCGCTCGGTCGCGAACGCGGCCATCGTCGCGCCCAACTCCTGTTCGGCGTAGCGATGGGCCGCGACCCAGCCCACGGGGTCGATGGCGGGCCAGGGCTCTCCCGGCCGGTGCAGCGTGAAGTCGAGGCGCACGCGGAAGTCCTCGCGCTCCTCGTCGAGCAGGTGGCAGGCGATCTCCAGCAGCGACCAGCGGCCCGGTTCCGGGCGCCAGCCGGCCTCGGCCTCGGTCACGCCCGCCGTGGCGCCCGCGAGCGTCGCGGCGCCCGCCTCGAGCCGTTCGATCAGGGCCTGGGGATCCATGACTCTCCTTCGCGCTCGCTAGTCCTCGCCCGCCGGCCGCCCGCGCGCGCGCTTGACGGCCCCCCGGCGCTTCTTGCCTTCCAGGCGCTTGAGGCGCGAGGCGGCCGTGGGCCGCGTCGGCCGCCGCGGGCGCGGCGGCACCAGCGCGCGCCTGACCAGCTCGGCCAGGCGGGCGGCCGCCTCGTCGCGGTTGCGGCGCTGGCTGCGGTGCGTGGCGCAGGCCAGCAGCAGGTCGCCGCCCTCGGTCAGCCGCGGGGCCAGCGCGGCCAGCAGCCGCTGCCGCTGCGCCTCGCTCAGCGCCTGCGAGGCCACGACGTTCCAGCGCAGCTGCACGCGCGTGTCGGCCGTGTTCACGTGCTGCCCGCCGGGCCCCGAGGCGCGGCTGGCGGTGAACTCCAGTTCGCCCGCCGGGATGGTCACCCGCGCATTGATCACCAGGTCGTCCGCCATCGCGCCGCCCTCCGCCGGCTCCCGGCGCCGTCCGCCACGTGGCCGGCTGCGGCGACGGCGCGCGGGCGCGGCCAATTCGTGCGCCGACGTGTCGTGCGCGGCCGCCCCCTCCGGATTATCATTACCCGCAAGCCCGCCCACGCGCCACCAGGAGGTTCAAGCCGATGATCATCCGCAAGCTCGCCGATGTCCCCACGACCCCCGTGGCGATGGACGGCGTCCGTGACATCTCCAAGCAGCTGGTGGTGGGCAGCGCCGACGGCGCCCCGAACTTCTCGTTCCGCGTGTTCACCGTGGCGCCGGGCGGCCATTCGCCCCACCACAGCCACGACGTCGAGCACGTCAACTACGTCATCAGCGGGCAGGGCGCCCTGGTCGACGGCGAGGGCCGCCTCAACCCCTTGGCGCCCGGCGATTTCGCCTTCGTGGCGCCCGGCGACATCCACCAGTTCCGCAACACCGGCAGCGAACCGTTCGTGTTCATCTGCGCGGTGCCCAAGGCGTACGAATAACGAAGGCGTACGAATAACCGCGACCGCGCTCGGGGATGTTGATGTTAATATTGTCACGGGCGGCGCGCGGCCGCAGGCCGGTTTTTTTCTCGTCCGGGGTGCCTCGAAAATGAAGCTGACTGGCCTTCTTGGGAGGAAGCGCGGGGTGGACCGGGAGACCGCCCCGGCCCCCGCGCGGGGCCTGTTCAGCGCGACGCCGGAGGACCTGCAGCTCGAGCGGCGCTGGCTGCAGCTGGCGCGGATCGACTCGGACCGGTTCCGGTTCTTCTTCGACAAGTACCATGACCATGTGTTCCGCTACCTGTCGGCCTGCGTCGAGAGCGAGGAGACCGCGCAGGACCTGACCCAGGAGACGTTCCTGTACGCGCTGGAGAACCTCTGGCGGTTCAACTGGCAGCGCGGCTCGTTCGGGGTCTGGCTGTTCCACATCGCCAGGCGACGGGTGCTGCCGCGGTACCGCCGGTCCACACGGCGGGCTTCGGAGCTCGAATACGTGAGCCGGCACCAGCCGTCCGCGTTGAGCCCCGACCCGATCGCCGAGCGGGACCGCGCCGGGCTGCTGGCCCGCCTGCGGCGGGCGGTGCAGGAACTGTCGCCGCAGCGGCGCGACGCGTTCGTGCTGCACGTGCAGCTGGAGTACTCGCTGGAGGACACGGCCCTGATGATGGGGGTCAAGCCGGCGACGGTGCTGTCGCTCCTGCAGCGGGGCCGGCCGCAGCTGGCCGCGGCGCTGCGCGAAGAGCGGGCGCTGACGCCGGCGGAGAAGAAGATCGTCGATGTGATCGTGGCCGAGGAGCGGGGGCTGACGCCGCTGACGGGCGCAGGGTCGCGCGCGCGGCGCCCGCAGACAGGGGAATCTCGCCGGAATCGGGATGACGATGAAGCGTGACACGGACAACCTGGACAGCCTCGTGCGCGAGGCCGCGGGCCCGCCGGCGGACCCCACGGTGTCGCGGCGCGCCCTCCGCGCGGCCCTGGGCGGCGCGCTGGCCCGGCGCGAGCGTCGCGCGGCCCGCCTGCGGGTCGGGCGCATCGTGGCGCTGGCGGCACTGCTGGTGGTCGGGCTGTCGACGCAACTGGGGAGCGACGACTTCGAAGTCGAGGTCTCGCACTACACCAAGAACGGGCGTCAGATCACGCTCTATAAGCAGGGGCTCAGGGGAACGGAGGTCGTGGCCACGCAACGGCGCGGAGAACCAGATTTGACCCGCGAAACGGCCGAAGAACTTCTGATGGCGAAGGACACCACTCCGGCGATTCCCGTCAGCCTGCACGGTTTTCGATTGGGCAAATTCGAACGAATCACCCTCGCCAGTGACTATCGGCTTTCCGATGGGCGGATCATTACTTCGAGTAAGACGCTGCCGGACAGGGACGCGTCGACCGCTGGAGCCCTGCGGGAATGGATGCGCGACGATCACCTGTCCCCCGGCGAAGTCATGGTGCAGGTCGTCCAGGTTGCATTGGCGCGCGCCCCGGACTTCACCACTCCCATGTTCGAAGGCGGTCTTCTGTGGATCGTCGACGGCTGGCGCGTGAAGCTCCCAGGACGGGAGACGATCATCTACCTCGATGGTCGGCGCGCCGACGGCGTACGACCACTGGCCGACGACTGATCGGCTCAGGCCTGCCACCGGCCATGCGCCCGACCGATCAGCCGTTGAGAACCCAATGCACGCCGGTCTGGTTCAGCGAACGGTTTCCGACCGGCGCCTCGTCGCCGTCGGCGGGAGTCGGCTCCGCACACGAGCATTCACAATCGACCGCCGGAGCCGGCGTGCCGGGTTCGGGGTCCTTGCCGAGGGCGTGATCCCGGGCCGCGCTCTCGAGTTCCTTGAACATCGCTGTCCTTTCCGGCGCCACGACCGGCGCGCTTCTCAACCGACGGTGGTCGTCTCCAGCCAGGCCCTCGTGCGTTCCGGCAGCCGCAACGCGCGCACCACCAGGGCCAGATTCCTCTCCTCGGCGCGCCGCAGGCGCGCGCACTCCTCCACCAGACCCGCGGCGCCGCCCACGTTACCGGCCGCGGCCTGCGTCGCGAAGCAGGCGCCGCAGCGCCGAAGCGCCCAGCAGCCGGCGCAACCCGCCGTCACGGCCTGGTGGAAGTCCCGCTGCAGGTCACGCACGCGCCGCGGCTCGATTCCCGTGGCGAGATCGCCGATCGGCATCGCGTTGCCGGTCCGTTCGCACGGATGAAAGGAGCCGTCGGGCATCACATGAAGCTTGCGCCGCCCCGGTCGGCAGTTGCCGCCGGGCGTCCACGTCGGGCCCAGGCTCCGGCGCGAGCGGTGATGCCAGCGGATCAGCACGGGCTCGCAGAGGGCGCGCGCCACGGGCCCCGCGGCGGCGTGGTTCCCGGCGCTCAGGGCCGCCAGGAAGCGTCGCTCCTGCCGCGCGAACGGCTCCGCCGGCGCGACGGCCTGCCCGGCGTCGGCGGCCCAGTCCAGCCCGCGAAGGTCGGCCAGTCCCACGCGCAGCTGCGGCGCGCCGGCCAGGCCGCGTCGCCGGTACGGCGGGAAGGCCGCGAAGTAGTCCGCCACCGAGTTCAGGTCGACCGGCGGCGCCAGCGTGACGTTGAAGACGAGCCG
>CAYNPY010000032.1:32792-35540 GCA_964399195.1 uncultured Fibrobacteraceae bacterium
TCGAGCAGCGCCTCGCCGCCGTAGAATGAGATCACGGGAGACCGCGCGCCGTCGGCGCGGTCGAGGAACCAGCGCGCGGCGCGGACGGCCGTCGCCTCCGGCATCGCCGATGAACCATGCGGCCGGACCCAGTCCAGGTGGCCCCCGTGCGCGCAGTAGCGGCACCGCAGGTTGCACCGCTCGGTCACCGTCAGCACCAGGTGCTGCAGATCGCGATCGCAGCTGCCGGCGCGCGACCACCTCGCGGGAGGAGGCACCAGGCGCGGGCGGCGCGCGAGGAACAGCCCGCGCTCTCGCCGCCCGCGCTCGATCGCCGCGAAGGCGGCGCGCACGCCCGCGGCCCCGAACCGCGGCGCCAGCTCGGCGAGCAGCGCGCGCCGAGGCTCCCGGCCGTAGCGCGGCAGCACGGCGGCCAGCGGCGGCTCGACCTCGAGCAGGCTGTTGGTGTGGACGTCGTAGAAGCAGTCGCGGCCGTCGACGCTCAGCACGCGGCCGAACGGCGCGACGTGCTTCCCGGCGCTGCTTGGGGACATGGCCTGCCTCCGCGCACCCGGGCCCGCAGCCCGGAGGGGATCGGTCCGGCGCTCCGGGCGCAACCATCGCCCGGCACCGTTCCGTCCGGCGGAACGGCTCACGCGAATGGCCCCGCCCGGCGGCGGCGTCCGCGGGAACACTGGCCATCGAGCCTCTGTTTTCGTTCCTTCAGGGGTGTCCCCGGCCACGGCCGGCGGGCCTCGCAGCGGACGCGCATCTTGAGAAATCCCACCGGACTGCGGACAGCCCTGGAACCGGCACGCGCCTTGCGGGCACGCGGTTCGCGGGACGAGTCCACAAACCTCCCGGCCGGACGCGCAGGGCGCCCCGGCCCGGCGGATCCTGACGGGGGTCGACCATGATCGAGAACCGGAAGAACACGCTGCACAACCACCTGCTGGCGCTCAAGGGCGGCGAGAAGCGGTTCGAGAACGCCTTCCAGGCGATCAGCCGCATGATCCTCGACGCGCCGATCGAGAAGGTGGTGGTCAACGGCAAGACGACCTACGACTTCAAGATCTTCCGGGACGGGAAGAAGCACATCGTCGGGATGTATGACGAAATCAACAGTTTCGTCTCATACGTCAAGGACGCGGCCGAGGGCGGGTCGTCGCAGGAGATGGCCTACGTGCTGGTCGGCGAGCCCGGCAACGGCAAGACCTTCTTCGTCGAGTACGTCAGCCGCCTCTACCGCGAGTTCCTGGCCCAGGAGCCCAACCGGCGCCACAGCTTCCGCTTCACCGGGCTGGACAGAATCGGCACATACGGCCGGATTGCGGCCATTGAGAGCCAGACCTACGAGGACCCCGCCGTGCTCGCGATGAACCTCCTGGAGACCCCCGGGGAGAGCCGCGACCACCTGGCCCGCAAGTTCGGCTTCGGCGACGAGCAGCTCGACGACATGTTCGCCAACTACCGGCCGCTGGGCGCCTGCAGCGGCTACGTGTGGAGCGACCTGCGCCGCCTGTACGACGGCAACCTGGTCGAGATGCTCAAGCACGTGGAGACCTTCCCGGTGCCGCTCACCGAGAGCCTGGGCACCGTCACCGGCAAGTACCCCGCGAAGGACAAGATCACCAGCAGCGCCGTGGACCTGCTGGGCGAGGAGTCCATCCAGCGCCTGCTGCACATCACCGACACCAACAACCCCTACCGCTTCGACCTGCGGCGCGGCGCGCTGGCCCGGGTGGCGGGCGGCGGCATCCACTTCGCCGACGAGATGTTCAAGAACAAGAAGGACCTGGTGCAGGTGTACCTGGGCGTGATCCAGAACCGCACCATCGAGATGGACGGCTTCAAGTGGCCGATCGACACGCTGATCATCGCCACCAGCAACAACAGCGAGTTCAACCGCTTCCTGGCCGAGAAGGAGGAAGCGCCCATCATCGACCGCTGCCGCGTGTGCTACGTGTCGCACAACACGAACTACCGGCTGCAGGGGCAGCTCACTCAGTACGCCATCGGCGGCGAGACGAAGACGACGCTCAACCGCGAGGTGCTGCACCAGGACCCGAACCTGAACTACGCCGCCTCGGTGGCCGCCATCCTGACGCGCCTGCCGCGCAGCGAGAAGCTGACGCCCATCGAGACGATGAAGCTGGCCGCCGGCGAGGTGGCCGGCGAGAAGAGCATCAAGGCCCTGGCCGAGGTCATCGACACGCTCAGCCAGGACACCGACATCACGGCCCGCTTCGGCCAGAAGGGCCTGGGCCAGCGCAACCTGGGCCGCGCCATCCAGCTGATGGTCGAGAGTTCGGAGACGAACGAGGGCGAGTGCATGTTCGCCTACGACGTGTTCAAGGCGATCGAGCGCGTCATCCTCGACTACGTGCACGACAACAACGACCGCGCCAAGTACCTGGAGGACCTGAAGACCGCCCGCGGACTCTACCGCGAGCGCATCATGACCGAGATGTTCAACGCCTACATGGACGAGCCGCAGGCCATCCGCAAGGACGTGCTGAACTACGTCAACATGATCATCGGCATCGACGCGGAGCACCTGGGCCCGGACAAGATGTGGAAGTACAAGGACCCCCAGACGGGCGAGCTGCGCGCGCTCAAGGTGGACGAGCGCTTCATCAAGAGCATCGAGGAGCGCCTGTCGCTGAAGACCGACGAGCAGCGCGAGACCTTCCGCACCTCGATCCGCAAGATCTACGGCCAGAAGATCTCGCTGGACCCGAACTACGACTTCATGGACAACCTCGAGCT
>CAYNPY010000033.1:0-23401 GCA_964399195.1 uncultured Fibrobacteraceae bacterium
GGGTAATCCGCAGCGCCGAAGGCGCGAGGACAACCCGGGACCCCTGTGCTTGCCCCTCGACGGAGCCGGCGGTTGCCGGAGGCTACTTCTCGTCGACGCCGCCCCCGCCGCCGGTGTTGGTCTTCTCGAGGATCGAGAGGGCGCCGCCCAGCTGGGTGGCGCGGTCCTTCTCGCCGGCCTTCAGCGGCAGGACCTCCTCCTCCTCCCACACCAGCAGCGATTCCACCCAGGCGGCAAGGGCCGCCTGCAGGTCCAGGCGCGCTACCGTGCCCCGGCCGACCACGTAGTTCAGCTCGGTGACGAGCAGCTCCTGGAGGACTTCCTCCTCGAGGTTGCGCGGGATCAGCGAGAGCAGCTTGTACGCCTCGATGACCTCGTCGCCGTCGGCGAACTCGTAGGGCCAGGGCAGGAAGAGCCCCTCGATGGTCAGCAGGAACTCCCGCAGCGTGCCGACGTCGTACCACAGGCGCGACAGCACGTCCCCGCAGTCGTCGCCGTAGATCGGGGTCACCTGGATCCGGCCGTACTCCTGGTCCAACGGAGCGCTCCGCTCGGCGGCGAGCAGCGCGCAGCGGAAGATCTGCGCCCACATGCCCTGGGTCAGGCCGTCGGTCGGGATCTCTCCGGAGTCGAGGTCCGCCAGGAGCCGGAAGATGTCGGGCTCGAAACCGAAGTCGTTGCCCACGGCGTTGGGCCCCACGGTCACCGCGCGCGACAAGTCGGTCGTCGGCAGGAAGGACGTCAAGAGGTCGTTGTTGAACGTCGCGTCGTGCAGGGTCGGATCGACCGAGACGGTGTAGGCGCCGGCCGGGACGGTGAACGAGTAGAATCCGTTCGCGTCGGCCTGCACGGACAGGTGCAGCGCGCCGCCGACGGCGTCCAGGTCCACGACGACGTCGCCGAGTCCGGGTTCGAACGCGGACCGCAGGCCGTCGCGGTCGGTGTCGGTGAACACCGTGCCGCTCACCGTCCAGGGACCGTCGCCGGTGGCGGTCGCCGGCACCGACAGCGCCGCCGCGACCCAGCCCAGCGAGGCGCCCCGCGGCGCGTAATAGGGCGACGAGACGACCTCCACGGTAACCTCGGCGCAGCCCGCCGGCACCAGGATCGGCAGCTCGCGCGAATCCCACTGCGCCCCGGCGGGGCCGCCCAGCGGATCCTCGAAGACCTGCGAGCCGGCGGTGGTGGTGACGACGACGCGGGTCGGGCGATCGGAGCCCACGCTGGCCGCCAGGATCACCAGCTGGGCCAGCCGATCCTGCGGCGCCGGCGTCACGGCGAACGTCTGCGGCACGGTCGCGTTGAGCACGCCCGCAAAGCCGAAGTAGGCCAGGTCCAGCCCGTCCCGCAGCGCGATCTCGGCCGCGGTGCCGTCGTCCCAGATCACCACGACGCTGGCGCCGTCGTTCTCGTCGACGGACGAGGCGGCGAACGAGAAGTCCGACACGGTCAGCGTGTTCGCGCCCGGCTGCACCAGCCCCAGTTCGGTGATGTCGGCCCGGTAGGCCGAGAAATGGTACGCCTCGTTCAGGAGCGTGTAGAACCAGGTCGGGCCGCCGATGAGCTGGCCCTGGACCTCCACGCCGTTCAAGCCGATCCGGTCGTCCCCCGCGGCCGCCGTCGTGCCCCCCGCCCAGTAGGCGAGCACCTGGCGGATGGATGCCCCTTGCGGCACGCTCACCGTGAGGTCGGCCGAAGTGACGCCGACCAGCGACACGCCGCCGTGCGACACGCCCGAGCCGGCGGCCACGGCGATCGACGGCGGCCCGAGCGCCTCGCTGCCGTCCTTGTCCGCGCGCGGGCCGCCCGGCGTCGGCCCTGCCGGCGCGTCGGCCGGCAGCTCCCGGCCGCATCCGGCCAGAAGCGCCAGCGCGGCCACCAGGACCACGAATGCCTTGCTGTATCGTGACATGACAGTCTCCTCAGCGGCGATGCGTTGGCGGGAGGTCCGGCTCACAGGAACGGCGCCGCCGACCGTCCCCCCGGCGGTCCGCGGCTGATGGGTCACAGGATATCACAAATCCCTGTCGCCGCAGGCGGATATTTCTTGACTGCCGGGCCGATGGCCGGCCGCGGACCCCTCAGGGCAGGGCGGCCGCGGCGGCGCCCTTGGGCCGGACGCGGTCGGCCCAGACATGCAGGGAGTCGGCCTGGGCCCGGCGGCCGAGGTCGGAGGCGACCAATCGGTAGTCGTCGAGGAACTCCGCCAGGTCGGGGTGGTCGGTGCCCAGGCTGGCGCGGAAGATGACCAGCGCGCGCGCGAAATACCCGTCGGCCTCTGCCGGCAGGCCTTGCTCGCGGAGCATCCGTCCCATGTCGCGCAGGGTCCAGCCAACGTCCGAGTGGCTCTCGCCCAGGGCCGCGCGCCGGATGGCCAGGGCCCGCTCGTAGTCGGCGCGCGCCTCGCCCCAGCGCTTCTGGTCCCGGCGCAGGTTGCCGAGGTTGTTGAGCGTCTGCGCCACATCCGGATGCGCCGCGCCGAGCACCTTCTCCCGGATCTCCAGCGCGCGCAGGTACCGCGGCTCGGCTGCGTCCAGGTCGCCCTGCTCGTGCATCACCAGCCCCAGGTTGTTGACGGCCGTGGCCAGGCGCGGGTGCTCGGGCCCGAGGATGCGCTCGTAGATGCCGATCGCCCGCTCGTACATCCGCTGGGCCTCGCGGTGCCGCTTCTGGTGGTGGTAGAGGAGCGCCAGGTTGTTCAGGCCCTTCGCCACGTCGGCATGGTCCTCGCCGTAGGCGCCCTCCCAGATGGCCAGGGCCTGCAGATAGAGGCGCTCGGCTTCGTCGAAGCGGCCGCGGTTCCAGCCGAGGATGGCCAGCGAGTTGTAGCTGTCGGCGACCACCGGCGAGCGGGGGCCCAGCTCGGACAGGCGGATGTCCAGCGCCTGCCGGTACAGCGGGTCGGCCTCGTCGTAGCGGCCCTGCCGCCGGTACACGCTGCCCAGGTCGGTCAGGCTGCCGGCCAGCTGCAGGCGTCCCTCGCGGTCGGCCTCGTCCACCAGCGGCATCGCTTCGCGCAGCGCCTGCTCGGCGTCCGCGTAGCGGGCCTGGTCCAGGTAGAGGTCCGCCAGCTCGCCGAGCGAGGCGGCCAGATCCGAGGCCGGCACGCCGGGCTGGCCCCGCCGCAGCTCGAGCGCGCGCTGGAGCTGCGGCTCGGCCGCCTCCAACAGGCCCAGCTTGCGGTAGACGGTGCCCATCGTGCCGAGCAGGCGCGCCTGGGTCAGCGGCTGGCCCGCCAGCTCGGTCCCGATGCGCTCGCTGCCGGCGTCCAGGATCTCCCGCGCGGTGATGGTGCTGCCGCGCGCCTGGTCCGGGTCCGACACCTGGAAGAGGCCGACCAGGAAGCTGGAGACCTGCTGCGCGGTGGCGGCCTCGAGGCGCGCGCGCCGCTCCGCGTTGACGGCGCGGATCATGCCGGTCGTGGTGCCGGCGATGCCGAGCAGGATGGCCGCCAGCGCGACGCCGCCGGCCAGCACGCCGGTGCGGTGCCGGCGCACGAACTTGCGGACTCGGTAGCGCTTGGACGGCGGCCCGGCGCTGACCGGCTGGTCCTCCAGGTGCCGGCGCACGTCCTCGGCCAGGGCGCTGGCCGAGTCGTAGCGGCGCTCGCGGTCCTTCTCGAGCGCCTTCATCACGATCCAGTCCAGGTCGCCCCGGAGCCTGCGCACCAGTCCCGCGGGCTCGCAGTCGCGGCTGCGCGCCAGGTCCGCCAACACTTCCGGCGTGTGGCGGCTGATCGTCGTCGCGCGGGTGCTCGGCCGGGGGGGCTCCACCTCGCGGATGACCTGCAGCACCTCCAGGAAGCTCATGGCCGCCAGGTCCTCGCGCCGGAACGGCCGCTGCCCGACGAGCAGTTCGTACAGCAGGACGCCGAGGGCGTAGACGTCCGTCCGCGTATCCAGCCCTTCGCCCGTCAGCCCCGTCTGCTCGGGGCTCATGTACTCGGGCGTGCCGATGAGCTGCCCGGCGCCGGTGCTCAGCGTGTCGTCGAACTGCGAGCGATCCAGCGCCTTGGCCACGCCGAAATCGATGATCTTCGGCAGCGGCTGCCCGTCCACCTCCGTCACCAGGACGTTCGAGGGCTTCAGATCGCGGTGGATGATCGCCTTCTGGTGCGCGTGCTGCACGCCCTCGCAGACATGGACGAACAGCTCGAGCCGGCGGCGGATGCTCAGCCGCTCCTGGTCGCAGTAGACGTTCAGGGGCACGCCCTCGACGTACTCCATGACGAAGTACGGGCGCCCCTCCTCGGTCGCCCCGGCGTCCAGCACGCGCGCGATGGCCGGGTGGTTCATCATCGCCAGCGCCTGGCGCTCGGAGCTGAAGCGGGCGATGAACTCGGCGGTGTCCATGCCGCGCTTGACCATCTTCAGCGCGACGCGGCGCCGGATGGGCTCCTGCTGGTCCGCCTCCCAGACCAGGCCCATGCCGCCCTCGCCGATCTGGCGGCGCAGCAGATAGGGCCCGATGCGCCGGCCCTCGGTGATGGGGTCGCTCCCGGCGCCGGGCGCCGCCGCCCCCGGGCCGCGGGGGCCGCCGGGCAGCGTGTCGTCGCCCGCGTTCGCGGCGGAACGCGCCGGCAGGTCGAGTGTCCGGTCGTCGTCGTCCACGACGGCTCTCCCGGAGGCTGGCTCAGTGCGGCGGAAAACAGGCAAGACCGGCTGCGGGCGGGGGCGGACGCCCGGGGGCCGGTGGCGGACATCCAGCCTAACACCGCGGCGCGCAGGGCGTCAACGCGGGGGCCGGCGGCCGGCGCGCCGGGCCGGCGACCGCCGGCCGCCTGACCACTGGCGCCGGCGGGCCCCCGCGTGCATCATTGGCGGCCCGACCGCCCCGAACCGCCTGGCACCGCGAACCACCTCGCACCGCGGACCACTTGCCGCCCGGAGCCCCGCATGATCGCCCTGGCCAACGTCTCGAAGCGCTACGGCAGCCAGATCCTGTTCGTCGAGGCCTCTCTGCAGGTCAACCCCGGCGAGAAGATCGGACTGGTCGGCCCCAACGGCGCCGGCAAGACGACGCTGCTGCGGATGCTGGTCGGCGAGGAGGCGCCCGACGAGGGCACGGTCTCGGTTCCCCGCCAGCTGAGCCTCGGCTACTTCCGCCAGGATCTCGGCGCCATGTCCGGGCGCCCGGTTCTGGACGAGGCCATCGCGGGCAGCGGCCGCCTCGGCGACCTGCACCACGAGCTGCACGACATCCAGCTGGCGCTGGCCGACCCGGACCAGTCCGACCGCCTGGAGGAGCTGCTCGAGCGCTACGCCCACGTGCAGGACGAGTACAGCCACGCCGGCGGTTACGACCTGGAGGCCCGGGCGCGCGAGGTGCTGCAGGGCCTGGGCCTGGACGACGCGCAGATCGACGGCGACGTCGGCGCCCTGTCCGGCGGCTGGAAGATGCGCGTCGGGATGGCCCGCGTGCTGCTGGGCCGGCCCGACGTCCTGCTGATGGACGAGCCCACCAACCACCTGGACATCGAATCGATCCTCTGGCTGGAGAAGTTCCTCAGGGGCTACCCGGGCGCCGTGCTGATGACCTGCCACGACCGCGACTTCATGAACCGCGTCGTGGGCAGGATCATCGAGATCGACGGCGGCGAGTTCATCTCCTACACCGGCGACTATGCGTTCTACGAGCGGCAGCGCGCGGTGCAGGCGGCCAACCAGCAGGCGCAGTTCGAGCGCCAGCAGGCGATGCTGGCCAAGGAGCGGCGCTTCGTCGAGCGCTTCGCCTCGCACGCCGCGAAGGCGGCGCAGGTGCAGAGCCGCGTCAAGAAGCTGGAGAAACTGGACCTGATCACGCCGCCCCGGCAGCGCCGCGTGGTCGAGTTCGAGTTCCGGCAGCCCCCGCGCTCGGGCGAGGACGTCGTCGAACTGAAGGGCGTCGCCAAGCGCTACGGCGATCGGGTCGTCTACGACGGCTTCGACCTGATGATCCGGCGCGGCGAGCGCTGGTGCGTGATGGGCCGCAACGGGGCCGGCAAGACGACGCTGCTGAAGCTGGTGGCGGGCGTCCTGGCGCCTGACGCCGGCTCGGTGCGCCTGGGAGCCTCGCTGAAGCTGGGCTACTTCGCGCAGCAGTCCCTGGAGCAGCTGGACGGCTCGTTGACGGTCTACGGGCAGGCCGAGAAGGCCTTCCCGCTGGCCAACGTCGGCACGCTGCGCAACCTGCTGGGAGCCTTCCAGTTCCAGGGCGACGACGTCGACAAGCCGGTGCGCATCCTCTCGGGCGGCGAGCGCTCGCGCCTGGTCCTGGCGCTGATGCTCTTCGATCCGCCGAACTTCCTGGTCCTGGACGAGCCCACCAACCATCTGGACCTGCAGACCAAGGACACGCTGGTTGCGGCGCTGCGCGGCTTCGAGGGCACGATGCTCTTCGTCAGCCACGACCGCACGTTCCTGCGCGGGCTGAGCAACCGCGTCCTGGAACTGCGGCCCGGCGGCGACGGACACCCGGCGCGGCCGCCGCTGGTCTACGAGGGCTCCTACGCGGAGTTCGTGGCCGCCACCGGCAGCGAGGCCGCCGGCGTGCACGACTGAGGCGCCCGGCGCCGGCGGCCCGCGCGACGGGGCGGACGCTACTTCAGGAGCGCCAGCTTGGCGGTCCGGACCTGGTCTCCCCAGGCGACCCGGCCCAGGTACGGACCGGAGGGCACGGGCCGGCCCCGGTCGTCGCGCCCGTCCCAGGCGACCTGGTGCTCGCCCGCGTCCTGCGCGCCGCGCACCAGCAGGCGCACCAGCCGCCCGTGCAGGTCATGGACCGCGACGGTCACCTCTCCGGCCCGCGGCAGCGCGTAGCGCAGGTTGGTGACGGGATTGAACGGGTTGGGCCAGGGCTCGTCCAGGCGCAGCGCGAGGGGACCGGCCGGCGGCGGCAGCTCGTCGCCAGCTTCGGTGTCCTCGTTCGCCAGCACCATCGCCGTGCTCGTGCGGATCCGGATCGTTACGTCGGCGCCGCTGCCCTGCAGCGACGTCCAGCTCGAGCCGTTCACGCTGTACCAGCTGCGCGCGGCGGCGGCGGGACCGTCGACGTCGACGGCCAGCGGATAGGCGTAGCTCGCATTGGTCGTCCGGACGGCGACGTAGACGTCCTGGCCCGGCGCCAGCGCCAGCGGCGCGGCCAGCTCCACGTGGTGATAGCCGGCTTCCGGGAACGAATGGTCCAGGCTCGAAGCCAGCAGCCCCGTCAGGACGCCGCCGCTGAAGTTGTCGTAGACGTGGACGTCGACGTCGGTCGTCGCGTCGGTCGTCCAGAACTCGACGCGATGGAGCTTCGTCGCTTGCGCGGCATCGTGGCGCGCCAGGCCCCACAGCGTCAGGCCGACGCCCCCGAAAGCGGCGGTGTAGCCCCCCTCGTCGTGCGCGAGCAGGGCCGCCGCCGGATCGGCGGGCATGATCTCGCCGATGAAGGACGACCACATGCCGATGCCGGCAGAGCCGTAGGCGATGGTGAAGTAGCCCTTCTGCGTCCCGTAGCCGCAGGCCCCCCCCCAGGCCGCGCCCCAGCTGTTCTTGCAGATCCAGGCCCCGGCGCCGCCCGCGTGCGTCAGCGCGTCGTCCCAGCCGACCAGGAAGACCGAGTGGTTGGGCGCCTGCGCGCCCGTGTAGTGCAGCGTGGTCGACCCGTCGTAGCCGTTGAAGGCCGCCGCCCAGGCCGGGGCCGTCGCATCGCCGGCGAAGACCGTGGTCTGCAGCGGGCCGTGGTCCAGGAGGTACTGCTTGAGCACGGCGGTCGCCGGCAGCGTGCCGCCGCTGACGGCCGACCAGTCCAGGACCAGGAACTGCGCGCCGCAGCCGGGCGCGCAGCCGACGTCCGCCGCCACGTACGGGTCGCAGGACTCCGGCACGGCGCCGCTGCGGGCCAGGTGGTTCATGACCAGGTACTGGTTGCCGCCCGCGCAGCTGCTGTCCTGGTAGTGGCACTCCTTCAGGTTGTTCTCCGAGATGTCCACCGCTCCCCAGCCGCCCTGCAGCAGGCGCGACTCGAGGTCGGACGCCGCGCCGAAGGCGTAGCAGGCGCCGCAGGCGCCCTGATCGCGGACCGGCGAGACGAGACCGGCCTCGCGGCAGTCGTAGCGGGCCGGCAGCGCCTTGGCGGCGCCCTTGGCGCGGGCTGATGCGGCCGCCAGGTGGTCCGCGGCCACGCGGGGGGCGACGAAGCCCGTCCCCGCCGGTGCCGGCGTCCGTTCGCGCGCCCCCTGGTCGAACCCCGGCGCGGCGGAGGGGGTCGCCGGCGGCGCCGCGGCCCCGGGTCCACAGACCAGGACCGCAACGAGCGCGGCCAGTATCGGCTTGCGGGAAGGCATGGCATTCCTCCGGGTGGCGGCGGGTTTCCCGACGCTCCGCCGGGCATTCCGCAATGCCCGGGACGGTCCGCCCGCTCCCTGGCCGTGCCGGGCAAGAAACGGTCCGGTCCGGCAGGACCGGGCCTGGGCCGCCTTGACGCCGGCAGCGGTCGTGGCGATCATCCGTACAGGTCGAAACCCACGGTTCCAGCCCCAGCGCGAGGTCACGCCATGTCCGGCCACATCGACAAGTCTGGCCCCATCGACAAGCCCCGCCACATCGACACGCTCCTGCTGCTGGCCCTGCCCGCCAGCGGCAAGTCCGAGGCGCGCCGCTACCTGGCGAGCCTGACGCCGGCCCAGTGCCACGAGCAGTTCGGCATCGGCCAGACGGTCCAGCTGGACGACTTCCCCTACGTCCACATCATGCGCCGCGTGAGCGACGAACTGACCGCGCGCGGCCACCAGGGGCTGTTCTTCGTCTCGCCGGCCCTGCCCTTCCGCAACCCGATCGACTGGTTGACCCTGATCGAGCTGGTCAACGAGGACTACGACGACCTGGTGCACAAGCGCCGGCCGGCGCCGGACTCGGCGGCCCTGTGGCTGTTCGACCGGATCGACGCGGCGCGCGTGCGGGCCGGCGGCCCGGCGGCCCTGTCGACGCTGCCTGAGGCGCTGCGCAAGGAGATCGCGGCCCCGATCGAGAAGGAGGCCCGCAAGCTGCTGGACGACAAGGTGCGGGAAGTGCCCGACACGCTGGAGGGCAAGACGGTGGTCATCGAGTTCGCGCGCGGCTGCGCCGACGGGCAGGCGATGCCGATCCCCCACCCTTACGGCTACCGCGCCAGCCTGGCGCAGCTCAGCCCGGCCATCCTCGAGAAGGCCAGCATCCTCTACATCTGGGTGACGCCCGAGGAATCGCGCCGCAAGAACGCCGCGCGCACGGACCCGAACGACCCCGGCAGCATCCTGCACCACGGCGTGCCCCTGGCCGTGATGTACGCCGACTACGGCTGCGACGACATGGGCTGGCTGCTGGAGACCTCGGGCAAGGCCGACACGGTGAAGGTGGAACGCGACGGACGCCGCTTCCACCTGCCGCTCGGCCGTTTCGACAACCGCGTGGACAAGACCTCGTTCATCCGCGAGGACCCGTCGAAGTGGTCGGCGGCCGACGTCGCCGCGCTGCAGAAGGGCATGCGCGAGGCCTTCGACCAGTTGATGCACGGCAGCCGGGGCTGAGTCTGGCGGACCGGCGGCACCGGACGGCGGCAGCCGGAACCGGAACGGGCGCGGCGCCTCCCGCCGGGGGCGCCGCGCCGCTTTTCGCGAGAGCCGTCCACTCAGGCCAGCCAGCGCACCCAGGCCCAGGTCAGCCCGAAGCCCACCAGGAACAGGAAGCCGAAGCCCGACAGCGCGACCAGGCCGCGGCCGGGCCGCATGTCGGGAGCGATGTGCGGCAGGCGCACGACCCGGAAGTTCAGCACGGCCACCAGCGGCGCCGTCAGGAACGCCAGCACGGTCACGAAGTCGACCAGCGCCTTCATCGTCCCCATCAGCCGGCCGATGATCAGCAGCGACAGCGCCGTCAGCAGCAGCATCAGGGCCGCGGTCGCGCGCCGTCCCCAGGGCCGGCGGGCCGGCGCCAGCAACCCCAGGCCACCGGCCAGCGTCCGCGCGTAGCCGTCCAGCACGGTGATGGTCGTGGAGAACATGGTGATGAACGCCGCCGCGCCGATCAGCCAGCGGCTCCACGGGCCGAGCGTCGCCGCGTACATGTCGATGAGCTGGCGCGAGAAGGCCACCCCGCTGTCGGCGAAGCGCGCGCCGGTGCCGTACATGACCAGGGCGCCGAAGGCCAGGAAGGTGAAGGCCGTCACCGTCGTCGCCAGGTAGCCCAGGTTGAAGTCCAGGCGCGCCGCGGCCAGCGTGCGCGGCACGCCCTGCTCCTTGTGCTTCTCCAGCACCCACAGCGACGACCAGGCGCCGACGTCCAGCGGCGTCGGCATCCAGCCCATCAGGGCCAGCAGGAAGGTGATGCCGCCGACATCCCACAGGCGCGGCCGCGCCCAGGCGGGGTCGCCGGCGGGGCCGTGCAGCGCCGCCACGACGACGCCGGTGATCGTCAGGGCGCCCAGCACCAGCACCATCGCCTTCATCCCGGCGTCGAGCAGGCGGAATCGCCCCAGCAGCAGCAGGGCCAGACAGAAGCCCAACAGGCCGGCGCTCAGCACGAACGGCGACGCCGTCACCCCCAGCAGCGCCCCGGCCAGGCCGGCCGTGACCACGGTCACCGCCGCCAGCGTGATGAAGGCGCTGCCGACGACCACCAGCATGAACAGCACCAGCGCCCAGCGGCCCAACCGGGCGTAGCCCTCCAGCAGGCTCTCCCCCGCGGCCACGGTGTAGCGGTGGGCGAACTCGAGGAACGGGTACTTGGCCAGCAAGGCCAGGACCACCGCCCACAGCAGCAGCCAGCCGTAGTCGGCGCCCGCGCGCGTCGACTGCACCAGGTGCGAGACGCCGATCGCCGCGCCGGCGAACAGGATCCCCGGACCGACGGCCCGCAGCTGTTCGCGGAGGGGCTGTCCCTGCGGCCGGCTCACATCCGCCTCCATTCGGCGCGCCGGATCTCGAGCCCGGACTGCTCGAGGACCTCGAACAGGGCGTGGGACCGCTTGTCGGTCACGCCGCGGTGGAAGAGCCGCAGCCCGAGCGTGATCCGCGCTGTCTGCGTCACGTAGTCACGCTTGATGGCGCAGGAGAGGATCGTCAGCCTCTGCGCCTTGAGCAGCGAAATGATGTCCGAGGCGCTGGTGCCGAGGCCCGTCGTGATCTCGAGCGTGCGGTAGTAGTCCTTGGGATAGAGGCGCTCGAAGGCCTTCAGCGCGACCAGCCCGATCAGCGCGAACCCGGTGGTCACGGCTGCGATCGCGGGGTAGCCGGCGCCGGCGGCCATGCCGACGCCGGCCACCAGCCACAGGCAGGCCGAGGTGGTCAGGCCGCGCACCGTCGCGCGTTCCTTGATGATCACGCCGGCGCCCAGGAAGCCGATGCCGGCGATGACCTGCGCCGCGATGCGCCCCGGATCGGCGACGAACGAGCCGCCTTGCCCCGAGCGCGCGACCAGGATCGACAGCACCATGAACACGGCCGAGCCGAGGCTGACCAAGAGGTGCGTGCGAAGCCCGGCCGCGCGGCCGTGGATGTCGCGCTCCAGGCCGACCAGTCCGCCCAGCAGGGCGGCCAGGCCAAGGCGCATCGTGATCTCGGCCAGGTCCAGCGGTGCGGAGAGCATCGGGGGACTCCTTGCGGCGACGGCGGCCGTCGCCCGCTCAGCCGGCGGCCGGGCCCTCGTGCCCGCGGCGCCAGGCGGTGAATGGCTCGTCGGCGCGTCCCTCCAGGGGCAGCGCGCGACCGGTGCGGGTGTCGACGACCGCGAACGTGACGTCGGCCTCGGCCAGCAGGCGGCCGCCGTCCGCCTCGAAGACCTCCTGGCGGAAGACGCCGTACTTCGGCTCGAGGCGGCGGATGTCGCTGCGCACGCGCAGCAGCATGCCCTCCGGCGCCGGGCGCCGGTAGCGGATGTCGATGCCCGCCACCACGAAACCGAAGCCGGCCGCCTGCCAGGCCGGCAGGTCCATCACCGACTCCGCCCACCGCCAACGGGCCTCCTCGAGCAGCTCCAGATAGCGCGCGTTGTTGAGGTGGCCGTAGAAATCGCAGTGGTAGCCGCGCACGCGCACGGTCATCTCGTGGGTCATGGGCCCTCCCTGGGCGACCCGGCCGACGGGGCCGGAAACCGGCCATGATGCCGCCGTCGGCGCCCCGCGTAAAGAGCGGATCGCGCCCGGCCTGCCCGGCGCCCTCAGCGCAGCCGCGCGATCACGGCCGCCGCGGCGGGATGCCGCCGGGCCAGCGCCGCCGCGTCCGACCACGCGAAGTCGTCGGGGGCGAAACCGGGCGCCAGCGTGCAGCCGAGCAGCGCCCAGCCCCCCGGCGCGGCGACCTCGGCGCCGAAGTCCGTCCCCGCCGGCACGACGGCCTGCCAGGCCGGCGCCTCCGCCCGGCCGTCGCCCAGCCGCAGGCGGCGGTGGCCGTCCGCCCCGAACAGGTGCAGGTCCACCGGATCGCCGAGGTGGTGGTGCCACACCTCGTCGCCGGCCAGGCGGTGCAGGCGGCTGGCGGCCCCGCCGGCCAGCAGGTAGTAGATCGACGTGCCCGCGGCCCGCGGCGCCCCGCCCGGCACCGCCACGTGCGCGAGCGAGCGCCACGTCTCGCGGTACCAGCCGCCTTCCGGGTGCGGCACCAGGCCCAGGGCCTCCACCAGCCGGCGCGCCTCTTCGTTCACGGCCGCGCGCTCACGGGCGGACGCTTCCCGGCGCCAGCCAGGGCAGCCGGTCGAGGTCGACGTTGCCGCCCGACAGGATGATGCCCACGCGGGCGCCCGCCAGCTCGCCGCGCCGCGCCAGGGCCGCCGCCAGCGCGATGGACCCCGAGGGCTCGACCACCAGCTTGGCGCGCTCGAACAGCAGCCGCATCGCGGCGACGACGGCCTCGTCGGGGACCGTCCAGACGGCGGTCACGTGCTGGGCGATCAGCGGGAAGTTGCGCTCGCCCACCGAGGTCAGAAGACCGTCGCAGACCGAACGCGGGTCGACCGCCGGCAGGCGGCGCCCGGCCGCCAGCGAGCGCGCGGTGTCGTCGGCCCCGCTCGGCTCGCAGCCGACGACCCTGGTCGCCGGCGCGCAGCCCGCGAGCGCCACCGCCGTGCCTGCCAGCAGGCCGCCGCCGCCCACCGGGCACAGCACCCAGTCCAGCCCGGGCACCTCCGCGGCCAGCTCGAGCGCCGCGGTGCCCTGCCCGGCGATGATGCGCTCGTCGTCGTACGGCGGCACGAAGACGGCGCCGGTGCGAGCGACGACTTCGCGCAGCGCCTGCTCGCGGGCGGCCAGGGTCGGCTCGCAGGGCACGATCTGCGCCCCGTACCCGGCGACGGCGGCACGTTTGACTGCCGGCGCCGTGGTCGGCATCACGATCCAGGCCGGGATGCCGCGCCGGCGCGCGGCCAGCGCCAGGGCCTGGGCGTGGTTGCCCGAGGAATGGGTGGCCACGCCGCGCGCCGCCTCAGCGTCGTCCAGCATCAGCACGGCGTTCGTGGCGCCGCGCGCCTTGAACGCCCCCACCTTCTGCAGGTTCTCGCACTTGAGGAAGAGACGCGCGCCGGACAGTTCGTCCAGCGCCGAGCAGGTCAGAACCGGCGTGCGGTGGACGAAGGGCGCGATCCGGGCCGCCGCCGCCAGGATGTCCTCGTAGCCCGGCCCCATCGCCACGCCTTTCCCCGGCGCCCGCGCGCCGGACCGTCAGATGACGACGCCGTAGCGCTCGCGCAGCACGTCCAGGTGATGCCGCTCGTGGCCGGCGATCAGCCAGGGCACGGCCGCCACCGCCAGGTCGACGCCGTTGGCGCGCCCGCGCCGGGCCCGGGCCGCTGCGTCGAAGCTGCGCAGCAGGCGCAGGTGGTCGGTGCGCGCCACGTGGTGCTCGCGCCAGAGTTCGTCCAGGCGGCGGCGGCCCGCGTTGGAGTTGGCGCCCCAGACGACCTCGTCCATGCCGGGCTGTTCGTTCGGGTCGCCGCGGGCGATCCACAGCGCGCGGAACACGAACACGCGCTCGGTGTCGACGAGGTGGCCGAGCACCTCCTTGACCGACCACTTGCCCGGCGCGTACCGGTGGTCCGCCGTCTTCGCGTCCACCTTCTTGAATCCCTCCATGATCGCCAGGCCCTGCCGGCGCAGGCAGGCCAGCGCGTCGGTCTCCCCGGGCGGCACCAGGTCCAGGTACTTCTGGTGATAGGGATGGTAGTCGCCGGGAGCCGGTCGCGGATAGAGCGGCGTCATGATGGTCCTTTCGACAAGGCGCGCGGGCGGCTTCACCAGGAACGCCGCGGCGCCGGAGCGCCCCGGTCGTGGGCTTCGTTGACCCGGAGCGTGCCGCCGCGCCACGGCTGCCCGTCCAGCTCCGCGACCGCGGCCGCGCCGGCCGCCGCGGCCATCGTCGCGAAGCCGAAACCGCGGGGGCGGCCGGTGGCGCGGTCGGTCACCAGGTCGAGCGCGAGCACCTCGCCGTAGCGCGCCAACAGCGCGCGAACGTCTTCGGCCGCGGCCTCGTCCGGCAGGCCGCCCAGGTAGATGCGCAGCGTCGCGCTCACTTCACCGTGAGGTCCAGTTCCACCGGCAGGCTGGCCGGCGCCAGGCAGACCTTGTCGTCGCAGGCCTGCACCGTCAAGCCGAACTTCACCTTGTGCGCGCCCGCCGCCAGCGTCTCGGGAACGCGCGCCTCGGCCCTGATGATCTGGCTGCCGGCGATCATCATGACCTTCTCGCCGAAGAACTCCCCGAGTTCGCCGGCCGGATAGACGGCGTCGAACTCCTCGAGCGGGAACGACTCGTCCGGCACCAGATCCACGCCGATGTAGTTCGTGTCGCCGTGGGCGTAGAGGTGCCACTTGGGCGCGATGGCCACGGTCACCTCGAAGGTGATGCGCTGGCCCCGCGCCGCGGTCAGCGCCTTCGGGCGCGGCACGGCCTTGACGACGTCGCCCGAGCTCTTGAGCGCGGCGACGGCCGGAGCGGGCAGCGCCGCCAGCAAGCCCAGGACCGGCAGCAGCAGCGCGAGGATCGCGGATCGCTTCATCGGGGGTTTCTCCTTCAGTCGGCGTGGCCAAGTTCGGCTTCCAGCAGGCGGTCCGCCGCGCGGCGGATCACGCCCACCAGCCGCTCGATGTCCGTCTGCTCCATGTTGCGGTTCTCGACGTTCACGCGCAAGGCCACCTGGCCGTCCAGCACCGTGAAGCTGAACCAGGCGTCGCCTTCGCGCTCGACCAGGTCCTGCAATTCCCGGTTCAGGCGGTCGTTCTGCGCGGCGGAAAAGAGCAAACTCCCGTCGGGCCGGCGCGGTTCCCAGCGGAAATTGCAGATCCCCAGGGTGTTCGGGCCCAGGATGCGGAAATCGGGCTGCCGCCGCATCCGCCCCGCCAGCACCCGCGCCAGCTCGATGTCCTTCTCGACCCACGCCGCGTACTGCCGCCGCCCCACCGCGCGCAGGGCCAGCCACAGCTTGAGCGCGTTCAGGCGCCGGCTGCCCTGGATCCCGTACTGGAAAAAGTTGACCTTGTCGCCGTGGTGGAAGCCGCGGCGGTCCGGCGGCGGCGGCGCGCCGGCCTCGGCCGTGCGCTGCGCCCGTTCCATGTAGTACTCCGGATGCACGAGGAAGCTGCGCCGCAGGAAGTCGCCGTCGCGCACCAGGATGCCCCCGGCCGAGAACGGCATGTAGAGCCACTTGTGCGGGTCGACGGTGATCGAGTCGGCGCGGTCGATGCCCCTGAGCATCGGGCGGTACAGCTCGCTCAGCATGACGGCGCCGCCGTAGGCCGCGTCGACGTGGAACCAGCAACCGTGCTGCGCAGCCAGCGCCGCCA
This sequence comes from uncultured Fibrobacteraceae bacterium, assembly GCA_964399195.1. GTDB lineage: Bacteria > Krumholzibacteriota > Krumholzibacteriia > LZORAL124-64-63 > LZORAL124-64-63 > CAINDZ01. The sequence continues at coordinate 15,765 of CAYNPY010000033.1, forward strand.
GCCGGTCGAGCTTGTCGATGCTGCCGGTGTTCGTGGTGCCGGCGATGCCGATGATGCAGGCGGGCCTCAGGCCGGCCTGGCGGTCGGCCGCGATCGCCGCCTCCAGCGCGCCGAGGTCGACGCGGTACAGGTCGTCGACCGGGATGCGCCGCAACTGGCCGCGCCCCAGCCCGAGCAGGTCGACGGCCTTCTCGAAGCTGTAGTGCGCCTGCGCCGAGACGTAGAGCGTCAGCCGCGCCAGCTCGGGTCCCGGCGCCGTGTCGTCGCCCGGCCGCGACAGGTCCCGCCCGAGCACGCGATTGATCGCCAGCTTCAGGCCGGTGATGTTGGCCAGCGAGCCGCCGTCGGTCATGGTGCCGAAGCTGCGGCCCGGCAGCCCGAACAGGTCGCACAGCCAGCGGATCACGCGCTTCTCGATGGCGGTCCCGGACGGGGCGTGGCGCCAGGAGGCCACGTTCTGGTTCATCGCCGCGCAGAGCGCCTCGCTGAACACCGCCAGCGGCAGCGGGGCCGGGTTCATCATGCCGAAGTAGCGGCGGCTGCCGATGGCCATGGTGTTCGGGAAGACCCGGTTGCGGCAGTCCTGGACCAGTTCGGCGAAGGGCGTGCCCTCCTCCGGCAGCGGCTCGGCGAACGTGTCGTCCAGGCCGGCTGGCGTGAGCGGACCGTACACGCGGCGGCCCTCGAGGCCCTGGAGGTACTCCACCGCCAGGTCCACCATGGCGTAGCCCATCTCGCGCAGGCCGGTGTCGTCCAGACCCGCCTCGCCGCCCGCGCGTTCGCGCTTGTCGCCGGCGGGATCGTCGGCCTTCGGGAGCGCGAACGGGCGCGCCGGGCGGGCTCCGTCGTCGGCGCGTGCGGTCATGCCGTCTCCTTCCGCCGCGGCCGCGGACCGGCCGGCGGGAACGTGCCGGCGGCGATCCCGTGCAGGACCTCCGCCGCTCCCCCGGCCGCCACGTCGCCGGCCAGGTAATCCGCCTGCGCCGCCACGTCGCGCGGGCTGCCGGCCATCGCGACGCTGACGCCGGCCCAGGCGAACATGTCCAGGTCGTTGTAGTTGTCGCCGATGGCCACCGTGCGCTCGCGCGCGATGCCGCAGTGCGCGGCCAGCGTGCGCAGGCCGGCGCCCTTGTCGCTGGCGGCGTGGAAGGCCTCGGCCCAGTAGTACGCCCCGCCCCCCAGCAGCGAGCGCGTGTTGATCACCTTGACCCGGTCGCCCAGCTCACGGGCGATGGCCTGTGTGAGCGCCTCGATGCGCGGCCGCTCGTCGATGGTGCCAACCTCGAGCGCCTGCCGCCACTCGCAGGCCAGCAGGTCCGTCACGACCTCCAGCCCGCCCGTGTTGTCCCGGCGTCCCTGCAGGTAGCGGCCGAGCACGTCGTTGACCGGCCGCGCCTCGTGGCGCAGGACGCCGCCGTCGTCGTCGGTACCATACACCATCGGCACGGTGCCGTGCTCGCGGAACAGGCGCACCAGCGTCCGCACCTCGTCGCCTTCCAGGACGTGGCAGGCGATGCGTCGGCGCGGCGCGCCGGCCCAGACCACCGCCCCGTTCAGGAGCACCAGCGGCAGATCGGCCGGTTCCCAGCCCGAGCGCGCCAGCAGGCTGCTGGTCGAGTTCAGGTTCCGGCCCGTGCACAGGGCCACGACGTGCCCGGCCCGCCGCACGGACTCGAGCGCCTCGATCTCGCGCGGACGCAGGGCCTCGTCGAACTCCGTGTCCAGCAGCGTGCCGTCGACGTCGACCGCGACCAGCCAGCGGCCGGCGCCCATCCCGTCCGCCCCGCCCGCGTTACCGTCGTGCACCATCGCGTCACCCCGTGATCGTGAAGTCGTCCCAGGCTCCCTCGGCGCCCGACCAGGCGGCGTCGACGGCCTCCACGCGCGCGCGCGCCGGCCCCCGCCGCGCCCAGTCGAGCAGCGCCGCCAGCGCCGGCTCCGGGCCCTCCGCCAGCAGGTGCACCGACCCGTCGGCGCGGTTGCGCACGCGACCGGTCAGGCCCAGGCGCCGGGCCTCCTCGCGCGCGTGCCAGCGGAAGCCCACGCCCTGCACGCGCCCGCTGATCCGCAGTTCCAGCCTACGCATCGACGCCTCCCGGCGGCCGCGCCGCGCCGCGGCCGTGCGCTCAGCGCTCCACCCAGGGTTCGGGCAGGCGGCCTCCGGCCGGGTCCAGCCAGCGCCGTACGGAGGCGGCCAACGCCCCGGCCAGCGGCCGGCCGTGCGCTTCGACGCGATCGCGGGCGAAGTCGAACTCGCCGTAGATCGGGCGCCGGTCCCTCCCCAGCATCAGGCCCAGGCCCAACCGGATGCCGGCTTCGCGCGCGGTCACGAAGCCGACCGTCCAGGAGTCGTCCAGGAGGTCGCCCAGCAGGCGGTCGACCATGCCGTCCACGTCCAGCAGCAGATGGCCCTGCTCGACAGCGAAGACGCGCACGCCGTCGAGCGCCCGCTGCTGCGGCCGCCGTTTCTCCTGCCAGCTGACCGTCAGGTCGACCGGCGCCAGTTCGGCCAGCTGCAGCGACCGCGACAGGCGCAGGCTGCCCGGATGGTAGCCCAGGATGCTGTACGGCAGCGGAAACGCGAGCGGGCCGTCGAAGTCGATGACCCACTCGGCCAGCACGCGCGAACCCGGGTGGCGCTCCTCGCTGCCCGGCGCCGGGCGGCGCCGCTGCAGCGCCACCAGCCGGTCCACCGGCAAGCGCGAGGCGCCGCCGCGCGAGGCCGCGAACGCCGCCACGTCCGCTCCCCGCCAGGCGCCCAGGGAGTCGGCTTCGGCCAGGCCCAGGACGAACGCGAAAAAAGGCTCGACGATCGTGTCGCCGGGCGCGGGCGCCGCCGGCAGGCCGAATTCGTTCCAGCCGGACGCTGCGGGCGGGGCGGCCGGCGCCGGTTCCGCGCACCCGAGCGCCAGCCCAGCCAGCGCCGGCGCCAGCGCCGCCGCCGCGCGCGAACGTCCGCCGAAGCCTCCCGCCGGCCTCATCGGGGGATCGTGAACACGTCGCTCTGGCCCACGCAATAGCCGTCGGCGGAGTCCGTGGCCTGGATGCGGAAGCGGGTGCGCTCGGCGTCGCTGAACCCGAAATCCGTGACGATCCAGTCGAAGAACTGCGCCACCGGCACGTCGTTGGCGATCGTGCCCCCGGGCACCGGCAGCGCTCCCGCGAGCAGCCGCAGGTCGACGAAGCCGCTCCCGTTCTGCTGTTCCAGGAACAGGCGCATGGTGCTGCCGCGCGCGAAGCTGCCGCCCTCCGGGAAGCCGCTCACGACGCAGGCGCAGACCACGTCGTCGATCATGGTGAAGGGTTCGGTCCAGGTCGCGCAGCCGGGCACCGCCGGGTCTTCCAGGCGCAGCACGAACCAGTCGTTGGTACCGAAATGGAAGCTGTCCACCGGTTCCCAGAGATAGGCGCCGTCGTCGGCCGCGCCGGTGGCGATGACGCCGACCAGCTCCGGTTCGCTGCCCAGGTCGTCCTGCCACAATTCGATGTCGAGGAAGCCGGCGGTAGCCGTCGCGTCCCAGGTCAGATTCAGCGCCTGGCCGGCCAGCACGGTATCGGGAAGGTCCGTCGTCCACGTCAGCGAGCACCCGGATACGTCCCGAAGCGTCAGGCCGTTCCGCTCGCCGTAACAGCCGGTCTCGCCCAGGGCGGTCACGCGCAGGCCGAAATCGGCGCCGTCGGGCTGGCCGGCGGTGGTCGGCGTCCACGGGTGGAAGCCGTCGTTGGCTGTCGAGGGTGCGACGACCGCCACCACGGCCCCGGCCTTGAGCAGTTCGATCTTCACCGCCGTGGCTGAACCCGTGTGCGTCCAGCGCAGGTTCACCGGCCCGTCCACGCCCACCAGCCAGGACGTCTGCGTCCCCGTGCTGACGTTGGTGATCGAACAGGGCTGCGGTTGGCTCCCACCGTCGCCGCCATCGCCGCCGCCGCAGCCGGCCGCGGCCGCCAGCGCCGTGAACAGGAACGCCCGTGTCCAGCGCCTCGCGTCTTGCCGCCCGCCCGCCATCGCCGTCACCTTTCGCCGCCGGTTCCGCCTTGCCCCGTCACCACGCCGCCGGTCGGCCATCCCCGCGTCCCACGGGCCGCCGGTCGCCGCGTCCTCAGCCCAGTCCCAGGAACAGCCGGTGCAACCGCAGGTCGCCGGTCAGCTCGGGATGGAACGCCAGACCCAGCACCCGGCCCTGCAGCACCGCGACCGGGCTGCCGGCGTGCTCGGCCAGGATCTCGACGCCGGGACCGCAGGCCGTGATGCGCGGCGCGCGGATGAACACGGCCGGGAACGGCTCCGCTCCCGCGCCGGCGTCCCGCAGCACGATCGGCGCCGTGAAGGAATCCACCTGCCGGCCGTAGGCGTTGCGCAGCACCGTGCAATCGAGCGCGCCGAGCGTGCGCACGCCGTGGACGCCCGGATCCTCGTCCGCCAGCGAGCGGGCCAGCATGATCAGGCCGGCGCAGGTGCCCATGACCGGCCGCTCGCGCGCGAACTCGCGCAGCGGGTCCCGCAGGCCGGCCAGGTCGATCAGGCGCGACAGGGTCGTGGACTCGCCGCCGGGGATGATCAGGTTGCGCACGCGCGCCAACTCGCCCGGCCGCCGCACGGTGGCGACGTCGCAGCCGAGGGCGCGCAGCGACGCTTCGTGGCGCTCGTAGTCGCCCTGCAGAGTCAGCAGGCCGACCGGCTTACCCGCCGTCTGCGCGGTCATCACCAACCGCGGCCCGCCAGCTTCTCGGACTCCTGCATCTCGTTCACGGCACGGCCGCGCATCGGCTCGCCCAGGTCCATCGAGACCTCGAGCAGGACCCGGGGGTCGTCGAAGTGCGTCGAAGCCTGCACGATGGCGCGCGCCCGCGGCGCGGGATCCTCGCTGGCGAAGATGCCGCTGCCGACGAACACGGTCTCGGCGCCCAGCTGGCGCATGAGCGCCGCGTCGGCGGGCGTGGCGATGCCGCCCGCGGCGAAGTTCGGCACCGGCAGCTTGCCCAGCTTCGCCGTCGCGACCACCAGGTGGTACGGCGCGCCGAGATTCTTCGCCTCGGCCATCAGCTCGTCCTCGCGCAGCGTGGTCAGGCGCCGGATCTCGGTCATGACCTCGCGCATGTGCGTGACGGCCTCGACCACGTCGCCGCTGCCCGCCTCGCCCTTCGTGCGGATCATCGCCGCGCCCTCGCCGATGCGCCGCAGCGCCTCGCCCAGGTTCCGGCACCCGCAGACGAACGGCACCTTGAAGTCGTGCTTGTGGATGTGGTTCGCGTTGTCCGCGGGCGTCAGGACCTCGGACTCGTCGATGAAGTCGACGCCGAGGGCCTGCAGGATCTGCGCCTCGGCGAAGTGGCCGATGCGGACCTTGGCCATCACCGGGATCGAGACCGCGTCCTGGATGGCCTTGATCATGGCGGGCTGGGACATGCGGGCGATGCCGCCGGTCTTGCGGATCTCCGAGGGGATGCGCTCGAGCGCCATCACGGCCACCGCGCCGGCCTCCTGCGCGATCCTCGCCTGCTCGGCGTTGGTCACGTCCATGATGACCCCACCCTTGAGCATCTCGGCCAGGCCCACCTTGTGGCGGAACTGCTCGTCGATCCGGGGGTCGGTCCAGAACGTCTCCATCGAATCCATCCTCCTGGGACAGGGCCAAATCGCCGCCGGACAAGGTCTCCGCGGGGGCGGCCGGCGCGGCCGGCCGCGCCCACAAGCTAATCACTGGCGGGCCGGCTGGAAAGCCCGGGCGGGGGGCCGGAGGGGGGGGCAGGGCGGCCGCCGCTAAGGTCCGGCCCGTTTCCTGCCGATGATTACCGGGCGCGCATTTGCCCCTGACCGCCGCCCCCGGGAGGGTTCGCCATGCTCCGTTGCCCAGGCCTTCGGGATCGCCGAGGATTCACGCTCATCGAACTGATGGTCGTCGTGGTCATCATCGGGATTCTGGTCGCCGTGGCCATCCCCAATTTCCTGAGCATGCAGGACCGCGCCCGCGAGGCGAAGGTGCGCCACTACGCCCACACGCTCCAGCTGGCCGCCGAGGACTATTCGGTGCGCAACAACGGGATCTATTCGGACGCCGCGGCCGACCTCCAGCCCCTGCTGCCCCAGGGCGCGCCGCTGGAGAACGCCTACACCGGCGCCGACAGCGAGCCGCAATGGGGCGCCCCCGCCGCCACCGCCGGCCAGATCGGGATCGTGACGATCGTGCAGGGCGGCGTGCCGGTCGGGTACACGATCAACGGCTTCGGGCGCACCGTCGAGGTGGCGCGGCTCTTCAACGGGAACTGAGCCCCGGGCGGGCGCCCGCCGCGCTGCGGGCTCGCGCCGGCGCCGTCAGTACGCCTGCGCGAAGATCACCCGTCCCAGCGAGGGGCGGCCGCAGTGGACGCAACTGCCGGGCGTCTCGTCGCGCTCGAGCGGCAGGTTGCGGATCGTGACCTTCGTCTTTTCCTGCACCTGCTTCTCGCAGTCGCCGTCGCCGCACCAGTGGCACTCGGCGAAGCCGCCCTCGCCCGCGAACAGCTTCGTGAAGGCGTCCCACCCGTCGATGACGTGCGTGCGCTCGCGCCGGCGCTGCACGGCCCGCGCGAAGAGGTCCTGCTGGATCCGCTCCAGTTCGGCGACCGCCGCCGTGGCCAATTGCTGGAAGCCCACGGCCTGCTTCTGCCGGTCGTGGCGCGCCACCATCATCACCTGCTGGCCCGCCAGGTCGCGCGGCCCCAGCTCGATGCGCAGGGGCACGCCCTTGCGCTCCCACTCGGCGTACTTCCAGCCGGGGCGCATGTTGTCGCGCCGGTCGACGTGCACCGGGCCGATGGCCGGGCGCAGCTCTGCGGCCAGGCCGTCGGCGGCGGCGCAGACCTGCGCCATCTCCTCGTCGTTCTTCCAGATCGGCACGATCACGCACTTGGTGCCGGCGATGCGCGGCGGCAGCACCAGGCCCTCGTCGTCGCTGTGCGTCATGATCAGAGCGCCGATGATCCGCGTGCTCATGCCCCAACTGGTGGCCCAGACGTGCTCGACCTTGCCCTCGGCGTCCTGGTACTTCACGTCGAAGGCCCTGGCGAAGTTCTGGCCCAGGTCGTGGCTGGTCGCCGCCTGCAGCGCCTTGCCGTCCTGCATCATGGCCTCGATCGAGAACGTCTCCACCGCGCCGGCGAAGCGCTCGTTCGCCGTCTTGACGCCCTTGATCACCGGCATGGCGAGGATCTCCTCGGCAAACCACCGGTAGACTTCGAGCATCTGCAGGGTCTCCTGCCGACCTTCGGCCGCCGTGGCGTGCGCGGTGTGGCCCTCCTGCCAGAGGAACTCGGTCGTGCGCAGGAACATGCGCGTGCGCATCTCCCAGCGCATCACGTTGGCCCACTGGTTGATCAGGATGGGCAGGTCGCGGTAGCTCTGGATCCACTTGCGGTACATGTCCCAGATGACCGTCTCGCTGGTGGGACGGATGACGTACTCCTCCTCCAGCCGGCTGTCGGGATCGGGGATCACCGTGAGCTTGCCGTTCACCTCGGTCTGTTTCAGCCGGTGGTGCGTGACGATCGCGCACTCCTTGGCGAAGCCCTCGACGTGCTCGGCCTCGCGCGCCAGGAAGCTCTTGGGGATCAGCAGCGGGAAATAGTAGTTTTCGTGCCCGGTTTCCTTGATGCGCCGG
>CAYNPY010000033.1:23411-35250 GCA_964399195.1 uncultured Fibrobacteraceae bacterium
CAGTTCCTTGAACTTCGCGTCGAGCACGCGCTGGATGTTCTCCCAGATCGCGTAGCCGTTCGGGCGGATGACCATGCAGCCGCGGACGGGGCTGTTGTCCGCCAGCTCGGCGGCCTGGATGACATCCTGGTACCAGCGGCTGTAGTCCTCTGAACGCTTGCAGATCCCGGCCATGCCGATCCCTCTTTCGGTCTCTGGGTGGGGACGCCGCCCGGGCGGCGCCCGCTGGAAGCGGGGAAGATAGCACGCAGGGGACGGGCGGCCAAGATGCTCAAGATCGCGCGCTCGAAATGAAGGCGCGGAGCAGACACGGGGGCGGCGGCACCCGGGGCCGGCCCGATCAGGACGCGGGCAGCAGCGGCCGGGCGCCGACGACCAGGCCGGCCTGCGTCGCCAGCCCCGCCAGCTCGGCCGCCTGTTCGGCGACGATGTCCTGCCCGCCCTCGCCGCCGTCGCCGTACAGGACGCCGAACACGCCGCGCGGCGTCGTCACCGGCGCCACGGCGTAGCCGGCGCACCCGGCCGCCGCCAGCAGGTCGCCGCCGGCCTGGCCCTGGTAGGCCGGGCTGGCGGCCATCGGCACGTGGAACGGCCGGCGCTCCAGGACCGCCAGCGCCAGGGGGCCGGAGGCCCTGGCGAGCGGCAGCGCCAGGCGCGGCGCCAGTTCGCAGGCTCCGGGGCCGGCGCCCAGGACCGGCACCAGTCGGCGGCGCCCGGGGTCCGCCTCCAGCAGGACCACGCGCCGGAAGCCGAGGATCTCCACCGCCCCGTCGAGGATCGCCGCCAGCAGCTGGTCGCCGGCTTCGCCCGCGGCGACGCCCTCGCCGACACGCCGGTAGAGTTCCAGCTGCGCGGCCGTGCGCCGCGCCAGCTCCTCCGGCGTCATCGCCGGCGGCGCCACGACGGCGCCCCCGGCGCGGTTGACCAGCTGCCCGTAGTCCAGGAGATCGCCGGCGCCGTGGCCGATGCAGGCGGCCAGCTCCGCGATCTCGTCGGCCGCGCGCGCGATGATCTCCTCTACGCGCGCGAGGGGGATCCCCAGCACGCGCCCGGCGGCGCGCATGACGCCCTGCTCGCGCGCGTGCTCTGCCGGCTCGCAGGTGAAGCGCGCGAACGCGTCGGCGTAGACGATGACCCCCAGCAGCGGGTCCAGATTGCGCGGCGGGTGCAGGGGGTCGACGTCGTGGTGGTCGCCGATCACGTACTGCAGGTCCAGCGGCAGGTTCCAGCGCGCGGCCAGGCGCCGGCCGGCGCGATCGTGCGTGATGCCGAAGCGGCGCCGCTCGGCCTCCAGCGCCGGCGCGCCCTGCGCCATGTCCCTCAGCACGCAGTCCATGTCGGCGGGCGAGCACTCCAGCAGCACCACCTTGCCGATGTCGTGGACCAGCGCCGTGACGTAGGCCTCTTCCGGCGGGACGCGACCGGTGGCCTCGGCCAGGGCCTGAGCGAACCCGGCGCAGACCAGCGAGTGCCGGGTGATGGTCGCCAGGTACGGCGAGCGGGAGAGCTTGCTCATCATGTCGAAGACCGACAGTCCCAGCGCCAGCTTGCACACCGCGTCGAAGCCCATCACGATCACGGCGCGGCGGACGGTGCGGATCTGCTCCTGGTTGCGCCGCTGGTAGAAGGCGCTGTTGACGACCTTCAGCACGCGCAGGGTCAGGGCCTGGTCGCTGAGCACGCTGCCGGCCAGGTCATCGGCGCAGGAGCGGCTGTCGGCGGCCACCTTCTGGATGGACAGGAGCGTCTGCGGCAGGCTGGGCAACTCGCCCATCCGCTCGATCTGCTCGAAGACCGCCGACGAATCCATCCGCCACCGCCCGGACCGGGGACGGCGCGGCGGGGCGACCGTCGGTCGCCCGCCGCGCGGGTCGTACCGACAGGTGATCGGCCGCGCGCGGGGATCCTTGACCGGCGTCGCCGTCCGGCGCCCCGGGCTCAGACCTCCTGCTTGCGCACCAGCCAGTACCGCTCGTCCGGGTCGATCCCGTACCGGTCCCGCAGCGGCCCGGCGATCGCGTCGCGGGCGACGACCTCGGTCACGCGCCAGCCGGGCCGCTCGATGAGCAGGCCGAAGTCGGGCGCGAACTGCCAGGCGTGGGCGTGCGCCCGGTAGCGGTCGACGGGAATGCGGCGGCTGTGAGCCAGGCCCGGCTCCAGCGGCACCTGCAGCCAGGCCGCGCCGCCGGGCACCAGGATGCGCTCGATCTCGTCGAGGCACAGTTCCAGTTCCGCGATGTGCTCGAGCACGTGGCTGCAGAAGATCCAGTCCACCGCATCGTCTCGCAGCGGCGTGCGCCGCAGGTCGGCGGCGAAGTCGGGCGCGAAGCGCGGATCGTCCGCGTCGATGTCGCTGCGGAAGCAGCGGGCCAGCCCCTCGTGCTCCAGCAGAAACCGCAGCGCCGGCGAGAGCGAGAAGCCGACGATGACCTGCGGCGCGCGACCGCGCGTGCGCAGTTCGTCGCGGACGCCCAGCACCAGCAGCCGCTGGCGGTCGAAGGCGCCGCAGCCGGGGCAGATGCAGTGGCGGATCACCTCGTCGCCGGACAGGAAGTTGCGGAATCGCCGCCCGCGCCAGCTGCAGACCGGGCACTCGTGACGGAGGCGGCCGGGCAGCCGGTCCACCAGCGGCAGCAGGGCGTTCTCGACGGCTCCCGCCACCACGCGCGCGGCCATCAACGGGTGTCGCCACCAGCAGGCGGGTGAGCGCGCATCGAGCAGGGTCTCGCGGACGAAGCTCAGTACGGGCAAGGCGGTTCAACTCCGGTCGGGTCGCGGGCGCAGACTCTCGCGGGCGCAAATTGACACTGGCGATCAGGGCCGCGGGCATGATAGCAGCGGGCGCCCGCTGCGGAAAGGCCGCGGTTCAGCGGCTGGGCGGTTTCAACGGCGCCAGGCCAGGCGCAGGCTGGCGAACCCCAGCGCGACATCATCCTGGGACTCGCCGTGGCGCTCCGGCTCCCAGTTTCCCAGCGCCGACAGCGTCAGCGTCCGGGACAGGCGCCAGTCGGCCAGCAGCCACAGGCGCCAGTAGGCGAAGTCCGTCCAGGCCGGCTGTGATTCGTCCGCGTCCTGGGGTCCGTAGCTGCGCCGTCCGTGCTCCAGGACCACGGAGCCCGACACCGCGTCGCCATACGCCTCGAAGCCCCCGCGCACGCCGCCCTGGAGGTAGGACTCCGCATCGCGCTCGGAGTCGAACGCCTCGCCGGCCAGGCCCAGGCGCCACTGCCCGGCCAGCGCGTCACCGCGGCGCAGCCCGATGAAGCAGGCCCCACGCCGGCTGTCCACCCAGACCTCGCTCGGAGCGCCGTAGCGCCAACTCTCGGCCTCCGCCTCCACCAGGACGTCGCCGCCGGCAGCGGGAAACTCGACGGCCGCCTGCAGCCAGTGCAGCCAGGCGTCGGGCCGCACCGCCGGTTCGCGCGCCAGGCGCCGCTCGCTGCGCCCGTAGAGCCGGGCCAGGCCCGCGGCGCCGAGCGTGCCGGACCAGTCCAGATCGAGACTCCAGGTCCGACGGTCGATGACGGTCGAGTCGGGGTAGCTGCGGACCGCGTGCTTGAGCGCGAGGCGCCAGGCGGACGCCGACGCGCCGCGCGAGCGCAGGGCCACGCCCAGCCCCGCCTCCGTCTGGTCCTGTTCCAGCGGCGAGGCGAGCTCGTAGCGCGTGGCCGCGGTCCAACCGAGGACCTGGCCTTCGCGGCCGCCAGCCGCCCACGGCACGACCGCGGCGTCCAGGCGCCCTTCCCCCTGGTCGCTCGCCAGCGCGTAATCGGTGCCCGACCGGTACTGCCGACCGGCCAGCCGGCCGCCGATCCGCACGCGCTCGACGCCACGCGCGTCGCGCCGCCGCCAGGCGGCCTCGAGACTTTCCCGCCACAGGTCGGTGCCGGCCGAGCCTTCCAGCCGCAACCGCCAATCCGCGCGCCCGCCGCCGGCGGAACGACCCTCCCAGGCGAGCACGGCCCGCGTTTCGCTGACCGTCTCGCTGGTGTCGGTCGTCGCCAGGGAATAGGCGTGGGTGAAGCTGTCGTAGCCGACGGCGGCGTCCAGGGTCCACTGCGGCCGGTCGCCGGCCGCGGCCGCGCCGGCGACCGGCAGCGCCGCCCAGACGATCAGCAGCAGGGCCACGGGCGGGCGTCGCGCCATGTCCTACCGCAGTCCCCGCGCCGCCTGCTCGAGCAGGTCATGGGCCGATCGCGCGTGGCGCAAGGCGCGCTCCACGCGGCCGTCGTCCAGCGCCCGGGCCGCAGCCTCGCGCTCCTCGCTCGCGCGCGCGAAGGACCTCTGCGCCGGGCCGGGCGCCCCCTCGCGCAGACGCGGGGCCAGTTCCGCGGCGCGCATGTCGAAGCGCTCCAGCAGGCGCGCCACGGCCTCGGCCCCGGAGTCGGACCCGGCCAGGGCCAGGGCCCGCTGGGCCAACCTGCGGGCCAGTCCGGAGAACTGCAGCGCGGCGCCCGGCTCGCCGGGCGCCGCCGCCTCCGCTCGCGCCAGGGCGTCACGCGCTTCCGCCAGCAGGGCCAGCGCCTCGGCCGGGGCCGCGGCGTCCTCGAGCCTGGCGCCCGCGTCATCCACCAGGCCCCGGGTGCGCTCCAGTTCCCGGGCTACGCGCTCCGGACCCGCTCCCTCGGCCAGCTGGCGCGCCGCCAGGCGCAGCAGGTCCTCGGCCTGTTCCAGCAGCCGCCAGGCCAGTTCCAGGTCGCCCTGGGCGAGGCGGTCGGCGGCGCGCTGCGCCTGCTCGCGGGCGCGGTCGAGGATCTGCCCGGCCCTCGGGTCGCCGCTTTCGCGGGCGCGCTCAAGCAGCTGCGCGTGCTGGTCGGCGAAGCGCTCGCTCCGCACCCGGATGCGTTCCTCGAGGCCCGCCGCCTCGCGCGAGATACGCACCGCGTGCCACATCGCGTCGCGGGCGCGCCGGGCCACGGCGAACGCCTCGAAGGGACGCTGGCGCGCCAGCAGGTCGCGGCCGCGGCGCTGGAGCTGCAGCGCCTGGTCGAGGACCCCGCGGGCGCGCACGCTGCCGCTGGCGGCGACCTGGTCGGCGGCCCAGTCCAGCAGTTCGTCCGTGCGGTCCAGGTAGGCGCGCAGCTCCTCGCCACCCTGCGCGCGCGCGGGCGCGGCCGCGCCCGCGAGCGCCAGCACGACGACGGCCAGGGCGGCGGCCGCCGCCGCCGCCGCCCGCCCGATCCGCCCGTCACGTCTGGCTCCCATGTCTCGCCCCGATCGCCGTCCCGGTTGCCTGCCGCCGCCATCCCGGATCAGCGGAGCAGGGAACGTGCCAGGCCGGCCTGCCGCCGCGCCTCCCCAAGTCGCTGCAGGAATGAGAGTTGGCGGACAGGCGCCGCCGCGCCGGACGTTCGCGCACCCGCCGGCGTTCGCGCCGGTACGCGCTCGCGCGGGCAGGAACGCCGCTCCCGCGGCCGGCGCCGCGCTAGCGGTCCGGGCCATCGTCCATGCCCAGCATCTTCATGCGCGAATACATCGCCCGTCGCGTGATGCCGAGCATCGCGGCCGCCGCCGTCTTGCTGCCGCCGGCCCGCCGCAGAGCCTCGTTGATCAGCGCGCGCGCGTTGCGATCGAGGTCGAGATCCGCCGGCGGCGGCGCCTCGCGCGGGTTGGAGCCCACGTCCAGGCGCACGTGGTCGTCGCGGAGCGGCCCGGCGCCGGCCAGGATGTGCGCCCGCTCGACGAGGTTCCGCAGTTCGCGCACGTTGCCCGGCCAGGCGTGGGCCCGCAGGCGCGGCAGCGCGGCCGCCGGCAACGCCGCCTCGCGCCGGCCCAGTCGCGCCAGGAAATGCGACGCCAGCAGCGGGATGTCGTCCAGCCGCTCGCGAAGCGGCGGCACGTCGAGCGGGAACACGAGCAGGCGGTAGTAGAGATCCTCGCGGAAGGAGCCGCCCCGGATCGCCGCCTCCAGCGGCCGGTTGGTCGCCGCCAGGACGCGCACGTCCACCTGCCGTTCGAGCGGGTCGCCCACGCGGTTGATCTTGCGCTCCTCCAGCACCCTCAGCAGCTTCGCCTGCACGGCCGGTCCGGCCTCGCCGATCTCGTCGAGCAGCAGCGTGCCGCCGCGCGCGGCTTCGAACAGCCCCTCGCGGTCGGCCTCGGCGCCGGTGAACGCGCCCTTGCGGTAGCCGAACAGCTCGCTCTCGAGCAGCGACTCGGCGATCGCGGCACAGTTGACGGCGATGAACGGGCCGGCGGCGCGCGCGCTGGCGGCGTGGAGGGCGCGCGCGACCACCTCCTTGCCCGTCCCGCTCTCGCCGCGGATGAGCACGGTGGCGTCCGCCGGCGCGACCTGGGCCACGAGGCGCCGCAGCTCGACGGTGGCGGGCGCCGAACCGATGATCTCCGGCCCGCCGCCCAGCTGGGCGACGGTGCGCTGCAGCGCGCGGTTCTCGCGCGCAAGCGCCGCCGCCGCGGCCGCCTGCTCCACGGCGAGGGCCACCTCCTGGAAGTTGAACGGCTTGGTCAGGTAGTGCCGCGCGCCGCGCTGCAAGGCCTCGACCGCGCCCTTGACCTCCGGATAGGCGGTCAGGATGATGACCGCCGTGTCCGGGCAGTGCTCGCGCACGCCGGCCAGGACCGCCAGGCCGTCGACCGGTTCCATGCGCAGGTCGGTCAACACCACGTCGAAACGGCCGTCCGTCACCAGGGACAGCGCCTCGGCCCCGCCCGCGGCCCCGGTCACCTCGTGCCCGCGATGCTCGAGCGCGGACTTCAGCAGGGTCACCAGCTTGGGCTCGTCGTCGACGATCAGCACCCTGGCCACGGCCTCAACTCCTCCCGCCGGCGTGCAGCGGCAGCGTCAGGATCGCCTCGGCGCCCGCCCGGTCACGGCGGTCGCGCAGGTCCAGGCTGCCGCCCATATCCTCCACGATGCGGCGGGAGATGGCCAGCCCCAGGCCGCTGCCCTTCTCCTTGGTGGTCCGGAACGGCTCGAAGAGCCGGGCCGGGTCGGCGCCCGCCAGGCCGGTCCCCTCGTCCGCCACGGTCACCGTCGCCCGCGAGGCTCCCGGCGGCGCCGTGACGGCGACGGTCACACGGCCGCCGCCGGGCATGGCGTCGCGGGCGTTCAGCAGCAGGTTCAGCAAGACCTGCTGCAGGCGCCGGGGGTCGCCGCTGACGGTCAGCGGCGGCGCCGGGTCGGGGCCGTCGACGGTGACGCCGGCCGCCGCCAGTTCCGCCGCCAGGAGGCGCGCGCCGCGCCGCAGGCAGGTCACCAGGTCGAACTCCTCGACCGGTCCCTGCTGGCCGCTCCCCAGCGCAAGGTAGCCGGTCAGGATGCGGTCCAGGCGATCGACCTCCTCGGGGATGAAGGCCGCCACCTCGTCGGTGATGCCGGCGCCGTCCAGCACGCGCTCCAGGTGCTGGCCCGCGCCGCGGATGATGCCCAGGGGATTGCGGATCTCGTGCGCGATGCCGGCCGTCATCCGGCCGATCGCCGCCAGGTTCTCCTGCCGCAGGGCGGCCTCGCGCGCGCGGTCGAGGGCGGCGACGATCCGCTGCAGCGCCACGCCGAGCACGGCCAGCACCGCCACGACGACCGCCACCGTCAGCCCCGCCGCGCGGCGCAGGCGCTCCAACGCGACGAAGAAGTCGGGACTGCCGCTGACGGTCAGCACGCCGACCTGGTAGGTGCCCTCGCTCGAATAATTGAAAACCGGCGCGTGGGCCGATTTCTGGAAGGCCCCCCCGCCCGGGCCGCGGTAGAGCGGGCCGGCGGTCGCCAGCCCGCCGCGGGCGGCGGCCACCGCCGCCGGATCGAGTTCCAGGAAGGCGTCGACCTCGCCCACCCGCAGGGCCGGCGACGTGGTCATCAGCACGACGCCCGAGTCGGCGTCCGTCAGCGTGATCTCGGCCAGCGATTCGGCCTCGACCAGCGCCGCGCAGATGGCGGCGAGTTCCTGCAGGTAGATCCCGCCGCCGGCCCCCTCCAGCGTGGCCAGCGCGACGGCCTCGCCGTCGCAGAGCGCGGCCACGCCGCGGGCCAGGCCCAGCAGGCGTTGGCCCATCGCTTCGTCGAGCAGGCGGCGGGAATTTTCGTGCAGGTGGGCCAGTCCCGCCACGACCGCCAGCAGGATCGCCGCGTAGGCCAGCGCGGCCCGCAGCAGCCAGCGGCGGCCGGCGGTCATCCGCGGCCGGCGCCGGCGGCGCCCGGCCGTTCGCGCCAGTCGCTGTCGCCCTGCGCCTGCTCGCGCGCGTGGTAGCTGGAGCGCACCAGCGGGCCCGCCTCCACCCACTCCAGTCCGCAGGCGCGGCCCGCCTCCGCGTAGCGGGCGAACTCGTCGGGCGGGACCCAGCGCGCGACCGGGTGGTGCGCCGCGGTCGGCTGCAGGTACTGGCCGATCGTCAGGACCTGGACGCCGTGCGCCACCGCGTCGCGCATCAGGTCCAACACCTCGTCGCAGGTCTCGCCGACCCCGACCATGATGCCGGTCTTGACGCGCACCGCGGCGCCGAACCCGTCCGCCCATTGCCGCGCACGGCCGAGCACCTGCAGGGATCGGCGGTAATCGGCCTGCGGTCGCAGCGCGGGGTACAGCCGCGGCACCGTTTCGAGGTTGTGGTTGAGGATCTCGGGTCGCGCCTCGAGCACCGTCTCGAGCGCCAGCGCGTCGCCCAGGAAGTCGGGGATGAGCACCTCGACGCCGCAGCCGGGCACCGCGCGCCTGATCGCGCGGATCGTCGCCGCGAAGTGCGCGGCGCCGCCGTCGGGCAGGTCGTCCCGGTTGACCGAGGTGACCACGGCGAACTTGAGGCCCAGCTCGCGGACCGCCTCGGCCACGCGCCGTGGCTCGTCCGCGTCGACCGCCGCGACGCGGCCGCCGGGGATGTTGCAGAACGTGCAGTGGCGCGTGCAGACCTCGCCGAGCAGCATGAAGGTCGCCGTGCGGCTGCTGAAGCACTCCCCGCGGTTGGGGCAATTGGCGCTCTCGCAGACGGTGTTGAGCCGCGACGTGCGCAGGAGGCGCTTGAGGTCGTTGTACTCGGCCCCGCCCTGGCGCGTCATGCGCAGCCAGTCCGGCTTGCGGCCGGGCGCGCTGCCGCCGGCCGCCGCGGCCGCGTCCGGAAGCGCGTCCTGCCGCCGGTCGCCGCTCACGCGGACACCCCGGGCGCGGGCCGGCCGGACGCCAGCGTGAAGACCTGGTCGGGCTGGAAGCGCCCGTCGGCGAAGCGGACGGTGGCGGCCTCGAATCGCGGGTCGTGCTCGAACACCAGGATGTAGTCGTCCTCGACCGCGCGCGTGAGGAACTTCTTCTTCTCCGCGACCGTCAGCAGCGGATTCAGGTCGAAGCCCATGATCCAGGGCACGTGCAACTGGCTGAGGAAGGGGATGAGGTCGCCGACGTACGCGACGACGCCCTGCCCCGTGTGGAACTCGACGACCTGCTGGCCCGTGGTGTGGCCGTTGACGGGTGTCACGCGCACGCCGGGCATGATCTCGGCGGCGCCGTCGACCAGCTGCAGCTGACCGCGCGTCTCGAGCAGGTCGAAATCCTCGCGGCGGAAGCTGGCGCGGTCGCGCTCGCTGGGATCGTGGGCCCAGTCCCAGTGCCGCTTCTGGACCCAGTGGCGCGCGTTGGGGAACACCGGTTCCAGTCCGTCCTCGCTGTCGCGCAGCGCGCCGCCGGCGTGGTCGAAGTGCAGGTGCGTCAGCACGACGTCCGTGATCGACTCGCGCGTGATCCCGGCCTCGGCCAGCTCGGCCGTGAGCTGGCGGGGGCGCCTCTCGATGGCGTAGACGCCCACCTGCTTGGCGCTCCAGCGGTCCCCCATCCCGACGTCGACCAGCACGCGCCGGTCGCCGGTCTCCGCCAGCAGGCAGCGCAGGACCAGGTCGATGCGGTTGCTCGGGTCGGCCGGGTGCTCCTTCTCCCAGAAGACCTTCGGCACGACACCGAACATGGCGCCGCCATCGAGCTTGAAGCGGCCGTCGTGGAAGGCCCGGAAGCGCCAGTCGCCCAGTCTCATGTTCCTCCGCCAGTCTGGCCCGGCGGCAGCCGGGCGGTTCGCGCCCCGGGCCAGCATAACCGAGCGCTCCGGTCCCGGCAACGACGGCCCCGGCGGCGCCGCTCGCACGCGCGAGCGCCGCCCCCCGCGCGGGGGACGGCGCTCGGGACGGGAAGGTCGGTCGCCTACCCGACCGTCCAGCAGTCCGAAGTGTAGAGCAGGTCCTTCAGCGCGCCCGGACCCCGCTTCCGGGTCACGGTGGCGATCTGCTCCTGCACCAGTTCGTCCAGCGTCGGGCGCCGGACCGAGCGGAAGACGCCGAAGGGACGCGGCATCGCCGGGTCGTTGTCCAGCTGCGTCATCACGAACGCCGGGCCCGCCGACTCGGAGGTCGGGTCCCAGCTCGAGGCCTCGGCCGCCGGCACGACCTTCAGCGCGAAGCCGTCGATCTTCAGGCCCTTGTCATGGTCCTTGCCGAAGACCATGGGCTGGCCGGCCTGGAGCATGATCGTCTGCTCGTCCCGCGTGGTCTTGTCCGTCCAGGCCTTGAACGCGCCGTCGTTGAAGATGACGCAGTTCTGCCAGACCTCGACGAAGGCCGAGCCCTTGTGCGCCGCCGCCGCCGCGAGCACCTCCTTCATGTGCTTCGGCTGCGTGTCGAGCGTCCGCGCGACGAACGTCGCGCCCGAGCCCAGCGCCAGCATCAGCGGGTTGAAGGGGGCGTCGACCGAGCCGAACGGCGACGTCTTCGTCTGCAGGCCCTGCGGCGAGGTGGGCGAGTACTGCCCCTTGGTCAGGCCGTAGATCTCGTTGTTGAAGACGATGATCTTCAGGTCCACGTTCCGCCGCAGCGAATGGATCATGTGGTTGCCGCCGATGGACAGCCCGTCGCCGTCGCCCGTGATGACCCAGACCTGGAGATCCGGGTTGGCGACCTTGACGCCCGTGGCGATCGCGTTGGCGCGCCCGTGGATCCCGTGGAAGCCGTAGGTCTCCATGTAGTACGGGAAGCGGCTGGAGCAGCCGATGCCCGAGACCATGACCACGTTCTCGCGCGCGACGCCTATGTCGGCCAGCACGTTCTGGACGCCGGCGATGATCGAGTAGTCGCCGCAGCCCGGGCACCAGCGGATCTCCTGGTCGGACTTGAAGTCCTTGGCCTTCAGTTGCTGCAGCTCGCTCATGCCATTTCCTCCAGGATCTTGCGGAAGTGCGCCTTCAGCTCGGGCGCGAAGAAGGGCTTGCCCTTGACCTTGTAATGGGTCTCGAACATGAACTGCGGGTACTCGCTGGTCAGGTAGCGCGCGAGCTGTCCGAAGTTCATCTCCGGGATCACGATCCGCCGGGCGCCGGCGAAGATCTCCGGCAGTCCCTTCGGCAGCGGGTACAGGTGCCGCAGCTGCAGGCGACCGATGCGCTTGCCCTCCCGCTGCAGGGCCTCGACCGAGCTGCGGATGGCGCCGTAGGTGGAGCCCCAGCCCACCACCAGCAGGTCGGGCGCGTCCGGGCCGTGGTACACCGGCGTCGGGATGCTTTCCCGCACGCCCATCACCTTGGCCAGCCGCGTCTCGCACATGATCTGGTGGTTGTCCGGATCGTAGGAGACGTTGCCGGTGACGGCGTGCTTCTCCAGGCCGCCGATGCGGTGCATCAGGCCCGGCGTGCCGGGCTTGGCCCACAGGCGCGCCAGCTTCTCGTCGCGCTTGTACGGCCAGTAGCCCTCGGGGTCGGTCACGAACTTGACCTCGAACCGCGGCAGGTCTTCGATCGCCGGCAGCTTCCAGGGCTCGGCGCCGTTGGCGATGTAGTTGTCGCTCAGCAGGATCACCGGGGTCATGTACTCCACCGCGATGCGGCAGGCCTCCACGGCGCACTCGAAGGCGTCCGCCGG